>WFMB01000038.1 GCA_009177185.1 Bacteroidales bacterium
CCAAGAACTTCTTGAAGATTGAAATGGTGTAGTCATCTGGATATTGAGTATAGACATCATTAAATTCTCCAAACAGATAAACTGATGCATTCATAGATTATTTTAACTTGAAATTAATTGTTTTGTTTTTATTATCTACAGCGTATGCAGCCACACGATTGAGAACTTCATTCCCAAGCAGCAGGGGAGCATCGTTGTTTGCCGAAACGGTTGCTGTCACATCAGAACATAGGATTTTGCCATCAATAATAACCTCTTTAAGGTTGATGACCATGTTTTCCANAATNCTTCNATCGGCAATCTGTGACTGNGTNGTACCGAGNATGTCANCGTTANNAAGATAGCCTTNCTGATACAGATAGTTAGCTTCTGCCACAGAGATGAGAGTGCNTNAACAACCTGTGTCTAATANCATNTCAAAGNCAAATCCGTTGACTGAGACATTGACGTACTTAACACCTCTCTGTNCCTTGAAGGGAACAGAGATGATGTTAGCGTTACTCATTTCGTTGTAGTCTTGACCTATTTCTATGGTGGTTTCAAGAGAATCTGACTCTATGTCAACAGAATCATAGAAAGGAAGCTGCTTTTTCTTCTCTTCACCACATGAGATTATCATGCAGGCGAAAAGAATGGGGACAATACGATTATACTTCATATAATAAGTTATAACTTAATAATGGGTTGTGCATTCTTTAATGAATCTTCTTTAACTTCTTGTTCTTTGGTTGTATCTGTATCTGTTGCAGTCACAGAAACAGAAGTATTGTCCGCTGGTGTGTCAGACGTTTTATTGGAGTTGCAACCCTTGGAGATTGACGTAATGCTTACAATACCAATAAGAAATATCAATAAGAAGAAATCAATGAATGGATGCAGATTTTTTACCACATTCATAAACCCAAAGTTCCTCTTTGGTGTTTCAGAATAGATATGTGTAGGTGGTACGTTTCTCAAAGAAATGTCCAACCCTCTCTTTATATCTGCAATGACTTTGTTCGCCTTGTCTAATTCCGACTGGGCATCCTCGTACTTTGTTTTGTAAGCTTGGTATTCAGCCTTNNTNGCTTGTGCTTCTTTCTTTGTACTGCTTTTAATTATGGCTATTTCGTTCTGTGCCTTTTGGTTGATAGCAGCAATCTGTTGGTTAGCATCATTCTGTACTGCTTTTATTTTGTTTTGGCACTTATTGATGATTTGTTGTTCTTTAGAGGTTGGATGAAACGATGAAACAGAAGTCTTTCCAGTTGACTTCACATGGTTCATCACGACAGACGGCAATGCTTCTAAAACATTTATTGCTTTACACTCGTTCACTCCGTTGCTTTTGAAGCCACCGAGTGAAACGAAGTCATTGTTGCTGGAGAACTGCGTCAGATAATGTTTCAGTTCGCTGTCAAGGTCTTTGAAGAGTTTGCCTTGTTGGTCTAATTGTGATACTAAGAAGCGATATCCATCGTTTGTCTGCTCCAAAACGCTGCCTATGATGAATTTGTTAAAAGCAGCCTCAAGCAGGTTATAGATATTCTTAACGTCCTTGTAATAGTGGTTGATGCGCAATGTCAGAGCAAAGTAGCCACCAGGGCGACCTCCATTGTCCTGAAAATTGCCATTGCAGAAATAAGTGTAGTAAGCGTTCGTCTTACCAGCAAACTGCATAACCTCTACAAGCATCTGTGAAGGGACACTTGACTTACGACCATAGAATGTCTCAATGTACTGAGCATCTGTNTCGGGGTTGCNCNAAATGNTNTGACNATTTGGGACACCATGAGTANAGAGTTTAATTTCCATAAATAATNCGTATTTAGCCTTTTATATGATTCATGATACACTTCCATAATTTTACGCAATACTCGCGTGGACCTTCCTGAAAGGTCAATCCGTTGACGGATTCGGTATAGCATCCCGTCTGGAATGGAACGAAGTCGCAATTATACTCTTTCCAGAACCTTGTGATGGGATTAAGATTTTTGAAAGGAACAAAGATGTTGGGATAGAGATTCTCAACCTCTCTGATAGCGGCTGTTACATTGATATTCCCAATGCTTCGTACANAGTTGGTTAAGTCTATTTTGTTGAGTACGAATACAGCGCAATCCCTTGACNTCATNTTTTGTTTCAAATGGGTNATCTTAGTTACATAGTTAGACCTGTCTGTTTGGTTCATCCAGTCGGGTTCAACCATNATCNTCCACACCTTTNTGTNTGAGCTTGCAATGATNGTGTTCACATAGTTAGGAAACCCTGCATTGGGCTTCTGTGGATTAAAGTAATACTCACCAGGTGCTTCGAGAATCTGACAGATGCGATGTCCGTTCTTCATCACTTCAACAAGCATGAAACTAATGCGGTTGGTAGATTCAGCTGCATTGTCGCTGTTCATGGTTTCATCAAAGTGAGCACAAATGTCTGCATAGTTGCTATCAGAACTTGGGCGGAACGTGCGAATCGGTGATACAATATAGCCTTCGGACTTCAAAAAGCGGGTCATTCTGACGAGCGTCATCGTTTTGCCACATGCAGGAGGACCGAAAAGAATGACAAGTGGGGCATTGGGGTCANAGNCGGTGACANGGATACTGTTCGGGTCGTTCAATTCAGCCGCACTTAACCCATGTACACTATTGTCTGATTGTGCGGAAGTTTCATCTGTCTGAATGAATTCCGTCGGCTGTTCTGGCACTACAATAGTCTCATTCTCTGAAAGAACTGTCGATTCAGTCGTAGGTATAAAATTGTCGGATATTGGCATAATATATACTATTTTATGAGTTAATACTTCTTATTCGTCACGTTTCTTAAAGGCTATATCAAAGAAAACAAACGCTGCGACATCAACGAGGATGGAGATGATTATCCAAAAGAAGAAGCCATGACCAGCATATTCACCTTTCATGAAGTCCTCCCACACGTCGAACACGCTAATCACCCTCTTTACCTTCGTAACGGCATTAGGCGCAGTGTATGCAACTTCGTCATTCTCATCTTTGAAGTCAACGAACTGCTTGTAGGATTTGATTGTGGCATAACCAGCATTGAGCTTGTCACAGATAGTCTTGATGTCATTTGCATCGTTCAAATCATAGGTTCCATCATTGATATACTTCTCAACAAGTTCAAGATTCTTGTAATCCTTCGCAGCCTGCTTTTGGTGATTATTGTTAGGAGGAGTCATTTCCTTGACTATATTTAGCAGGCGGCTCTCGAGGAGCGTGTAAATCTTTGTTCGATAAGCATCGTAGAGGCGTTGTCGGTCCTGAACGGAACTGCCTTTGAACGTAAGAGGCTCAATCTTGGCGACACCGAGCAATCCGGCAAATTCTCTCAGAATCTCTTTTGCCTTGGGACCAAATCCTGGATTAGCGTCATTCTCTATTTCGGCTTTCAGTTCACCCAACTTAATTTCAACCTTGTTTCTGATTTCGGCACATTTAATCTTTATCTTCGTGTCGGTCACTGTGTTGTCTTTAATTTGAGCGAGATACCCTTTGGTTGCGGAAATGTCATTTGTTACTTTGTCATTGATTACACTGCGATACAAGAAGGTGTGCGTGTTTGTTGGCATACTGCATACAAGCCAAAATATCAGCAGAATCAGCAGACCGCCAACAAGTCGCAAGCCTCGCTTCTCAAGATAAATTTGCTGATTAAAGCTATCTACAATCAGTTTAGTTCCCCATGATGCGATGAAGAAGAAACCAATTGTTACAACCCAGCACATAATGACGGGCCAAGAAGATAAGAGCAAATGCAGTGACTCTGCTGTTGCCCAACAACTTACTGCTGCGAATGCTATAAAGGCAAGCAAGCAGAAGATTTTCAGGAACTTGTTTTCGTTCATGATTATTAGTACATTTTTCTTCAGGTTCCCATCTGAAGAGGTTATTAAGTTTGGTAATCTGAACGAACAATATAAAAAAACGTGGGAACTACCTGCTGCCTGTCCCACTCTCTGAGGCCTTCGCATTGCCCGATACTGTTGAACAGACAACGCGAGAGCCCACGCCGATATGATTACACATACCACATGGTGCTCCTTCACCTCATGGACTGAACGGATACAATCCATGTGTCAGGGTACACCATTGGCTGTGATAAAATCACACCCCAAGGCATCTCCGTTGCTATGTTCGAGACAGTATCTAAAGGTTGCGAAGTTTCAGAGAGTCCTGAACAAAGCGTTGAGACGCTTTCTTAATATGTCGTCGTCCTTTTATTGCCCACCCATCCTCCTCTGACGAAGGGTTGCCTTGCCAGAGGCTCGGCGTGTGCTCGGTCTGGACGATGCAAATGCCAAGTGTCTTCAATGAAATTGATTTCATGTCTAACGAATTGGCATTTTAACCGATGCAAAATTATTGTTTTTTCTTGAAAGCAAAGAATGTGTGACGGAGAAAATGAACAATCATCCTCAGTTTTCTAATCTGCGAAGTCTCACTGTCGCAGATTGTCCCATCAGAAGGTCACTTCTGTGGCAGAGCAACACGTCTCTGTTCGGAGCACGAAGAGTCATGACCGAGCATGATGTCTTGGCTTTTCTTATTCCGAGCAGGGATGTTGGGTGAATAAAACGGAGTTTTCTGCCTCTTTTTGGTTTCCTGCCATTCACCCCTTGAAAGGGTGTCAAAATCGATGTCCCCGACTCCGATTGGTCGGAGTCGGGGACATCGGTCAGTCGGAGTCGGGGACTCCGATTTTGAGGCTGTGGCGCTGCTATTTTCGATGAGGTGTCTTGTGGTTCATTTTATGCTTTCCCGTCTGAGGATGGAAAGGGGTG
Organism: Bacteroidales bacterium; assembly: GCA_009177185.1. Lineage (GTDB taxonomy): Bacteria > Bacteroidota > Bacteroidia > Bacteroidales > Bacteroidaceae > Minthosoma. The sequence goes on from WFMB01000038.1 coordinate 4,781, forward strand.
TTCATTGAACTGATGCTATACTTGTATTCTCCAGCAGGAAGTAGCAAAGTTGTATATCCTTTTTGCTGTAAAGTAGTGTCGGTACTTAAATACTGCATTTTTCCTTTTATCAGGTTAAGATTTGTAGTAGGCAGATAGTACACTGCCTCAGCACCTTTTGGAACAATGAGACGATACACGGTCTTATGTTGGTGTTTCTTGAAGGAGAAATGTACCATGCCTTTCATAGTTGGCACATCCAATGATGCTTGACCAAAGGTTACTATATTTGGTTTCACCTGAAAGCGACTCCACCCTGCATGTAGTGGAGTTACGCCCATCAGATATTCACATATAGTAATAAAGGGACCGCCGCTCCAAGCGTGATTGGTAGTGCCACCGCCATAGCCTTCTCTACCAATGCCCCATCCCTCAAAGAGAGTGGTATAGTCAGGATGTTCCACCATTTTGCGGTAACGGTCTCGTACACGTTCCATGCCAAAATTCCCATCACCCATTATGAAGCAAGCATCTGTGACATACTTTTCCATGTATGGACTTGAATGATATTGTGTACGAAAGATATGTTTGATAGCCGCATATTTGTCGGCATCAGCCAGCCCACTCACTACAGCCAAAGCCTGTATACGGTCATCGGTTTCCTCTGTATAGTCAGGGTGACGATAGGCACTACCATTCCAACATTTATTGAACCCTACTTTAAGACGAGCCATTTGTGTACGATAATGTTCTGCTTCGTGGGGCTTATTCAGAACATCTGCCATGCGTGCAGCTGCATCCAGTGCCATATAGTGCCATGCTGCATAAATTAGACGCATATCACGGTTTTCTCCCCAATCTCCCCAGTTCCATTCTGTCTTGCGATAAATAGTAAGTCCACCTTCTTCTAATTTCCATATAGAAAGGTAATTGCGAATGTAAGGATAGAGTTCTTCTAATGTAGCTTTGTCACCAGTGTGCATATAGTACTTCCACACGCCCGGCAGTCCCACTGTAGCGAGCATCTGTGCAGGAAGCTCTGCGTTCCACACACCTGGAACGGGACTGTATATAGTATAGTCATCACGTTGATGCTTACACAATTCTAACAATCCCTTATGCGCCATAGCGTGCGAAGAGGTAGAGTGAGAATAAAAACATTCAGCCATCAGAAGACAACCATCACCCCACCACTGTGCCCGTTCACGGTCAGGACAATCGAAATAAGTGTCGCGCATATTCACATAAAGTGTACGCATAGCTTTTCTCCAATAAGTGTTGAAGTAGATGTCGTCGCAATGGAATCCACCTACCTCTTCGCTGTTGTAGCCTGTTTCGCGATAGGCGATAGATTTCACTTTTACCCCATGAGGCACATACACATACAGGTGTTCAGCATTGAACCATCCCAGCGACTCATATTTTTGTCGTCCCGGGCGAGTAACATACTGTGCCCACACATTAGGCTCTCCACCACCATAAAGGTGGTCAGACTTGATGTCAATAACGTTTCCGCCTACAGCATCCTCCACGTCTATTACGGGAGTTAATTGCATATTGTAAGGTAAATCCACTTGCAAGGTATCCACCTGTTCCCCTTGTCGCAAGGTGTATTTCCCTCTTTTCACGCCAAAATCCTTCCACAGTGGAATGGGGCGTTCCACCAAGGCATTCCAAGGGGCTGAACCCTCACTGCCCAGTTCACGGCTCTGCTTAAACCCGTCAGGCACGGTACCAGTATGCCAATCTCCCAAGTCCAAACGTCCGTCATAACTGATGCTGGATTCACAGAGGCGCATATTAGGCTTTGGAGCACCACAAGTGCCATAAGCAGGATGTATGCGACTCAGCCACAGATAATCTGAGTGCAACCCGATGGCAGGAGCCGAAAACAGTAAACCGCTCTGCCCACTGCTGTTATGCGAAAAGCCATCCTTGCCAAAATACCACAGAAGTATTGCGATTTCATTATGTCCTTTCTTGAGATAACGCGTCAAATCCACACGGTCGAAATAAGTGTCCTGCGCAGTAGGACCACGCTTGAGCTGTCCTTCAAACACTACCATTTTTCCATTCACCCAAAGCCAATACTTCGAGTCGGCAGCAATCGAAGCCTCCACTTGCATGGGCAAGTGAGAGATTTCCACATTGCGTCGGAAAGCAATCCATGTGTTTTCTGCATTCACTTGACCTTTAGCAGCTGTAATCCACCGTGCTTCGGGAGCAAACGACGACGCATGAATCAAGGTACAGCAAAACATTCCACACAAGAAAATAAATTTTTTCATACGTTTTTATTTTTGTTGAGGACAAAGATACTGAAATATCCTGTATGATTGATAATTTTAGAACGTTTTTTTATTTCTGAAAAAATATGTAGTGATATATAAAATAAGTCCAGCATGGAAATTCACAATGAAATTCCCATGTCGGACTTGTTTCATGCCATCAATGTGCTACCTGAGTCAGGTCAAGAATTTTCCTTATAATGTATGTACAGGTTGGAGCAAGGGCATTACAATAAACTCTCGCGTTCCGTTATCTGTGCGTCGGTCATTGTGTAGTTGCCGAGGCTGCCCTCCTTGGCCTGTATGCAGATGTATGTCATGGGGGCGGTGGAAGTGCATTTAAGGTTGCGGTCGCAGTTGGTGGAGACACGTATGACAGAGCCTTCTGCTATGTCGAACACCTCGTCGTTTACTTGAAATTTGCCTGCACCAGAAAGGATGATGTAGTTTTCCTCGTTCTCGCGATGGCTGTGGAAGAACGGGACTGAAGCCCCCGATGGGAGAGAACCGAAAGAGATTTCGCAGGACGTTGCTTCTGTGGCGTCCTTCACAAACTGTTTGTCCTTACAATCGTGCAGATTGCCAACCGAGACGTGGGCATACTTTGCCCCACTGTTGATTTTGTTTAACTCGTTCATGTTTTGATGATTTTTTTATTAACTTTGCAGCGTAGAAACGTTTGCTTTCGGGCACAAAGTTAGGTTATAATTTTCATATTCACAATACCTTACAAAGAAGTAAGTCGCTTACCTGAAAGTTACATTTATTGAGAATGAAAAAGTTGGAACAGAAAGAAAATTTGGAAAAGTATACATCCATCCATTCCTGCCCTGTGAGGAATGTGGTGGCAAGATTTTCCAGCAAGTGGGCGATACTGATTCTGTGCGTCTTGTCCGAGAATGAAGCAACCCGTTTCAGTGTCATTGGCAAGGCTATCCCTGACATTTCATCAAAAGTGCTTGCGGAGACTTTGAAAAGCCTTGAGAACGATGGCTTAATCGACAGGCGTGTGTATGCCGAAATTCCCCCTCGCGTGGAGTATTCGTTGACAGAACTTGGAAAGAGTCTCATGCCTCACATTGAGGGTCTGATAGCATGGGCAGTGGAGAATTTCTCTCAGATAGTCGATAGACATTGAACCATTCGTTTGCATCTATGTAGAGAGCGGAGACCGACATTCCACAGATTCCTTGCTCTATGCAACCTGGCGGCACTTGACTCGGAACTTAACATCAATTTTGCCCATGTGGCTTAGGATAAATTAATTTTTACGACTTACTTATATAAAACNGCACTTAACAGCATTAGAANTAATAATAGTNNTTCTGTTCTGGGCACNTGAAATNNGACTTACTANCCACCACCCAAAAGATAGATNTCGGGTACTGCTTTGCTCTTTATGCACATAGCCGCGGTATACGATTAGCCCCCAACAGTATTAGTAGTAATCAGACAATTAGAATGCCACAAGAAGAATTTTATCGCAAATTTGTAAAAGTTGAGACNAANTGTTATATTTGCACAAANNTTGAATATCATGATTGAAAATCCACCTCAAATATCTGAAGAAATGGGACCTAAGACCCTTAGCGATCTACAGTCCCTCGAAGACGTTCACAAGGCATTATTAAAAATCAACGATGATTATCTCTATTGGAGCGATGTGAAATACAGAGCTCAATCGCTTAGACTCACCCCTCGTAAACTCTGGACATTAGTTAAACATGTTCGTGCGGGCTCAGATGTTAAAATCAAGGGGTTTGACCGGATTCACTTTTCGCTATCTAATGCGATGCAACGCAAATGTCATGAATTTGATATGAATTTTGGAGGCTCGTGGGGAACAGCCAGAATATTTCCGGAGGACAAGACTACGCAGGAACTTTATCTCATTAGCTCTATCATGGAAGAAGCCATTGCATCCAGCCAGATGGAAGGAGCCGCTACTACTCGAGAAGCAGCTANAGNAATGCTTCGAAATAAAGTCAGTCCGAAAGACAAGAGTCAAAGAATGATTCTAAACAATTATAACACAATTAATTTTATTAGAGAGCATTCCAAGGAGAATTTGACTTCGGCACTAATCATGCAAATCCATGCAATGATGACGGATGGTGCCCTGGATATTGAAGATGCAGCCGGTAGATTCCGAACGCAGGAAGAGAATATCGTCGTCGGGGACGGGATTACGGGGGAGACCGTACATACCCCTCCTGAAGCAAAGTGTCTACCAAAATTCATAGAAGAACTTTGTACATTTTTTAATGATCTCGCTCCTGCCTTATTTATACATCCAATTATCCGTGGAGTCATAATACATTTTCTTATGGGGTATTATCATCCATTTGCAGATGGGAATGGACGAACTGCCAGAGCCCTATTCTATTGGTACCTGATGCGAAATGATTATTGGCTTGTGCAATATCTTTCTATTTCCAGAATCATCAAGGGATCGAAGAAGGCCTATGAAAAAGCATATCTTTTTGCAGAGCATGACTCTAATGATATTGGCTATTTCATTACCTATCACCTCAATGTATTGACAAAGTCGTTCGATGAACTTAGAAAGTATCTTGTAAGAAAACATAAGGAAAAGAAAAAATCAGAAAGACTGCTACACTTAGGTAATATCACTCCCCGTCAGGCTGAAATCCTTAATAGGTTTATAGAAAATCCAGATGAGGTTGTCACATCCGTTGATATTATTAACCGCTTTGGAGTGAGCCCGGGAACCGCTAAGTCAGACCTTCGGAAATTGACTGAAAAAGAATATCTTTCTGAGATTGCTCTCAACGGAAGGACAAAGGGATATATACGTAGTTCACGTTTTGAAATTCTGATTGGAAAGGCCTAATTGTCACATTACCGTTACTCAATACAATTTATCGCAATTTCTCATAAATTGCGATAAATTGCGATAAATAAACTTTTNCNCTCTTTGTGTNGTCCATCTCCTTGCCGGAGATTCNCAGTTTACNTGCGCCGCTCTCAATCGCCATTACAGCGAAATGAATCCGGCGGTATATATTGTTGGTTGTATTCATATCACGAGTAGTTTGATGTCTATTCATTAATGTTTGCCCTCAGTTTGAACTTGTGCAAAAAATGCACAAGTTCGATTGACTAGATACCGACATTCCACAGGGATGAACTATCGCAGCCCGTGACATCTTTATCCTTTAGCTCGTAACGCGAGACAATCATGGGGGACATGGAACACGTCATGCAGACGTTTTGCTTCCCCATAATTCAACAATTGTACAATTTGGAAGCACAATTTTGTGGGGAAGTGCGATTATATCTGTATCTTTGTCTCTTGAATGAGAGAAAACTAACGTTAGAGACATGAATAAAGTTTATTTTGATGTGGCCAAAATGGCCAGGCGCATTGTCGTGACAACGGCAATGGCTATGTCGTTGTCTTTGCCTGCTGTGGCAGACAAGGTTGACCCTCCGCAGCCATGTGGACCTGTGCCGAGTGAGAACCAGCTGAAGTGGCAGGATATGGAAATGTATGCGTTCATCCATTTCTCGCTCAACACTTACACTGACCAAGAATGGGGCTTTGGCGACGAGAAGCCTGAGCTGTTCAATCCTTCTCGATTGGATGCGAAGCAGTGGGCAAGAGTGTGTAAGGAGGCTGGCATGTCGGGCATCATCTTCACTGCCAAGCACCATTGCGGATTCTGCATGTGGCCGTCGGCCTATACGGACTATTCAGTGAAGAACGCTCCGTGGCGCGGCGGAAAGGGCGATGTGGTCAAGGAGATTGCCGATGCCTGTCGCGAGGAGGGATTGAAGTTTGCCGTCTATCTGTCGCCATGGGACAGAAACCACCCAGAGTATGGTCGTTCGGAGTATGTCACTTATTTCCGCAACCAGCTTGAAGAGTTGCTGACGAACTATGGCGACGTGTTCGAGGTGTGGTTTGACGGAGCCAACGGCGGCGACGGCTGGTATGGCGGTGCCAACGAGACACGCAACATCGACCGTACCACTTATTATCAGTGGCCCGAAACCTATGCTATGATTCGTCGACTTCAGCCTCAATGTCTCATCTGGAACGACGGCAGCGACCGTGGCGACCTGCGATGGGTGGGAACGGAGGCTGGCGAAGTGGGTGCAACGAACTGGAGCTTGCTCAACAAGGAGGGCGAGACCCTGTGGGCTATGCTGCAGTTTGGTTTGGAGAACGGCAATTCGTGGGTGCCAGGAGAGACCAACACCAGCATCCGACCAGGATGGTTCTACCACAACACGGAGGACGAGAACGTGAAGAGCTTGTCGAAGCTGATGGATACCTATTATAAGTCGGTGGGACGCAACTCTACGTTGCTCCTCAATTTTCCCGTGATGCCCGACGGGCGGATACACCCGACCGACAGCCTGAGGGGTGCGGCTTTTTCCCGAATGATTAAGGAGGTGTTCCGCAACGACTTGGCAAGAAAAGCGCGTGCCACGGCTTCGTCCGTGCGCGGAGATGACAAACGCTATGCTGCCAAGAACGTGACGGACGGAAAGACCAATACCTACTGGGCTACGGACGATGCCGTGACGCAAGGAAGCGTGACGCTCGACTTCGGAAAGCCTGTCACGTTCAACCGCTTTTTGGCTGAGGAATACATCCCCTTGGGGCAGCGCGTGAAGCGGTGGACACTGGAGGCGTATGTGGCAGGTGAATGGAAGCCTTTGACCGACGCACTGACCGATAATGGCGAGTTGACCACGATAGGTCGTCGTCGCATCGTATGTTTCCCCACGGTCACGGCTTCCAAAGTGAGGTTCACCGTGACGGACAGCAAGGCTTGCCCGCTCATCTCGCGACTTTCCGTTTATAACGCTCCCGAACTGACGCAGGACATTCCAGACGCTGGCGAGAAGCGTTCGTCGGCTTTGCGCATCTTCTANATGTCNCCACNGCNGATGGTGGTCGAGTTGGGANGCATGAAGACCGTCAGCGGCATCAAATACCTGCCACCNGCACAGAATTCGGAGGGTACNGTCACGCACNANNCNNTCTANGCNACCACCGACTNGCAGAAGNGNACAAAAGTAGCCTCAGGAGAGTTCTCAAACATCGTGAACAACCCCATTTGGCAAACCGTGAGATTCACCCCCACACGAGCCACAGTGCTGCGTCTTGATGCTGATGTCTTGTCGAGCGGAAAGCACATGGCTTACTCCGACCTTGAGATACTGACTGAAACCGATACGCCCGACTGGGAGAATCCCCATGTGCTCGGCATCAACAAATTGCCCTACCACTCTACCCTGCAAATGCCTTCGGTCGAGCGAGAGCATCCTGGTATCGTATGGCTCGACGGCAAGTGGTCTTTCCATTGGTCGCCCGACCCATGGAGCCGCCCAGTAGGCTTTGAGCGCGACGACTACGACGTGAGCGCATGGGACAAGATTTCTGTGCCAGGCAACTGGCAGACACAGAACTATGGGAAGCCTATCTATGTCAATATGTCATATCCTTTTCAACGCAACAGGCCAAGTGTCACTTCTGAACCACCTGCCGACTGGTATGCCTACGACCATCGCAACCCTGTCGGGAGCTATGTGACCGAATTTGAGGTCACTCCCGAAATGTTTAAAAAGAACGTTACGCTGAGCTTCGAAGGTGTGAAGTCGGCTATGTATGTGTGGGTGAACGGAGAAAAGGTTGGATATAGCCAAAACTCCATGTCGCCTGCTGAGTTCGACATCACTTCCCTACTGCGTTCAGGCAAGAACCGCTTGGCTGTAGAGGTGTATAGATGGTCGGACGGCAGCTATCTCGAAGATCAGGATATGTGGCGCATGAGTGGCATCTACCGCCCCGTCAGGCTGTTGCTGCGCCCCATGACGCATATAGTCGATTATCACGTTGATGGCACACTCTCGCAAAGTTTCGACAGCGCATCGGTAAAGGCTCTCGTCACATTGTGCAACACGGGCAATAAAACGACCAAGAAACTCAAGCTGCAAATGCGTATAGACGGCAAGGTGTTGACCCGCGAAGTGGGAACAATCACTCCAGGCGACACCGTGAGCCTCACGCTGACTCACGACATCCGCAATCCGCGCTTGTGGTCGGCTGAGACCCCTGAACTATACCCTTATACGCTTGCCCTCATCGATGCTGCTGGCAACGAGACGGAACATTATGACTACCACCTCGGACTGAGGAAGATAGAGACTGTGGGCGAAGTGTTCAAAATCAACGGACGCAACGTCAAGTTGAGGGGAGTGAACCGCCACGACCACCATCCGCGCACGGGACGATGGGTAGATGATGCCACTGTGGAGCGCGACATTAGGATGATGAAACAAGCCAACATCAATTTCCTGCGCACCTCGCACTATCCCGACCGCCCCATCCTCTACGAACTCTGCGACCGCTACGGTATCTACGTGATGGATGAGGCGTGTCAGGAGAGTCACGGCTATGGCTATGCCAATGAGGAGATGGGTCATGACCCAGAGTGGCTCGATGCGCACGTTGACCGAGCAGTCTCTCTCGTGGAGCGAGACCGCAACCATCCTTGTGTCATCCTTTGGAGCCTTGGCAACGAGGGCGGAGTGGGACCGAACATACAGGCTATGCATGACACTATTGTGGCTATGGACCCGTCCCGATTACCTTTCTACGACTGCCACCCACGTTATTCTGCTTTGCACGATGAGGGCTACCCCACCCCCGACGGGATGAAGCAGGGGGCGGAGAGCGTGACCGATAAACCTTATATCGCACGCGAGTACGCCCATGCTATGGGCAACTCAATGGGTCATTTCAAAGAGTATTGGGAAGTTATCTACGCCGATTCGACCATTGCTGGCGCAGCCGTGTGGGACTGGGTAGACCAAGGTTTGGCAAAGCCTATGGATGGTTCATCCCTACGTCTTTCGTCTTCCCTCAAACTTGCAAAGGACGAGTTTTGGGCTTACGGTGGCGACTTCGGTGATAAACCTAATGACAAGAATTTCTGTATCAATGGTCTCATAGGACCAGATCGCACGCCAAACCCTCATTTCTACNNAATGANGTATGTTTACCAACCCGTGTGGTTCACTCGTNAGNGCGACAAANTCAGACTTGCTAACCGCGATGCCTTCACGCNCTTGAATGTNNATGATTACCATTACGAGATAACANGTGAGGGTCTCACCGTGGCAGAAGNAGAAATGACTCTTGACGGCGATTGCCTGACCATTCCGCACTACGATGCCAACAAGTCCGGCACCATGCTCAAAGTTGATGCTCGTTTGCGCGAAAAAACGCTTTGGGCTGAAGCAGGACATAGTGTGGCGGCTGAACAATTTGAACTCGTTCCGTACAACTATCCCACCACAATTGGTGCGGCAACCACGCCTACATTCTCACGCAACAAGGACCAAGTGACGATTGAAGCAGGACGCACGCAACTGACTACCGATGCTACGGGCGCATTGACTTCGTGGAAGGTGAACGGCACAGAGATGCTCACCGCTCCTCTCGAACCTTACTTCTGGAAGCCCTCTAACGATAACCAAGACGCTAACACCTATTACCGCGAGGAAATGACCGTATGGAAGCAGGAGGCTTCGCGCAGGGAAGCAAAAAGCATGGAAGTGGGTATCGTGGATGGTTGTGTGAGCGTGAAGACGCGCACGCACCTTCCGCTGGGAGCGGACTGCACGGTGACCTACAAAGTTGATGGCGACGGACGCATACAGGTCACGGCAGACTATGTGCCAGAACTCAATGCGAACATACCGCTCATACCGAAGTTTGGAATGCGCATGAGGCTTTCATCCACTTACGACCAAGTGGAGTACTATGGTCGCGGTCCTTGGGAGAACTACCCTGACCGCAAGCGAGGATACTTCGTGGGACAATATGCCATGCCGCTTTCCGACTATATGCATGACTACATCAAGCCGCAGGATAACGGCAACCGTTGCGACGTGCGCCGACTGACACTTTCGTCTTCTGCCGACTTGCCATCTGTCAAGATTGAGGGCTGCGACGGACCACTCTGCATCCGCGCATGGGATTATGGTGAGGAAGACCTTTCCACAGCAGGTCATCCTCACGAAATTGAGCGTGGCAAGTTCGTCAACGTGAACATTGACCTGACGGTACATGGAGTTGGCGGCACGGATACATGGGGCTCACCTACTCTTGAGCCTTACACCATTCACGGCGACCGTCCTCACCACTATTCGTTCATACTCAGTGCCCCATCGTACTAATCCCGTTCTCTCATAAAGAAAAGCAGTTCCCCCCACAAAGATGCGTCTTTGTGGGGGGAACTGCTTTATAGCCAACTCTTAAAAAGTAGATGGTTTAGAATCTAACCTTCAAAGGTTGTCTCGCCCATTTAGCGGCTTGGTTCAGCACAGCTTCCCAGTCGGTGAGGGAGTGGAGGTCAGTGTTAGGATTCTTGTCCCATCCTGATCCAAAATAGTAGGTGTAGGATGTGTTGGGGGTGTAAAGCGTGGTAGCCAGTATGTGTCCTGCGGCTATGCTGTTGTCTCGCTGCTGATACGACATGGAGACGGACTTTTCGGGGAACAGCAAGCCGATGTNGATTCTGCCNATNTGCTNGGCAAGTTCATCTCTGTNTTTGGCGTTATNNACAGAAGCGTCGCCCAAATCTTCGTAGCCAATGTAGCCGTTCTCGCTGGCAATGACATAAGCCGATGGGTTGTTCTTGTGTACCACAATGCCTGTCGCCATTTGGGTAGGTCTGGTCAGTCCTTGATAAGATACGGTCACTCGGTTAAAGTGGCTGCCAGCATCAAGTGAGATGATGCGTGTCTCCACGACTTGATTCCCTTTGAAGTTTTGCTCAGGATAGGTGAAGCGCACAGTGAAGCGCAGCGGACCTTGGTCGAGAATCTCGAAGGTCTTGTAACATTGGGGCATGAACAGCGTGCCGTCTTCGTTGATGAGCGCATTGGCTCCACCGCCCAGTGTGGGACCGACAGTGTAGCAGTCCATTCCTTTGCCATGGTCAATGTGGTAGCAGAAGGCGTTATACACTTGGTCAGCGAGGTCGTGATAGCCTCTGTCGTGCAGTTGCTTGCTCACCGAGCGCATTTCCTGATTCTGTTCGGAGGCATACCAATAGTCAAGCATCAGGTCTGACGTGCTCTTGTTGAAGAGGTCGTAGCCAACAGCTCCGCCATGTCCATAGACACGATATGCCACACGGTCGTTCTCCCAGCCAAATTCGTCCTGACGTTCAGTGAAGAGACGGCCTTTGACACGTNCTTCANACTGCTGTGGNGTGCCTTGCTGCACATAGTACACAGACTTTNCCTTGCTGCCCACNCCTGCTTGNAAGATGAGCTTACCGTCGTATGTCAGTTGCGAAGGTACTTCCCCTCCATCGGCATCGGTCACAACCACACTACCCTCCCCCAGCTTCTTCTTGATGGTCGAGGCATCCACTTCCACCATCTCCATGCGTGCTCCTGACGTTGGATTTGACACTGTAATCTTCACGCGTTCTGCTGCTTGCGAAGTCATGGCTGCCAATCCTGCCAGCCACAATAAAAATGTTCTTCTCATCATCAATTATCTTTTAGTAATCCAACTCGCTTAACCAGTTCTTCACGTTTTGCAGCGTCTGCTCTTGCTGATTCGTTCTCCCCGTTGTATGAGAAGAATGCCACTAATGTTTTCCTTGTTTCCATGTTTTGACCCTTTTTTCATTGTTTTGTGCACACGACACCATAGCTGATAGTAGTAAAGCTGTTGTTAAGATTAGAATAAAACTCTTTCTCATAATTATCTCATAGTTAGTTTTCTTCTGCAAAGTTATACCTTTTCTTCCAATTTGTTGCTATACAAAACGCGGATATGTTTTATAAATTGAACATAAGTTCGACGAATTTTAATTATTTTTATTGATAAGGTTTACTACCACTTTCACCATCACATCTTTCTCCTCTGTGCGACTCTCAGCAATCATCAGCGTTAAGGCAACGAGGGTGTTGTCGGCGATACGTTTGGTGTGGTCTGGATTGTAAAGGATGTGGTTGTTATTCAGAAACCATAGGAAAAGAGTGGCTGCAATACGTTTGTTGCCATCGCTGAACGAGTGGTTTTTAGTGACGAGGTAAAGCAACATGGCAGCTTTCTCTTCCACGCTGGGATAGAGTTCTTCGCCTCCAAAGGTCTGGTATATCTGCCCAATGCTGCTCTTGAAAGAGTCGTCTTTCTCGTTACCGAATAAAGCAGAACCACCGAATTTCTCACGTAAGCGATGTATTTCTTCCATGGCATTCTCGTATGTGGCGTGGAAAGGTTCTTCTTTTGTGGTTTTGTCAATAGTCAGTCGCTCATAGTCGTAGTTGTCAAGTGTGTCGAGGGCGTAAGTGTAGTCCGTAACCACTTCAAACAAAGCCTTATTCTCTTCCGTTGTGAGCAATGGCTGGCTTTGGATAGTACGTCCAAGCATACTTACTANTAGGCGTAATTCCCCTATCTGCTCGTGTCGCAACCGCTCATTCACGGCGTAGCCTTTCATGAGATAGTCCTTCAACACCTTGTTTGCCCATTGGCGAAAGCGAGTCGCATTTTTGCTGTTCACACGATACCCGACAGAAAGAACGGCATCAAAATTATAATACTTGGTGCTGTAAGTTTGCTTTCCGTCATTGCCCATGTGTTCCAAAATGGAACATGTGCNATTTTCGTCAAGCTCTTCTGAAGCATAGATGTTTTTCAAATGCTNTGTTATGNCAGGTCGTTTTGTTCCAAACAACTCTGCTATCTGTTTTTGCGTCAGCCACACAGTATCATTCTCCATACGGACATCAATCTGTGTCTGCCCGTCTTCCGTCTGGTATATCACAATCTGGTTATTCTCCATATCCTTTAATTTTTCGGTACTTTTGTTAGTTTTCTTCTACAAAGATACTAAAAATATCCTATTCCTATAATACTGAACGCTTTTCTTATGTTGGATTCATGTAGTTTTAGGCATTACATATACGCCAGTTCAGGGTTATCCCGAACTGGCGTATAACTTGACTGCAGATTTATTTGATAATTATCTTCCGTACAGCTGTGATTCTGCCTTTGTTTTTCACGGCTACGTTGTACACACCAGCAGGCATATTGGCGATATTGATTGTGGTGCTCTCGTTACCCTTTTGATTTGAAGTCGCCACTATTCGACCTCCCATATCTATGAGCACAGCCTCATCTGCTTTCTGACCATCTTCTACTATGATACTGCGACCTCTCATCTTGACCAATGGAGTCTTTGCCTCAGAACCGCTCACCTTCTTGATAGATGTTGACATGGGGTCATATTTATAGATTACGTAGTCGCTCGCAAAATAGATATNTNCACCCANTTTATATATNCACTCTATNTAAGAATCANCAATCTCAATTGATGCTATANCATCTCCATCTTNATTACAAATGGTGTATNCTATAANTGGTTGATTTNNGTNAACATCTCTTCTTAATACNANTCCANTCGTATTATAATCCCATNCANTATAGTCTCCCACTCGTTTTTCAAGTGCTCCGTACAGAGTGGATATGTATTCCCATTTATCATCTTCATTGAAAAAAGTTTGGGTAAAACCAATCCTGTTATCATACAAAACATTGGCATCAAAATCATAAAAGTAGAAAAGACATATACTTTCCGTCGATGAGTGATGCCTATAACTGTCCTCTAACATTGTCCATTGTGCATGGTCTATGTCAAGAACAGGTTCGTATGATACGCGGATTTCATCAACTTCTCCATCAATGATGGCAAAATAGCTCTCTGGGTACATTGTTCCGAACCATTCTTGATAATAGAACCGAGACAACTGGGGACTCCAACAACTCAACCTTCCCATTGAATCTGTAAAACCATAGAAATCACATCCATAGTAGGAAGACATTTTCTGAATCATGGAGTTCAAGTCCATCGCTGTGATTGTTTCGCCATTAAAGGTATAATAACTTCGTTCACTGCTTTTAATTGTTGCGCCTGTAGGTTTGACGGTTGCAATCTCTGAGTAACCGCAGCTCTGGGTAGTCTTAGTCTTGAAGTTGTTTATTTGCTTAACGACTTTGAAATCGCTATCATAGATTGTAACTGAAGGAGTTCCTACATACATATTGTCATATCTAATAGGAACAGCCTTTCCGTCAGACGTAAAACATGAGGGGGTGATGTCTAATCTATCACAGTTGGCTACTACTTCTTGACCAGATGCTGAGATAAAAGTTGCAGCGGATAATGCTGCGGTAAATAAAAAAGTTTTCATAAATGTGTGTTACTAAAAAAGGCGTATAACCATTCCTGACTTGCCTATATTCTGGTTACCGCCAAGTGACCACACGACTAACAAGCACAGAATGGTTCACGCCTATGTGCGCGAACCCTCAGTCTGCTTGTTCTCTGTCGTTGAATTTTTGGCGGTATTCGAATATCGAGAACAAGAGCTAAAAGCTCAAAGTTTTATGTTCTTTTTCAAATTGTCAGAACGGAAACGCCGAGATAATGATATGGGGCTTCTGCCTCGTTACTTTCTCTAATTGGGACTTGCCTTAGCAACGTCTCCTGATGCGTTTCTGTTTACTTACATATCTGTTTCTTATTACTACATTTGTATGGTTCTACATTGTATTCTATCTGTATTCCATTGCTGGGCAGCAGGAATGAATACGTGTTCCTGCTTGTCAATTTCCTTGAATAAGCGAAGCAATCGTTGGTAAACGAACCCAACGAAGTTCACGTTCCACTTTATTTCACAAAGATATTCATAAATCTTATAACTGAGTCATAAAAAGGTGATTTTTCTTTGTTGACGATGTGAAAATTCTGTTTTTTCGGGCAGGTTTAAGTAAAATTGACGAGTGTTTACCCTCACAGATGCCACACCTTGTTTCGGTAGGCTTTCAGTTCCTCTTCGGGCAGTGCCGCAATCGCTTGGTCGAGCCTTTGGATGATTGTTGCTTTGTCGTAGGGCAACGCTCCTGTGATAGGGATGGTGTTGGACACATGGTGGGCGAGTATGTTTGTCTTGATTGTCAGGTTGTTCAGCAATGTCCGCAGTTCCACCAGCCGTTCGATTTCAGGTTCTTCCTCATAGATGCCGTCTTTCCAGTCTTGGTACAGCTGCGATTCGGGGAAGATGGTGAGCGACACGACATTGATGATGCAGGGGTGCAGCCGATTGAGCACATCGGCAGTGATGGTCGCCGACTCGATTCCCATTCCTTTGCCTCCAAGCCCGTTCAGATAGACGACGTTGTATCGGATTCCAGCCTCGTCCAGTTTGGACAGCTGCTCCACGATGTCCGCGGCATGATAGCCCTTGTTCATGCGTTCAAGTGTGGGGTCGTGTGCCGTTTCCATGCCTATGTTGATGCTGTCCAGTTTAAGATGGCGGAGGTTTTTCAGTTGCTCCACACTCTTGGACGCAATGTCGGTGACACGGGCGAACATGCCAAACGACACCATGTCTGGCAGGTACTTGCGCAGGAGCAGGGCAATGTCCATCAGTCGGTCGTAACTGAGGGCGAAGGGGTTTGCGCCAGTGAGATACACCCTTCGGGCGTGCGGTTGCCACTCTTTGATGACTTGCAGGTCGGCTTCCACCTCCGACAGCGGAGACATCCTGAACGGTGTGCCGTGATACAGGCTGCAGAACTTGCATCTGTGCCATGTGCATCCCGAGGTGACTTGCAGCAGTTGCGAACTTGCCTCATAGGGCGGTCTCCATACTTGACCTGTAAAATGTAGCTGTGGTAATTCCATGTTTCGATAACTTTTTTGTACTTTTGTGCCGCAAAGTTAAACGATAATCAGTGGCAAAACAATAACTTACCGAAAGGTATGACCCTTACCGAAAAGTTTGCTTATTGGTTGTCAGAAGGTTTCAGAACAGCGACAATGGCAAAAAAGTTGAACTACGAGTATTGCAAGGCAGCCCCCATACTGGAGTGGCTTGGCAATAAATGGGCACTGGTGGTTCTCGTGAAGATTTCCGAGAGCGAACCTGTGCGTTTCAATGCGTTGTACCGCAACATCCCCTCGGTCTCCGAGAAGGTGCTTGCGCAGGTGCTCAAACAACTGACGAACGACGGCATCATTGAGCGGACGCTCTTTCCTGATGTGCCCCCACGGGTCGAATATACCGTCACCGATTTTGGGAAGACCCTGCTCCCCCATGTTGAGGCTTTAATGAACTGGGGACGGGAAAACTTTGACCGCATCATGGACAACCGACAGCATCATCAGTAGTCCGATTCGTGGCATGGCTCACCCATGGAGAAAGGGCTTCAAAATCGGTGTCCCCGACTCCGATTGGTCGGAGTCGGGGACATCGGTCAGTCGGAGTCGGGGACTCCGATTTTGGTGCTGTAAAGGTTAGGGGACGGCTACAGCTGGTTGAAGAGTTCTTCGGGGCGGTCGATGATGGTCTTGGCTCCCTGCGCCACCAAGAAGTCTCTGTCGCGGAATCCCCAGCTGACAGAGATGCAGGGCAAGGCTGAGTTTTGGGCTGTCTGTAAGTCCACCTCGCTGTCTCCGATGTAGATGCACTCCGACTTCTGCAGTTCCCGTCCATGCAGCACGGAGAGTTGGCGGATGGCTTCGTTCACCATGTCAGGCGCGGGTTTCCGTTTGATGTCGGGCTTTTCGCCAATCGCCAAGTCGATGGTGTCGCCAAAGAATGCCTTGTGCAGGTCCTTCACGGCAGGGTCGAGCTTGTTGCTGACTATGGCGGTGAAGAATCCCTTTGCCTTGCAGGCTTTGAGCATTTCGGGAATGCCCTTGTAGGGGGCGGTCTCGTCCATGGAATGTACCTTGTAGTGGGCACGGAAGGTGGCGAAGACGTGTTCTTTCAGTGCTTCGTCGGCATCGGGCTTTGACTGCATCACGCTCTTTTCGACCAGGCTCTTGACGCCGTTGCCAAGATAGCGACGTGTGTCCTGCTTGTCGTTGGGCTGCAGTCCTGCCTCTTGCAGGGCGTGCGACACGCTGTTGTGGAGGTCGTCGAGCGTGTTCATCAGCGTGCCGTCGAGGTCGAAGATGAGGGTGGTAATCGTGCGTGAGTTGCTCTCCATGAACCGCAGTTCCTGTTCCAGCATTTCAAGTTTCTTCATGGAATACCCTGCCTTGCGAGCCTCCTCGATGGGACGGGTGTAGAGGTAGTCAATCTCCATTGGGCGGTGGAAGTCGAAGTCGAGCTTCATGCTGGGTGAGTAGGGGGTCATGCGCAGGGTGTTGTCAATCATCTTGTCGGCAAAGGCCTCGTCGATGTTCTTCACGCCACAGGTTTGCGCCGCGCTGATGACCTCCATCATCTGCTCCTTCACCAGTTGCAGGGTGCTGGGGTGCTTCAGCAGGGTGTCCGTCTGCGTGTTGAGTGCCACCGTCATGCCGTTGAAAGGCATGTTCCACACCGCCTTCTTCCAGCGCGCTTCGAGGTATTCCACCTCGTTGGCATCCACGCCTGCCCGACGGAAGTCGTCAATCACCGCATCAATCCGCGCCTGACTGCTGCACGAATAGTTGCCGATGTTGATGTAGCCGTAGCACTGGTGGTTCACCGTGCCCGGCTCCGTCTTGGCACAGCAGATGAAGGCGAGTCCTGCCGCCAGTTGCACCGTCGGGAACATCTTCTGCACGTCTGCCTCGATGCCGATGCCGTTCTGGATGAGCACCACGAGGGTGTCTTCTTTCAGCAGGGGTGGCAGCAGCTCCTGAAGCAGGTGGTTGTTCACCGACTTCAATCCCACCAGCACGACGTCGCACTGGGGCATGTCCTGTGTGTGCCGATAGGCATTCACGTTGTCCAGATGAAAACTGCCGTCGCACGAATCCACCTGCAATCCGTGCGCTCTCACATGGTCATAATCCTTGTGGAAAAGGAAATGCACTCCTGTTCCCGTGTGTGCCAGCTTGGCTCCGTAATAGCCGCCAATGGCACCAGTTCCAATCACTCCGTATGTCATCGTGTTCTTTGTTTTGGGCAAAGGTACACAAAACACCCGATGGAACAAAGAAAAAAGCATCCTTTTCTTTGTTGTGCCCTTGCTTAATCGTATCTTTGCCACGCCATTAAGGGGCAGAAGAACGTAACACTCAAAATTAGATAACACAATGGTGAAGCACATTATTCTCTGGACATTGAATCCAGAGCTTTCTGAAAGCGAGAAGCAACAGGTGAAGCAGGACATCAAGGAGGGTCTTGAGGGATTGGTTGGCAAGGTGCCCGGTCTCCTTGACGTGAAGGTGAATGTAGATGGCAGATTGGACTCTTCCAATGCCGATGTGATGCTCGACAGCACCCTCGAATCGGAGGACGCGCTCAGGGCTTATGCCACGCATCCTGCGCATGTGGCGGTGGCGGATAGAAAGGTGCGCCCTTACACCGTGCAGCGCGCTTGTCTCGATTACGAAATCTAATACATATTTTATCATGACATTATCAAAGACGATGAAGTGCCTTGTGCTGTGCGGCATGGCGCTGTTTATCTCTGCACACGCACAGGCGCAGGGACATGTGAATGGTCAGCTCTGGATGGACACTGAGGGCAACCACATCAATGCGCATGGTGGTAACATCATTCAGTATGGGGACACATATTATTGGTATGGGGAGAACCGCCCCTACC
Organism: Bacteroidales bacterium; assembly: GCA_009177185.1. Lineage (GTDB taxonomy): Bacteria > Bacteroidota > Bacteroidia > Bacteroidales > Bacteroidaceae > Minthosoma. Next base: position 23,666 of record WFMB01000038.1, read on the forward strand.
GTGGTTTCACTACCGAGGCGGGGGTAGGGGTCTATTCGTCGAAAGACCTCAAGATGTGGAAGAACGAGGGCATTGCCTTGGCGGTGAGCGAAGAGGCGGGGCACGATATTGAACGTGGCTGCATCATGGAGCGTCCCAAGGTGCTTTATAATGCGAAGACGAAGAAGTTTGTGATGCTCTTCCACCTCGAACTGAAGGGACGTGGCTATGAGGCTGCCCGTGTGGCGTTTGCCGTGAGCGACGCGCCCACTGGACCTTTCCGCTTCATCCGCAGCACACGTGTGAACGCTAACAAGTGGCCTTTTGACATGAACAGGAAGGCTCGTAAGGCTGCTCAGCAGACGGATGCTGCCCAGTGGAAGAACTGGTGGACGGACGAATGGAGGGCTGAGGTGCAGAAGGGTATGTATCTGTGGCGCGACATGAAGGGTGGTCAGATGAGCCGTGATATGACGCTCTATGTGGATAGCGACGGGAAGGCTTACCACATTACTTCGTCGCAGGAGAACCTGACACTGTTGGTCAGCGAGCTGACGGACGATTATTTGGACTTTACGGGCAAGTACAACATGGTGGCTCCTGGTGGTCAGAACGAGGCGCCTTGCATCTTCCAGCATGACGGCACCTACTGGCTCATCTGCTCTGGTTGCACGGGCTGGGCACCCAACGAGGCGCGCATGTTCAGTGCCAAAAGCATTTGGGGTCCGTGGACACAGCATCCTTCGCCTTTTGTGGGTATAGCTACGGGCTATCGCAACATGCCTGCTAACAAGACCTTTGGTGCGCAGGGCACTTACATTTGTGAGNTGGATGGCAAGCNTGTCNTNATGGGCGATATNTGGNACGANCGCCNTCTGTCGCAGTCTCTCCNTCTGTGGCTNCCCATNGAGTTCAGCACCGATGGCGTACCCGTCATCAAGTGGGTGAATCAAGCGCTGTGAGGTGTGCAGGTTGAATGGTCGTTGACCAACAGAATGCCATCAGGTTGATTGGCAGCGTGAACCAGTTTCGCCTAATCGCCATCATTAAGGCCTTAGCAATGAGTGGATTGCTAAGGCTTTTATTATATCCTCTCATTGGTGTCCCTGTGTGAATAATTGTTAATTTATAATACTTTGTATTGCAAGGTATTTATACTTTACATATCTTTGCAGCGGATTTAGAACTAAACACCCTAAGAAGTATGAATGTAGATAACGCAAAGTCGCAGATGAGGAAGGGGATGTTGGAATACTGTATCATGCTGTTGCTGAACGAGAAGGCGTGCTATACTTCCGACATCATCAAGCGTCTGAAGGAGGCAAACCTGCTGGTAGTGGAGGGCACGCTCTATCCGTTGCTCACCCGACTGAAGAACGATGGTTTGCTGAGTTATGAATGGCAGGAGAGCACGCAAGGGCCTCCGCGCAAGTATTACATCCTGACCGATGAAGGAAGGAAAACCTTGGAGCAGTTGGATACTGCTTGGGGCGAACTGGAGAACACGGTACATCAGCTGAAAGAGCGGAGACTGCTCATCGCAAATTAAGTCCTAATTGACACATTTATTTTATCAGAATCAATCAATTTATTAAAGAACATCATGAAAAAGAATATCACCATCAATCTTTGTGGCAGACTTTACCAGATTGACGAGGATGCCTACGAATTGCTGAGTCAGTATATGGACACGCTGCGTGCTTACTTCCGCAAGTCGGAGGGTGGCGAGGAGATAGCCAACGACATTGAGGAGCGTGTGGCTGAACTCCTCGATGAGTTGAAAGCGCAAGGTGTCTCAGCCATCACTATCGAGCATGTGCAGCAAGTTATTCACCAAATTGGACAGGTGGAGGAGATTGCCTGTGAAAACCCTGATGGTTCGGGGAATAAGGAGAATCCGGAAACTTCCACGTCATCGGCGAGAGATATGAAGTTGAGACACAAGAAGTTCTTCCGCGACTCGCAGAACAAGATGCTGGCGGGTGTGTTTGCTGGTTGTGCGCAGTACTTTGGCGGCGATGTGAACGCTTGGCGTTGGAGTTATGTTATTTTTTTGATGATGTGCGTCCTCCTCACAGGTGTTGGACCTTTCATCTTTATGCCTCTGTTGCTTTACTTTCTCGTGGCTATCTTTACGCGTGAGACAGAGACTCCTGAGGACGTGTTGCAGATGAAGGGCAAGGAAGTCAATCCGCAGAATTTGGCGGCTGAGTTGCAAGAAACTACATTGCAGAAGGAGAAGAAGGATGGTGTCACGTTTTGGACCATCTTCGTGAGAATACTCTTGATAGCTGTAAGCATGAATTTGATTATTGGTTTCATCGTGGCATTGTGCTTCTTCGTGGCGTTCTTGGCGGCACATGAGATGATGGCTGACATTTGGTGGAATATAGACAAGGCAGAGTACATAGACGCCATCACTTCGCCTATCATCTTCTGTGGTATCATGATACTTGTGTCTATCGGCATTCTGCTCTATTGCTCCATTCATGCAGTCGTGAGTTCGTTTGGCAAGACACCAGCGATGAAGACTCGACAGCGTATCATTTGGTTCCTTCTGTGGGTAGCATCAGTGGCTGGCACTGTAGGCAGTATCGTGTTTGCGGTGGCTCAGTATAGCAAAGCCGAAGCATCGTACTGGATGAGAATAAGCGTGACGAGCGACGATATGGAAGACACGGTTGTGATTGATAGTTTGGCAACAGACACCCTTGCACTTGACAGCTTGGCGACGGACACGCTGACTGCTCTGCANACCTCATANTTTCATATAAATAGNAACAACGCTGCCCTCGGTCANTGCGACNGGGGGCAGCGTTGTTTGGTTTAGGGGATATGGTTTCTTGTTACTTCTTCTTTTTCTTCTCCTCCAAGTATTGCTTCATCGCTTCCAAATTCGGGTGTTCGGTGAAGTCGTAGTTGGCTTGGTCATAGTTCCCCTCGACAAGGGTGACAGTGCCGTCCTTGGCCAGATAGAAAGCGTCGAAGCCGAAGAATTTCTTGACAAAGGAAACACGCTGGCGAGGCTCTTGATTGAGGATAGCGGAGTAGGACTCTTTGCGTGTGTCGCAGCCCACTTGAAGGAGAGAACGCACGTCGTAGTAGTCGCCAAGCGTGGTTTGGGCGGTGTCTATCTTGGTGGTGTTGTTTGTCACACAGACAAGGACAGCGTTTTTCTTGTTCTTCTCCTCTTTCGGGCGTTTATCTCGTACCTTGAACTTGTCGAACCCTTCGCCCCACACACCGCTGGCGTCTGTCATAGAGATAAAGGCGTAAGGGTCAATGCGCTTGATGATGCGTTGTATGAGCATCTGGTCACGGCGGCGAATCACGCTGACAATCACCTTGCGGTCAGTATGGGTGTACCAGCCCTCACCATCAAGGATAGTCACGCCATGATGTGTCTCGACGATGGCATCGGCAATGGCATCAGGGTTGCGCGAGAATATCATGAACTGCACGGATTGGTGGCGGCGGTGCATCCAGTAGTCGATGGTGGTAGAGCAGATGAAAAGCATGACAAAGCCGTAGATGACACGGAACCAGTCGTGGAAGATGAAGTAGCACGACGAGATGATAACCACGTCGCAAGCCATGATGACCGAACCCAACGACATGTTCCTGTGTTTGTTCACAATGGCGGCAATGATGTCAGTGCCCCCCGTAGAACCGTTGTTCTCAAAGCAGAGCGCAACGCCCGAACCACAGAGAATAGCCCCCAATACACATGCCATAAACGACTCGTCACCAATGAGTTTAGGTAACATCATCGTACCTTCATGGGCAGAATCCGGAACTTCGATGATGCGCTGGAAGAGCCACAGCATGAAGGTCATGAAGAATACGGCATAAATCGTCTTCATGCAGAAGCGGATGCCGAGTTCCTTGATGGCGATGATGAGCAGGATGATGTTGATAACCACATAAGTGACCTGCACCTCCACGCCTGTCACATAATAGACGATGGAGGCGATACCTGCCACGCCGCCTGTAGTCAAGCTGTAGGGCAGCATGAACACCGTCACGCCAATGGCATAAAGGATTACGCCTACAGAGATGAGGGCGTAATCCTTCAGTTCATGAAAGATGTTAGACTTTGTCATTTCTTCAGTACGATGTTGATCATCTTGCCTGGCACNACAATCACTTTTGCCANCNTGAANCNTTCCATCCACTTGNCTGATTGCGGGTCGGCAAGCGCAGCCTTCTCAGCGTCCTCCTTNGTCACGTCGGCAGGGAATTCCAGCGGGAAACGCGCCTTGCCGTTNAAGGCGACCATCATCTTCACCGAGNCCNCCTTCAANTAGTCTTCGTTGAAAGCAGGCCAAGCAGCGTCACACACACTGGTGTCGTGTCCCAACAGATGCCAAAGCTCTTCGGCAAGGTGAGGACAGAATGGAGCCAAAAGGGTGGTGAGGCTCTCCTTCACCTCTCGGCTGGTGCTCTTCAGCTTCGTCAGTTCGTTGAGGCACACCATGAATGCGGCAATGGACGTATTGTAAGAGAAGACCTCAATGTCGGCAGTGACCTTCTTGATGAGCGTGTGCAGCGCCTTGAGTTCCTCCTTCGACGCAGCAGCGTCCGACGCGCAGATAGTTCCGTCCTCGTTGGTCATGAACTTCCACAATTTCTTCAGGAAGCGGTGACAGCCGTCGATGCCGTTCGTGTCCCAAGGCTTGCTCTGCTCCACAGGACCGAGGAACATCTCGTAGAGGCGCAGGGTGTCAGCACCAAACTTCTCCACAATCATGTCGGGGTTCACCACATTGTACATCGACTTCGACATCTTCTCCACAGCCCAGCCACACACATACTTCCCTTCGTCGTTGAGGATGAACTCAGCCGTGCTGTACTCTGGTCGCCATGCTTTGAAAGCCTCCACATCGAGGATGTCGGCACTCACTATGTTCACATCCACATGGATAGGAGTCACGTCATACCCATCCTTCTTGTCGAGTGACACAAACGTGTTCGTGTCCTTGATGCGATAGACAAAGTTGCTTCGTCCCTGAATCATGCCTTGGTTGATGAGCTTCTGGAACGGCTCTTCTTTGCACGAGACACCGAGGTCGAACAAGAACTTGTTCCAGAAGCGGCTGTAGATGAGGTGACCCGTAGCGTGCTCGCTGCCGCCCACATACAAATCCACATTCTGCCAATACTCGTCGGTCTCCTTGCCCACCAGCGCTTGGTTGTTGTGTGGGTCCATGTAGCGCAGGTAGTACGCAGAGCTGCCCGCAAAGCCCGGCATGGTGTAAAGCTCGATAGGGAACACCGTCTTGCCGTCTATCTTCGAGTTCTCCACAATCTTCTTGTTAGCCTCGTCCCAAGCCCACACGGTAGCATTGCCCAGTGGCGGCTCGCCCGTCTCGGTGGGCAGGAACTTATCCACTTCGGGCAGCCTGATGGGCAGACACTCCTCGGGAATCATCGTCGGGATGCCATTCTTGTAATAGACGGGGAAAGGTTCGCCCCAATAACGCTGACGAGAGAAGATGGCGTCGCGCAGACGGTAGTTCACCTTTACACGCCCGATGCCAGCCTCCTTCACATACTTCTTCGTGGCAGCAATCGCCTCCTTCACCGTCAGCCCGTTGAGGCTGAAGTCGATGTAAGGCTTCACATCCGCCCGTGGCGAATTGGTCACAATGCCCTCCTTGGCATCATAGCTCTCCTCGCTCACATCAGCCCCCTCGATGAGCGGGATGATGGGCAGGTTGAAATGCTTGGCAAAAGCATAGTCACGGCTATCGTGAGCTGGCACAGCCATGATGGCGCCCGTGCCATAGCCAGCCAGCACATACTCTGAAATCCAAATGGGGTTCTTCTCGCCTGTGAACGGATTGATGGCATACGAACCTGAGAACACGCCCGTCACCTTGTGGTCAATCATGCGTTCGCGCTCCGTGCGCCCCTTCACATACTTGATATACTCCTCCACGGCAGTCTTCTGCCCAGGCGTGGTCAACCGCTCCACCAGCTCACTCTCAGGAGCCAGCACCATGAAGGTCACGCCAAACATCGTGTCTGCACGGGTGGTGAAGATGGTGAAACAGTCAGAAGGGTCGTCGCTGTCAGCAATTCTGAACTCCACCTCCGTACCCTCGCTTCTGCCAATCCAGTTCTTCTGCGTCTCCTTGATAGAGTCGCTCCACTGAATCGTGTCAAGACCATCCAGCAATCTCTGCGCATAAGCAGACACACGCAGACACCACTGCCTCATCTTCTTCTGCTCCACAGGGAAACCGCCGCGCACGCTCACGCCATCCACCACCTCATCGTTCGCCAGCACCGTGCCAAGACCCGCGCACCAGTTCACCATCGTCTCGCCCATGAAAGCGATGCGGTAGTTCATCAGCACATCACTCTTCCGCTGCTCGTCCATCGCCTTCCACTCGTCGGCAGTGAAACTGAGGTTTTCCGTTTGAGCCACATCCAGCTCCTCCGTTCCCCTCTGCTCAAGGTGCTCAATCAGCTGCTCGATGGGTTGAGCCGACTGGCACTTGTTGCAGAAGAACGAGTTGAACATCTTCTGAAACGCCCACTGCGTCCAATGGTAATACTCAGGAGCACAAGTGCGCACCTCTCTGTCCCAGTCGAAACAGAAGCCAATCTTGTCCAGCTGCTCGCGATAGCGGTCAATGTTCTGGAATGTTGTCTTCTCAGGATGCTGACCAGTCTGGATGGCATACTGCTCGGCAGGCAGACCGTAGGCATCATAGCCCATGGGGTTCAGCACATTGAAACCCTGCAGACGCTTGTAGCGCGCATAGATGTCGCTGGCGATGTAGCCCAGTGGATGTCCCACGTGCAGTCCAGCCCCGCTCGGATAGGGGAACATGTTCAACACATAGAACTTCGGTTTGTTCTTGTCCTCGACAACCCTGTAGGTCTGCTCCTCCACCCACTTCTGCTGCCACTTCTTTTCGATGTCTCTAAAGTTGTATTCCATTGTTGCTCTGTAAAAGAAAGACCTTAGGCACTTCGTACCTAAGCCCTGTTGTTTACTCAATTTGAATGCAAAAGTACGCAACCTTTGGCTTTACACCAAACATTTTCATGTTTTTTACAGCAAAGACCCCCGTTCGGCACAAGTTCAGCCCCCATCCTCCGCCTTTCTCCGTTCACCTCCTGAAACCCCTCCAAAATCGATGTCCCCGACTCCGACTAATCGGAGTCGGGGACATCGGTCGGTCGGAGTCGGGGACTCCGATTTCAGCACGAAAAAAGGATAACAAAAAGCGAGGGTGCGGCGACGTGAATGTCAAGAAGGCAAAAATCCTCTGTATCTTGTGGAGAAACGGATGAAAAAGAATCGTGTGGTTGCTTTTTTAGGGGGAAAGGTTGGTCGGTCGTTGCAATTATGCTACCTTTGCAACAGGATTGGGAGAACTCCCTTTCCACGACATACATAAAAAGAAGCGTTATGCTTTTCTTGTAATTGAAAACGTAGGAAATTTTCAAATAGTGTACAAGAGCGGCATAGTGGTTCTCACGTTTCTACGTGGGGCTGCTATATCTCTGTCTGTACACTGGGTATTTCCTACGACCTTCAATTACGATACGGTATAACAGTTCCGCGCTTTCTTTTTTCATAAAAACTTAAAAACCAATCGAGCCGATAGGAACTGTAGGCTGCACGTGTCATTATGAACAAAACACTCAAAGTCACGCTGTTCCTGTTGTTCGGAACAATGGGAGTCGCAAATGCACAGTCTGTTGAGAGTCTTACTGATTCAACGCATCTTGTCGAACAAACGACAAGTCAGAATTACGACTCTCTTTGGAGTGAGGTTTCTGAACTCAAGTCTCACCTCAACCTCATGGAGCATGAACGGATGCAGGAGCGTATCTGGAAACGCAAAAAGTATTTGAAGCTGGGAATGATGTTCCCAACCGTGAAGTATGTTGAGGGCGATGGCGAGCTGTCTTGGAACACAGACATGNCCTTTATGCTCCAAATGGGAANGANNGCTTATNTGCATGCCAANCCCATAGCCGGGATNGTGAAAATCGGTCTTGACTGGGGATTGTTGTGCTTCAATTATGAAAAACTCAAACCCAAGAATGATTACATTTTCGCTGAGCCAGACGATTACTACGGCAATTCTGATGACGATGAATTTGTGAGCTTACCTGACTTGGGCATGCACAAGATTGAATGGGCTCCGCACATTGGTCCGAGCGTCAGCGTGAACCCTTGGAAGCACCTTATCACTTCTGCCTACTTTCATGTCATGCCAACAGCGTCTTTGATTTTGGCAAATGACGAACTCTCCTCTGGCTTTGGTTGCGTCATGGCTGCAGGTGTCTCTGTTGCGTACAAAAGCTTCTCTCTTGGTTTCGAGTGGGCGTGGAGCACCATCAAATATACCCAGAGTTCNNTTGATGATGAGGAGGNTTGTTTTGATTACGANGATGGGNGGGGAAGTGATATGTCGTCTGTGGGTTTCGATANTGTGTTNAGCACGGNGAAGTTCANGTTAAAGACGAGCTGTCCCCGTATATACCTGTCCATCAGATGGTAATCTTTTCTGAGGATAAAGGCTTGCATGGTGTGTGATGCAGGACAAAAAAAGAAGCGGCTTAACTTGGCGATGTTGCTTGGTTAAGCCGCTTCTGTAGTGTTGGAGATGCTGATAATTGGTGTTTGTGCCTTGTTACAGGCTTTGGAGCATGCGTTTCAGCACGACGGTGGCCGAAATCTCGCGGTTGGCGGCCTCGGGGATGACGATGGAGGTGGGAGCCTCTATCACTTGGTCGGTGACAATCATGTTGCGGCGTACGGGCAGGCAATGCATGAAGAAGGCGTTGTTGGTCACTGCCATTTGGCGGTCGGACACGGTCCATGAGGCATAGTCGTGGTAGTCGCCCAAGAGTTTGCCATAGTCGTTCGGACGGGTCACGCCGGGGCAGCTCCAGTTTTTAGCGTAGATGAAGTCTGCGTTCTCGAAGGCTTTCATCTGGTCGTATTCCACATGGGCGTCTCCTGCGAAGAGGGGGGCAAGTTCGTAGCCCTCGGGGTGGGTGATGACGAAATCTACGTCGGCGGCGTTCATCCATTCGGCAAAGGAGTTGGGGACTGCTTGTGGGAGTGCCTTGGGGTGTGGTGCCCATGTGAGCACCACCTTGGGACGCTTGTTGGGGGTGCGCTCTACGGCTGTGCCGCCGAAGAGAGGGTTAGGCTCGATGAGCGTCTTGTCCTTGTATTCCTCGATGGTGATGAGGTCGGCAAAAGCTTGCAGAGGGTGTACGGTGGCACTCTCCATGAAGAAGACGGGGCGACCGCTGTACTTGATGAATTGGTTGAGAATCTTCTCTTCGTAGTCGTCTTGGCGCGACTCGAAGCGGGCAAAGGAGCGCACGCCGATGAGGTCGCAGTAGCTGCCCATGACGGGGATGGCTTCGAGGAGGTGTTCGCTCTTGTCGCTTTCCATGATGACGCCTCGCTCGGTCTCGAGCTTCCACGCGCCTTGGTTCACGTCGAGCACGATGACGTTCATGCCGAGGTTGAGTGCCGCCTTTTGGGTGGAGAGGCGGGTGCGCAGGGAGTTGTTGAAGAAGATGAGCATGGCGGTCTTGTTCTTGCCAAGGTGCTGATACTTATAGCGGTCGGCTTTTATCTCGAAAGCCTCGTCGAGGGCTTGGCGCAGGTCGCCAATGTCGGAAACGTGTTGAAAGAGTTTCATTGTTATTGAGTTTTTAGCAGGGCTTGTCGGCTAAGCCCTATGGGGGTTATTCTTTGAGCATGGCAAGTGCCTTGTTCTCTGCGGCTTCCATCACTTCGCGTTCGCCTGGACCCTTGTCGTTGATGCCGCAGAGGTGGAGGATGCCGTGGATGATGACGCGGTGGAGTTCCTCTTCGTAGGTGGTGCCTTGCTGTGTGGCGTTGGAGCGCACGGTGTCGAGGCTGATGAAGAGGTCGCCGGAGATGGTGTCTTTCTTGCCCATCATGCGTTCGTCGTCGCAGTAGTCGAAGGTGATGATGTCGGTGTAGTAGTCGTGCTGCAGGTACTGACGGTTCACCTCGAGGATTTTGTCGTCATTGCAGAAGATGTAGGCGATACTGCCCACGCGCTTGCCGTAGGAGGCTGCCACGGTCTTGATCCATGCGCTGGTATCGCGGCGACGGATAGCTGGCATCCGCACTTGGTCTGTTTGGTAGGAAATCATAGGGTTTCTTTCGNGATNGCGATGTAAGGGCGTGCCGCANCAGCACGGGTTATTCTGCNTTGATTTTCTCGAAGAGGCTGTCGTCCTTGATGGNTTCCAGACCGCGNNGGTNGATTTCGTTGGTGGGGTTGATGATTTGGAAGTANTCCGACATGTCCCAGAGGTCGCGCGCTACGAGTGCTTTCAGTTGCAGTTTCAGCATGGGCAGCGTGGCTTGGAAGGCGGAGTCGGTGTATTCTATCTTGGCTTCTTGGGCTTTTGCAACGAGGATGTCGAGCATGTCTTGCGGCACGGTGAACTCTTGTTTGAAGCGGTCGAAGCCAGCGGTCAAATCAATGGGGTCGTAGTTTTTATTGTCGGTCTGTCTCGCTTTAGCTTTGCGGTATGTGGCGACATCGTATTTCTTCATGAGTGGTTTGCGGTGGAGGTCAATCCACTTGAGGACTGTTGTGTTGACGCAGTTTTTGGCAGCCAGCTCACGGTGCAGACGGGTGTAGCGCGTCGTGTCGAGCGGCACATAGACATCTGGCATGATGCCACCGCCGCCGTAGACGCTGCGTCCGCCCTTGGTGGTGTACTTGAGGGAGTCGGGGAAGTGGATGCTGTCCGCGCTCATCAACTCACCGCTGTTGAGGCGGTCGAGCATGTCCATGTCGTACTTCTTCCTGTCGCCCTTTTCGTAGGGCTTCTGGAAGCAACGTCCCACAGGGCTGTAGTAATGGGCGATGGTGAGTCGGATGAGAGAGCCGTCGGGCAGGGGGACAGGACGCTGCACGAGACCTTTGGCAAAGGTGCGTCGCCCCACGATGATGCCTCGGTCGTTGTCTTGTATCGCACCCGACAGGATTTCAGCGGCGGAAGCGGTGTAGCCATCAACGAGAACAACCACCTTGTTGATGTTCATCTTGCCCCGTTCTGCACGATACTCGTGCCGTCCCGTGGTGCGCCCTTGTGTATAGACAATCATCTCGTTGTTGGCTAAGAACTGGTTGGACAATTCGACCGCGGCTTGCAGATAGCCGCCGCCATTGCCTTGAAGGTCGATGATGAGGTTTTTCATGCCGGCAGCCAGCAACTGAGTGGCGGCCTTGGTGAACTCAGCGTTGGTAGTGGCTCCGAAGCTGCTGATGCGTACATAGCCCGTAGTTGGGTCCACCATGTAGTAGGCATCAATGGTATAGACAGGAATCTTGTCTCGGGTGACAGTGAACTTTTGTACACCCTTCACGTCGCGGCGGATGATGCCCAGTTGCACCTTTGTTCCTTTCGGACCGCGGAGACGCTTCATGATTTCCTCTCTCGACATGTTCACGCCAGCAATGGACGTGTCGTTGACTGTCACAATCATGTCGCCAGCGATGATGCCCGCTTTCTCCGAAGGTCCGCCGCTGGTGGGCTGGATGACGAGCAGGGTGTCTTCCACCATATTGAACGACACGCCTATGCCGTNAAANNAACNNGTGAGTNGCTCGTTCAGTGCCTCCACGTCCTTGGCAGGGGTGTAGGTGGAGTGAGGGTCCAGCTCCTTGAGCATGCCGCGGATGGCTTCTTCGGTCACCTTCTTGATGTTGACGGTATCTACATACAGCTGGTTGATGGACGCTTGTGCAAAGATGAGTTTGCGCATCTGTTGGTCTATGTCGGAGTTGCCTTTCTGCTGTGCGAAGAGCGGCACGCACACCACTGCCAGCAAGAGTGCCATTGTGCTTTTGATGCAGGGGAATAGTTGTTTCATATTGTTGGTAAAAATTCAGTTACGTCAGTGTTGTAGGACATCAGTTCGCGCACCACGCTGGAGCTGATGCAGGCATATTCAGGGTCGGTGAGCAGGAGCACGGTCTCTATGCCAGTGAGACGTTTGTTCACCTCTGCCATGTCGCGCTCAAACTCAAAGTCTTTGACGCTCCTCACGCCGCGCAGGAGGAAGTCCGCCCCAATGCTTTGGGCATAGTCGGTTGTGAGTCCTTCGTAGGCTTCCACCTGCACATGCGGATGCTCTTTGTAGAGTTGTCGGATGGCTTGCAGACGCTCCTTGCAGGAGAAGGTGCTGTGCTTGTCGTGGTTGACGCCAATGGCTATAACGACTTCGTCGGCCACACTTTGCAGGGCGCGGTCGACGATGTTCTGATGTCCTTTGGTGAAAGGGTCAAAGCTTCCGGCGAATAGGGCTTTCTTACTCATCTTCTTTCATTTCTTGGTCTTCTTCGGGTTTGTCTTCCTCGATGACCAGGTTGTTGATGATGAAGTTCTGTCGCTGCATGGTATTCTTGCCCATGTAGTACTCGAGCAGTTCCTTCACCTGGTCGGTTTTGCGCAGCGTGACGCTCTCCAGACGCATGTCGGAGCCGATGAAGTTTTTGAACTCGTCGGGCGAAATCTCTCCCAAGCCTTTGAATCGGGTGATTTCAGGTTCAGGACCGAGCAGCTCTATGGCGTTCTGACGCTCTTCGTCGCTGTAGCAATAGATGGTCACGAAGTCGCCTTTGCTGTCGGGATGCTCCGCCATGTACTGTTCGAGTGCAGCCTTTCTGATGCGTTTCCTCTTGTTCCTCACGCGGAAGAGCGGTGTCTGTAAGATGTAAACATGTCCGGTTCTGATGAGTTCGGGGAAGAATTGCAGGAAGAACGTAATCATCAGCAGTCGGATGTGCATGCCATCGACATCGGCATCGGTGGCGACAATGACCTTGTTGTAGCGCAAGCCGTCAATGCCGTCTTCGATGTTGAGGGCGGCTTGCAGCAGGTTGAACTCCTCGTTCTCATACACCACCTTCTTCGTCAGCCCGTAGGAGTTGAGCGGCTTGCCTCGCAGCGAGAACACGGCTTGGGTCATCACGTCGCGGCTCTTCGTGATGCTGCCGCTGGCGGAGTCGCCCTCGGTGATGAAGATGGAGCTCTCCTCCTTCTGCTCTCCCTTCGCGTCGTTCAGGTGTATCTTGCAGTCGCGCAGCTTGCGGTTGTGCAGGTTCGCCTTCTTCGCACGTTCGCGTGCCAGCTTCGTCACGCCTGCGATTGCCTTGCGGTCGCGTTCGTTGTCCTTGATTTTCTCTTCGATGGTCTCTGCCACGTCCAAGTTCTTGTGCAGGTAGTTATCGACTTCGGTCTTGATGAAGTCGCCCACAAACTTGTTCACGCTGATGCCGCCGTTTGGCTCCATCGTGAGCGAACCCAGCTTAATCTTTGTCTGCGACTCGAACTGTGGCTCCTGCACGTTGATGGCGATTGCCGCAATGATGCCCGAACGGATGTCGCTATACTCGTAGTTCTTGCTGTAGAACTCCTTGATGGTCCTTGCAATGTGTTCCTTGAACGCGCTTTGGTGCGTGCCGCCCTGAATGGTGTGCTGACCGTTCACAAACGAGTGGTATTCCTCGCCGTACTGCTGGTTGGTGTGGGTGAAGGCTATCTCGATNNCGTCGCCCTNCNGGTGNANGATGTCATAGAGTGGGGTGGTGTCCATCGTGTCCTTCAGGAGGTCTTTCAAGCCGTTGCGGCTCACGATGCGACTGCCGTTGTAGTAAATCTCCAGCCCTGTGTTCAGGTAGGTGTAGTTGCGCAGCATGTTGCTGACAAACTCATCGTGGAACTTGTAGTTGAGGAACAGCGTGTCGTCCGGTTGGAAGTAGATGTAGGTGCCGTTCTCCTCGTCCGTATTCTCTGTCTGGTCGCTCACCAGCTTGCCCTTCTCAAACACGGCGGTGCGCACCACGCCGTCTCGGTAGCTCCTCACCTCAAAGCGGTTCGACAACGCGTTCACAGCCTTGGTGCCGACACCATTCAGACCTATCGACTTCTGAAACGCCTTCGAGTCATACTTGCCGCCTGTATTCAGGATACTCACAGCCTCAATCATCTTGCCCTGCGGAATGCCACGACCATAGTCGCGCACCGTCACGGCGAGGTTATCCTTCACCTCCACCTCAATGCGCTTGCCTGCCTGCATCTTGAACTCGTCGATGCTGTTATCGACAATCTCCTTCAACAGCACATAGATGCCATCCTCGGCATGCCCTCCGTCGCCCAGGCGACCGATGTACATGCCTGGACGCAGGCGGATGTGCTCCACGCCAGTCAGCGTGATGATGTTGGCATCGCCATAATTGTTGTCGGGAGAGTTATTCAGGTTCTGTTCAGCCATCATCGTATCTCCTTCTTGTAGCACCTTCTTCTCTTGTGCTGTCTCCTCTCAAAATAAATCCACTGCTGCTGCACCTTGTCGTTCGACTCCAGTTCAGGATTCGTCTCCACATAGTCGTAACCCTCAGACACATAGATGGGCAGCAAGTCATAGAACAAGATGGAGTTCACCCCCGTGCTCTGATACTCGGGCAGCACGCCCACCAGCAGCNGGTCGAGCACCTTGGGCTTCTTGAACTTCAATGCCTTCAGCANGTGNCACCAGCCCAATGGCATGAGCTTTCCCTTNNCAGCCTGCAACGCCTTCGACATGGAGNGCATCGAAATGCCCACAGCCACCAAACGCCCGTTAGCCTCTGTCACGAGGCTCACCAGCTTCAGGTCGAGCACAGGGAGGAACATCTTCACATACTGGTCAATCTGCTTCTGACTCAGTTCGCTGTAGCCGAACAAAGGCTTGAAAGCCTCGTTGATGACCGAAAATATCTCCTGCCCATACTCCTTCGCAATCTTCTTTGCCGACGTATATTTCTTGATGCGCAGGTCATACTTCTTCATCACAATCTCCGCCACACGCTTCAACCGCTCGGGCAGACCCGTCTCCTTCGGCACAGTCATCAGCATCTCAATCCAGTCAGCATCCTTCTCAAAGCCCAACCTTTCAACGTGCCGCTGGTAGTAGGGATAGTTATAGATAGTAGCCATCGTCGAAAGCTCCTCGAAACCCTCAATCAGCATGCCCTCGGCATCCATGTCCGTAAAGCCCAGCGGACCCTGAATCGTGTCCATGCCACGCTCCTTGCCCCACACTTCCACCGCCTGCAGCAATGCCTCGCTCACCTCCTCGTCATCCACAAAGTCAATCCACCCGAAACGCACATTCTTGAGATTCCAAGTCTTGTTAGCCTTCTTGTTGATGATGGCCGCCACGCGCCCCACCACCTTCTCGTCCTTATACGCCAGGAAGTAAGCCGCCTCGCAGAACTCCATCGCAGCGTTCTTGCTGGAGAACGTGTTCGCCATGTCCTCATACAAGTCGGGCACAGAATAGGGGTTGTCCTTATACAATTCGTAATTAAAGCGGATAAACTTTTTCAGTTCTTCCTTCGTCTCTACTTTCTTGATGGTTACCATTCTATCACAAACAAAATTTCTGGCAAAGATACAACTTTTTTCCCTTATACAGGTTTCGTTCCCACATTATTAACGATTTTTTATCGCTTCTGACCCTGAAACTCCTCTCCGACACCCTTCTCCACAGCTTGGGGACTGAAATCGTACAAAATGACCAACGCTTTGTGCCACAAAAGGGGAGTGACTCAGACCCTGTTTAGGGTGTGACTCACTCCCTGTCCATAGGTCTGAGTCAGACCTCTTTTGAGGCTCTGAGTGCGGACATATTGACCAATTTGATGACTAAAAAAGGAGGTTGTTTCACAAACACTGATGCAGGTGTGGAAGTGTCCTTTGTTTAGAAGAAGCGAAAAAAGTGAGTTCGATATGAGAAAGTTGGCTTAAAAATTGTGGAAGTGAACAATTCTTTGCATTTTTGTTCTGAAATTCGGAATTGTTGGTATGGTAGACCATCTATGCTGTTGTGTCTATATCAAACGGATAAAGAAAACCGATGTGAATTAACATCCTCAAATCAATCATTATGCAAGGAAAAGTAAAAGATGAAGGTCAGTGTGTAGTGTTCCACACCTTGACCGTGGTGTTGTCAGTCGTATTTGTGTGCTTTTATACAAATGTGAATGCTGTGGCTGCTCGTGTGAATGGCAAGTTTGTCATTGCGGAGCATTCTGTGTCGGCACCTGTAGCAGTCAGCGAGAACGATTGGCCTGGTGTGATAAGGGCGGCAAGAGATTTGGCTGATGATATCGGCAAGGTCACAGGTAGAAGGTCAGACGTGGTTTCCACTCCGAAGAACGGCAAAGGTCACATCATAGTCGGGACAATAGGGAAAAGTGATTTTATTGATGAGCTGGTCTCGGCTGGCAAGTTGGATGTCGGTGAAGTGGCTGGACAATGGGAGGCTTATGTGATAGAGAATGTGGAAGGGAATCTCGTCATAGCAGGGAGCGACAAACGGGGAACGATATATGGTGTCTATGAGATAAGTGAGCGCATAGGTGTGTCTCCGTGGTATTTTTGGGCAGATGTGCCAGTGCGGCATCAGGAAAGCCTGTATTTCTCGGGTCGGGTCGTGCAGCGTTCTCCTAAGGTCAAGTATCGCGGAACCTTCATTAACGATGAATGGCCATCGTTTGGAGGATGGTGTGTCAACCGTTTTGGAGGGATAAATTCCAAGGCTTACGCGCACTTGTTTGAGTTGTTGTTGCGGTTGAAAGCCAATTATCTGTGGCCTGCTATGTGGGACACCGCCTTCAATGAGGACGACCCTGCTTGTCCTGCGTTAGCTGACGAATACGGGATAGTGATGGGGACAAGCCATCATGAGCCTATGATGAGGGCGCATAAGGAATATAAGTTGCGCAAAGACAGCGTGGGGGCTTGGGATTATGCCTCCAATCCGCGCAATATCGACAGGTTCTTTCGTGAGGGAGTGGAACGAAATAAGGGGTTTGACAATTTGATAACCATCGGTATGCGTGGTGACGGAGACGTGGCCATGGGCAAGGGGGATGATAGCGAGAACATCAAGACCCTGTATGACGTTGTTGAAAGTCAGCGGAGCATCATCAGCGATATTTACGGGTGCGCTGATAGTGTGCCGCAGCTGTGGGCGGTGTTCACCGAGGTGCAACGCTATTACGACGCTGGTTTCTCTGTGCCAGAGGATGTCACGATTTTGTTGTGCGATAATAATTGGGGGTATCTGAGGCGTGTCCCATCGGTTTCAGAGAGAGGTAGAAAGGGTGGATTCGGATTGTATTACCACATTGACATGAATGGTGGTCCGTGGAATGACCGATGGGTCAACACTTCTCCCATCCCGAAGCTGCGTGAGCAGCTCAATCTGGCATATCGCAATGGGATAGACCGCCTTTGGATTGTGAATGTTGGCGACCTGAAACCCAAAGAATTGCCTATTGATTTCATCATGAAGTATGCTTGGAATCCAGAGCTTATTGGACCAGGAGACGAGATGGACTATCTGCGTTCGTGGAGCGCGTCTGTGTTCGGGCAAGGAGTGGCGGATGATGTGGCGGACATTCTTGCGAAGTATCCGAAATACAATTTGTGGCGAAAGGCGGAGGTGCAGGTGCCGGGGCTTTTCAGCGTGGAGAACTATGACGAGGCATCGCGAATATACAAGTTGTGGGAAGCAGTGGTGGAGAAAGCCGAAAAAGTGCGCAAGCGCATTCCAAAGGCTGCCGACGACGCATATTTTCAGCTTGTGTATTATCCTGCCGTGGCATCTGCCTGTGTGGCGCAACTGTATATTGACGTTACGCGCAACCATTATTACGCTGCCAAGAACGACCTGAGAGCCAATGCCTATGNCGGTAGGGCGNGAGAGCTGTTTGCCANGGACTCGTTGTTGACTGATTATTANAATAGGAAAATGAGNGGCGGAAAATGGAATGGCATGATGCAGGATAAGCACATTGGTTATTCGCAATGGTCTATGCCGAGTAGCAACATAATGCCTATGCTGTATCATGTTGACGAGCAAAACACTGGGAGTGTGGATAACAAGCCTGTGCGTGTGTCGGAGGAGTATGCTATTGATGCTGTCGATTATTCGCGCAACAAAGCCGCAGGGGGGCTTCGTTGGACGCTGTTTCCTGACTTGGGACGTGCGGCAGGGTGTATGGGAAGCAGCGATGTGGCTGCAGCAAGCATAACGGACGGGAAAGGACCTGTGCTGGAGTATGATATTGATTGTAAGGGCGATAGTGTGAGGATTGCAATAGCTGTTTTGCCGACACAGGACATACGGCCGGAGAGAGGGCTGCGGATTGCTGTGCAGGTGGATGACGAGCCTGTGCAGACGCTTGATGCTCGCAGGGGGCTTGTGGATATATTCAGTGAATATACGAAAGAGAATATCGAACGGTCGGGAAAGTTGAAGCCGCTGCCACGCAATAGTACGCTGACATTGAGTGGAAGGGGAGGTAGGATGCGAAGTGAGATTTTTGATAATATGAGATGGCTTGATACCGCATTTAAGCTTGGTACAAAAAAGCACCACAAACTGAGAATCATGATGGTTGATCCTGAGGTTGTGGTGGAGAAGATTGTGATAAATCCTGATGACTCATGTTATAGCTATTTCGGACCACCATGTAAAAAGATGCGGTGAGTTGCTTGCAAGTGGTTATCTCTTCATTTGGAAAACACTGACCACGGGCAGGTGGTCGCTGATGCCGCCTGTGTAGGTGGTGCCGAGATAGGTGCGGTGGGGTTTCACGTCACCGTGGCTGCGGTCTGGCTCCATGAGGAATGGCAGGGTCAGGATGCGTGTGTGTTGATGGTCGAGGGTGGTGGTGTGGGTGAGGATGTGGTCGAGCGTGGACCATTCGCCTCGGTACTTGTAGGTGCCTGGTGGGAGCTTGGCTGTCCTGTCGGTGAGGTGGTGGTTGTGGGTGAGGAGTTTGAGCTGTGGTGATTGGGTTTCGGCATTGAAGTCGCCCATGATGATGAGGTTGGGATGTTGCCTCTGTCTGCGGACAGAATCTGCGTGTGTCAGGAGCTGTTGGCAGATGCGTATGCTCTGTTTCGCGGTCTCTTTGCCTCCTCGTTTGGAGGGCAGGTGGAGCACATAGATGTCGAGCGTATCGCCTCCTGCGATGGTGCCTGCCACATGGAGGATGTCGCGTGTTGTACGCCTGCTGGTGTCGGGGTGAATGGGCTGTTGCTCAATGGGATGGAAGGTGAAGGGGGAGTAGAGCAGGGCGACGTCGATGCCGCGTCTGTCGCTGGAGTGGGTCATGATGTAGCGATAGCCGAGGTGTTGCAGTGGGGTGCATTGTGTGAGGCATGTCATCACCGTGTCGTTCTCTACCTCGCAGAGGCCGATTAGGTCGATGGGTTTCCGCTCATCGGCGGCGGCTATCACTTTTCCCACGCCTGTCAGTTTCTTGAGGAGACGGTGCTTGTTCCATCTTCGTTTGCCGTCGGCGCAATACTCATGGTCGTTTTTGCCCTCGTCGTGAATCGTGTCGAACGCATTTTCGATGTTGTAGGACATGAATGTGAAGGTTTGCTGCGCTTTCACTTCGTGTGCGTACAATACTAATAATAGGAGGACAATCGTGTGGCGCAGCATGGGGAAATCTGTTGGATTCGTTGTGGGATGGGCTGGGTGTCGTTAGTGGGCTTCGAGCCAGTTTGTGCCCCATCCGCAGTCGGCAAGGAGGGGGACGGACAGTTGGATGGCGTTCTGCATCTCGTTGATAACCAGCGTCTGTAGCTGTTCTTTCTCTTCGGGCACGACGGAGAAGTTGAGTTCGTCGTGTACTTGCAGAATCATCTTCGACTTCAAGCCTTCTTCGCGCATCCGCTTGTCGATGCGTATCATTGCCACCTTGATGATGTCGGCTGCTGTGCCTTGAATGGGGGCGTTGATGGCATTGCGTTCGGCATAACCGCGCACGACGGCATTGTGCGAGTTGATGTCGGGCAGTTGACAGCGGCGACCGAGCAGGGTTTCTGTGTAACCTGACTGGCGGGCTTTCTCGATGCTCTTGTCCATGTATGCTTTCACGCCTGGGTAGGTGGCGAAGTAGTCGTCGATGAGCTGGCGGGCTTCGCTGCGGCTCACCTCCATGCGTTCGGCCAGACCGAAGGCGGAAATGCCGTAGATGATGCCGAAGTTGGCTGTCTTTGCCTTTCGGCGCATGGTGGAGGTCACGTCGTCGATGTTGATTTTGAAGATTTTGGCGGCTGTCGCTTGGTGGATGTCGTGGTCGCTGTTGAAGTCTTCCACCATGTTGTGGTCTTGGCTCAGATGGGCCATCAACCGCAGTTCTATCTGGCTGTAGTCGGCAGAGAAGAAGAGTTCGCCTTCATCGGGAATGAAGGCTTTGCGCACTTCCTTGCCGTTCTCGTCGCGGATGGGGATGTTCTGCAAGTTCGGGTTGCTCGACGAGAGTCTGCCTGTTGCTGTAACGGTCTGGTTGTAAGAGGTGTGTATGTGTCCTGTGCGTGGGTTGACCAGTCGGGGCAGGGTGTCGATGTAGGTGCTCAGCAGCTTCTTGTAACCCCGATAGTCGAGTATCTTCTCCACCACGGGATGCTTGCTCTTCAAGGCGAGCAGAGTGGCTTCGTCGGTCACATATTGCCCTGTTTTTGTCTTCTTGGGCTTGGCGTCAATCTTGAGCCTGTCGAAGAGGAGTTCGCCCACTTGCTTAGGGGAGCTGATGTTGAGCCCTTCTCCTGCCACTTCACGGATTTCTTGTTCGATGGCTTCCATCCGTTCGGTAAACACACGCGAGGTCTCTGCCAACGAGGCTTCGTCGATTCTGACACCGTTCATCTCCATCCGTGCCAAAACGGGCATCAAGGGCATCTCCACCTCGTCGAAGAGTTGCCAGAGTCCTTTCTCATGCAGTTCCTTCTCTAAGATGTTTTTCAGCTTCAAGGTCACGTCTGCATCCTCAGCAGCATACTCATACACGTCCTTTGGGTCGAGTTCGTGCATCGAGCGTTGTTTTTTGCCTGAGCCGATGAGGGAGTCGATGTGGATGGTCTTATACTTCAGATATACCTCGGCCAAATAATCCATGTTGTGGCGCAACTCTGGCGCGATGATGTAGTGTGCAATCATCGTGTCGAACATCTTGCCTCTGAGACGGATGTCATAGTTTGCCAACACCATCATGTCGTACTTGATGTTCTGTCCAATCTTCAAGATGGTGTCTGACTCATACACCGCCTTGAACTTATTTACAATTCTTAACGAACGTTCAAAGTCTTCGCCTTGCCATTCCTCGTGGTAGGGGATGGGAACGTAGAACGCTGTCCCTTCTTCGACGGCGAAGCTCAATCCGACCAGTTTTGCCGACACAGCATCGACAGAAGTGGTCTCTGTGTCTAAACTGACAAAAGCAGATGTCAATAATTTTGCAGCAATTGAATCCATTTCTTCCTCAGAATCAATGAGCTGGTAGTTATGTTTTGTGGTCGTTAAGTCGCTGAGATTGGAAGAAAACAAATCGCTCTGCCCGTCGTTCTGATTGAGCGCGGTGTTTGGGGCTTCGGAAAGGGTCGATTGGGGCGCTGGCGCAGGTTCACCGAAGAGGTCGCCACTGAAAAGGTCGTTCATCTGTCCCTTGCTCTTGCTTTTGGCGGTGACAGCCGATGGAGCAGGTGAGGGTGTTGATGCTTCGTTTCTTCCGAAAAGCTTTCTGCTCAAGGTGCGGAACTCCAGTCGTTCAAAAATCTCTTTCAAGGCTACTTCGTCAAGCGGTTCGCGTTTGAGGCTGTTGAGGTCGAGCGTGATGGGCACATCTGTTCGGATGGTTGCGAGGAACTTTGACAGCTTGATGTCGTCCACGTGTTCCTCCACCTTCCGTTTCATCGCCCCCTTCAGTTGGTCGATGTTTGCCAAGAGTCCTTCGATGCTGCCAAACTCGTTGATGAGTTTCACCGCTGTCTTCTCACCCACGCCTGGGCAGCCAGGGTAGTTGTCAGAAGAGTCACCCATCAAGCCCAAAAGGTCTATCACCTGCTTCACGTCGCTGATGCCGTACTTCTCCGTCACCTCCTTCACACCCAGAATGTCGAAGCCCCCATCATGACGAGGTTTGTACATCCGCACATTCTCCGCAACCAGCTGCCCGTAATCCTTGTCGGGAGTCATCATAAAAGTGTCAATTCCCCCGATGGATTCGCTCTGTTTTGCCAGCGTTCCAATCACGTCGTCGGCTTCAAAGCCAGCCACTTCCAACACGGGGATGCGGTAAGCCTGCAACACATCTTTTATAATAGGCACAGCAAACCGTATGCCTTCGGGTGTCTCCTCGCGTTGTGCCTTGTACGCTGCAAATGCCTCATGGCGGAAGGTTGCCCCATGTGGGTCGAACGCCACACCGATGTATTCAGGGTTCTCTTTGGTGAGAATCTCTTCGAGTGTATTCACAAAGCCCAGTACCGCCGAGGTGTTCTCACCTTTGCTGTTGATGCGAGGGCTTTTGATAAAGCCGTAATAAGCTCGATAAATCAATGCGTAGGCATCGAGAAGGAACAATTTTGCCATACCTTTTCCATTTTGTGTGTAAACTTACGAAATATATTTGGAAAAAACGCTAACTTTGTAGATGTTTTTCAAAAAGATGGACGCATTGCAACAAATCAGAAAGCCAATTGAAGCGGAGTTGGACACCTATCGGCAAGTGTTCGACTCCTATATGGCGCATACGAATCCCCTCTTGCATGAGGTGCTGAGCGTTATTGGCAAGAGGCAGGGAAAGATGATGCGTCCGATGCTCACATTGCTGACCGCCAAGATGATAGGTGGTGCTGTAAACGATGCTTCCATCTATGCAGCGGCTACGTTCGAGTTCTTTCATACGGCGAGCCTTGTCCACGACGATGTGGTGGACGAGAGTGCCGAACGGCGTGGGCAGGAATCGGTCAATAACGCATACGGCAATCAGGTGGCAGTGTTGGTTGGCGACTACATCTTGGCCAATGCGCTTCATTGTGCAGCCAAGGTGGGCAGTACCGAACTGGTCAATGCTGTTTCCATTGCTGCCCAAAGCCTTGCATCGGGCGAATTGTTGCAGCTCCACAACGTGAAGAACCAAGCGATAGACGAGTCTGTTTATTTCGAAATCATTCGGAATAAGACGGCTGCGCTCTTTGCTGCATGTGCCGAATCAGGAGCTTTTTCTGTTTCGTCGGACAAATCGGTACGACGGATGATGGCTGATTTTGGTGAAAAGATTGGCATTTGTTTCCAGATTCGCGATGACATTTTTGATTATTTCTCCAATGCCGCCATTGGCAAGCCTACAGGCAACGACATGAAGGAAGGCAAGCTTACCCTTCCTGTCATCCACTCCCTCCTCGTTTCTGAAGACACGGAAATGCAAGCCCTTGCGCATAAAGTGAAGTCACGCATGGTGTCTCAAGCCGAGATAGAAAGGCTGGTTGAGTTCACCAAGGAGAGTGGGGGAATTGACTATGCTGTGGCTGTGATGAACGACTATGCACAGGAGGCAAAAAGCTTGCTCGCATCGTTCCCCGATTCGGATGCCAAACACGCCCTCGTCGCTTATGTAGATTATGTAATCGACCGTTCTATGTGAGGCTCATGCCTCTTTCTATACCCTTTCTAAACAGCGAAGTCCCCAGCTCTGATTCGGTCAGAGCTGGGGATTTTGCTTTGTGCTTCCACAGCTTCAAAATCGATGTCCCCGACATCGACCAATCGGAGTCGGGGACATCGATTTCGAGGCTATATTGGGGGATGAAAAGCACGGAAGGATTGTCGGGAAAGGGTGTTGTTCAGAAGCCTCAATCTTGGTTCAGGCTTAGAAGAATTTCACATCCTTGCCTTCAATCTCCGAAAGCAATTTGTTGGCAAGCGAACTGGTGCCAAGGCGCAGCCACNGGTTCGTCANCNATTTCTCGCCTAATACTTCTTTCACGNTTNTATAATAGATGAGAGCGTCCTCCACGGTCTTCATGCCACCAGCAGGCTTGAAGCCAATCTGAACGCCCGTTCTGTCATAGTATTCCTTGATGGATTGGCACATGACGAAAGCCGCTTCAGGGGTGGCGGCTGGTTCGAGCTTGCCCGTTGATGTCTTAATGTAGTCAGCCCCGGCATACATAGCCAAGAGGCTGGCAGTCTTGATGTTTGTGGCTGTCTTTAAGCATCCTGTTTCGAGGATAGTTTTCAGCTTCTTTTCTNCGCACACGGCTTTCATTTCCTCGATTTCATCGCACATTCCTTCATAATCACCTGCCAAGAATTTNCCCACGGGANTTACCATGTCNATCTNTGTCGCACCATCTTTGAGTGCCAATGCTGTCTCTGCGATTTTCACTTCGATGAAGGTCTGTGCCGAAGGGAAACAGCCCGATACGCAAGCTATTTCCACCTCTTCGTTCTCCAGTGTGTCGTGGCATATCTTGGCGAAGCAGGGATAGACGCACACGGTAGCTACGTGCCCCAATTCGGGATAGATATCATCGAATTTGTTAATCTTCTCCACAAACTTCAGCACGCTNTCCTCGCTGTCTGTGGTCTTGAGTNTAGTCAGCTCCACGCTGTTCAGCAGNAACTGCTTCNCCTCGNGTGTGTTGTTTTCTGCCAAATGTTCTTTCAGCAGAATCTCCACCTGACGTTTCACTTTCTCATCATTGAGTTCCAAGTCGTATTGCTTTAGAACTTTCAAATACTTGTTTTCTTCCATATTGCTATTGTTTGTTTCCTTTTTCGTATTGATTTTCCCGATGGAATGGGGCGTTATTCCTTGTTCTTTGTGTCCATGCAGATGGTCACAGGTCCATCGTTCAGCAGTTCCACTTTCATGTCTGCGCCGAACTCTCCCGTGGCGATTTGGCGACCCAGTTGTTCCGATAGAACCGTGCAGAATCGCTCGTATAGAGGAATCGTCACCTCGTGGTTCCCTGCTCGCAGATACGATGGGCGGTTGCCTTTTTTGTAGCTTGCCCACAGGGTGAACTGGCTGACCACTAAGATATCGCCGCCCACATCAAGAATGGACTTGTTCATCACGCCGTTCTCGTCGTCGAACACGCGCAGGTTGCAGATTTTCTTTGCTAACCACGTTATATCTTCTTCATTGTCAGTGTTTTCGCATCCGAGTAGAACCAAATAGCCCTTGCCGATGCTTGACTTCTTCTCTCCGTAGATTGTGACGGATGCGTGTGTGACACGTTGTAATACTGCTCTCATATATTATGTTGTGTTTTATTCGTTGAAGAACTCCCTAATGAGTCGTGCTTTCGATGCACCAATAGTATCTGCAAGTATCTCGTAATCAGCCTCTTTAATTCGTTTTAGACTCTTAAATTTCTTGAGCAACAGGGTCTTGGTCGCTGCTCCGATGCCTTTGATGTGGTCAAGTTCCGATTCCCTATTGTGTTTTACGTGCTTCTGTTTGTGGAAGGTGATGGCAAAGCGGTGTACCTCGTCTTGAATCTGTGTGAGCAGTTTGAAGAGAGGGCTGTCCATCTCAATGCCCACCACTTGCGCAGGAAAGCCAAAGAGAAGCTCGTTTGTGCGGTGATGGCTGTCTTTTGCCAGACCTGCAATGGGGATGTCAAGGTGCAGCTGGTCTTCGATTACCTTTCTGACCACCTCCATCTGCCCCTTTCCGCCGTCGGTGATGATAAGGTCGGGCAGGGGAGTCTCTTCTTCAATGGCGCGGCTGTACTTGCGGAAGACGACCTCGCTCATCGAAGCGTAATCGTCAGGACCTATTACGGTTTTGATGTTATACTTGCGGTAGTCGTTCTTCGACTTCTTTCCACCGATGAAAACGACACATCCTGCCACTGCGTCTTGTCCCATGATGTTGGAGTTGTCAAAACACTCAATGCGCATCGGAAGCTTTGGCAGTTTGAGCTTGCGTTGCAGTTCCTTTAGGATGTTCACATTTCTTTGCTCAGGGTTCATGCGGTCGGCTTGTTTCAGTGCGTCGATGCGGTACTGACGGACGTTTGCTTCCGAAAGGAAAAGGAGCTTCCTTTTGTCGCCAGCCTTTGGCACGATGAACTCAGCATCCTTGAGGGTGAAGTCCAGTTCAAATGGCACCACAATCTCTTTCGATTCGTTGCCATACTGCTCCCTCATATCTACAATTGCCAATGAAAGAATCTCTTCGGGTGTCTCGTCTAACCGCTTCTTGTATTCGTTGGTGAAGACGCGTGTAATGCAACCGTTCACCACGTGCATATAGTTGACGTAAGCCTTGTTCTCGTCGTCCTCAATGCTGAATACATCAATGTTTTGGTTCGTGCTGGTGATAACGCGGCTCTTGCTGTCAAAGTCTTTCGCCAATAAGTATCTCTTCTTGACGGCTTCTGCTTCCAGAAATCGCTCCTCTTCAGCCAGTGCTTGCATCTCACTCAGCAGCTTTTGGCACAGCAAGCGTGTGTTCCCACTCAGGATGTCCTTGATTTCGTCGATTTGTTGTAGGTAATCCTCTCTTGATTGCCACCCAAGGCATGGAGCTTTACACTTTCCGATGTCGTAGTAAAGGCATTTCTTCAACTTCCCTTGCTTTATTTTCTCGGGCGTGATGGCTGTGTGGCAGAGGCGCACTTGATAGAGCTTCTCAATCAGCTCGAGCATGGCGTTCAGCGTGCCTGTATGGCTGAAAGGACCATAGTATGTGCCAGCTTTCTTATCGATGTTGCGTGTCTTGACAACGCGTGGAAAGTGCTCGTTGGTGATGCAGACAGACGGGTAAGTCTTGCCGTCCTTCAACAGGATGTTATAGAAGGGCTGATGCTCCTTAATAAGGTTGTTCTCTTGGATAAGCGCATCCTCGTCAGTGGGGACAACAACATACTTGATGTCCTCAATCTTGCTGACCAGAATCTGCGTCTTGCGGTTCTTGGGCGAGTTGTTGAAATATGAGCTGACTCGACGCTTGAGGTTCTTTNCTTTGCCNACATAGATNACCNTGCNNTCCTTNTNTAAGTATNGATAGCATCNAGNTTCCTCGGTGAGGCTGTTGACAATCACCTTGAGACGTTGTAGTCGTTCTTCGTTCTTTGTTATATTGGTCTTGTTCACTTAAAGCATTACTTTGTTTCACGTGAAACAATTATTATCTAACTGCCCTGTTTTCAGTGCGTAACGAGAGCGTGTTCAACGCTTTGTTAATGATGGAGAGAGTGCCCGAAGGTGTGGCTCTTGTGGGCGTGACCCTTAGATGGTGAGCAACGTGGTGATTTCGATGCCGTCACCGATAACCTCTCGCCCTTGCAGGCCTTCGTCGCGAATCTCTATCAAGAAGTTCATGTAGCACTTCTTGGGGTTAAGCTTCTTGACCAGCTTCCATGCGGCTTTGATTGTGCCTCCTGTAGCGAGTAGGTCGTCGTGGAGGAGAACTACGTCGTTGGGTTCGATTGCGTCGAGGTGAATCTCGATGGCATCCTTGCCATACTCTTTGGTGAAGCTCTCTTTTACCGTAGTGGCAGGGAGTTTGCCTGGTTTGCGCGCCATGACAAAGCCTGCATTCAGGCGGCGGGCGAGAATGGACCCCATGATGTAACCGCGGGTTTCCAAGCCCACCACCTTTGTGATTCCTTTGTCTTTGTAGAGCTCGTAAAGCGCCTCTTCCATGATTTGAAGTGCTTTAGGGTCTTTGAAGAGGGTGGTTACGTCACGGAAGTTGATTCCNTTCCTGGGGAAGTCGGGGATGCAGCGTAGGTGTTCCAGTAAGTACTGACTGTTGAATTTCATTGTTGTTCTATTATAGCGTTTCTTTGATGTCTTTCCGTAAGTCGCTGTTTCTGTTTAAGGTGCGACGCTTTTGTTTCACGTGGAACACGGTGGGGCTTTGATGCCCTCTTTCGTGTTATCTGCCCATTAGCACCAGCATGATGTTGATATCCGAAGGCGATACGCCAGGGATGCGTGAGGCTTGTGCTAACGTGACGGGCTGGATGGCTTGCAATTTTTGGCGAGCTTCGATGGAGATTTGGGTCATGTTGGGGTAGTCAAACTTTCCTTGAATCTTGATGTTCTCCAAGCGAATCATCTTGTCTGCCATTTGTTGCTCGCGATAGATGTAGCCCTTGTATTTGATTTGAATCTCTGCTGCCTCGATTATCTCTTCGTGCCGCACGTCATCGCCAATGATACGGTTCAGCTCCTTGCGGAGCGTGTCGATGTGTGGCGCGATGTTATTGATGTTGATTTGAGGTCTTCCTAACAGCTCCTCCAACTTGCAACCTTGGCGAAGCGGAGTGGTACCTAATGTCTCCAAGGCGGGATTGATAAGCGAAGGCTTCAATGAGAAGTTGGCGGCAAACTCCGTGATGGCATTGACCTTCTCCTTCTTCGATAGCATCAGTCGGTAGCGTTCCTCTGAAGCCAATCCCAGTTTGTAACTGCGTTCCGTCAGGCGCATATCAGCATCGTCTTGACGTAGTAAGATGCGATATTCGGCACGCGAAGTGAACATGCGGTATGGTTCATCCACGCCTTTTGTCACGAGGTCGTCAATGAGGACACCGATGTACGCCTCGTTACGACCGAGGGTGAATGGCTGTCCGTTGTTGAGCGGGGCAGCGGTCGTATTGCTGCATACAGGTCTCGTGGGTGAAGTCGCCATGCTGCTGTTGATGGCAGCATTGATGCCCGCAATGATGCCTTGTCCAGCCGCTTCCTCATAGCCCGTTGTGCCATTCACCTGTCCTGCGAAGAAGAGGTTCTTCATCACCTTCGATTCAAGGGAGTGTGTGAGTTGCGTCGGGTCGAAGAAGTCGTATTCGATAGCGTAGCCCGGACGATAAATCTCCAGATTCTTAAAGGCAGGAATCTTTCGCAGGGCAGTCAGCTGTATGTCCAATGGAAGCGAAGACGAGAAGCCGTTGAGGTACATCTCGTTGGTCGTCTCCCCCTCAGGCTCAAGGAAAAGCATGTGCTCATCCTTGTCGGGGAAGGTGTGCAATTTCGTCTCGATGCTGGGGCAATAGCGCGGACCGATGCTTTGGATTTGTCCATTATAAAGCGGTGAGTCGGGAAGTCCTGAACGCAGGACATCGTGTACCTCCGTGTTGGTGTAGCAAATCCAGCAGGGCAGGTTGTTACGCTTGCTGACAGCCGTGTGCTCCGTAGGTAGATAAGAGAACTTGTGGAAATCATGGTCGCCATCTTGTTTCTCCATGAGCGAGAAATCAACGCTGCGTTTGTCGATGCGCACAGGAGTTCCCGTCTTCATGCGATTAGCACGGATGCCATGTTTCGTGATAGACTCCGTCAGTTCCAGCGCAGCCGCCTCGGCACATCTTCCACCCAGAATCTTCGTGCGGCCGATGTGCATCAAACCATTCAGAAACGTGCCGGCCGTGATGATGACACACTTTGCCCTGAACTCAGCCCCGTAATAAGTTCTAACGCCTTGAACCTCTTGATTCTCAACGATTAGTTCCCTTACTTGGTCCTGCCATATCTGCAAATTGGGCGTGTTCTCCAATATCTCTCGCCAAGTCCAGATAAACTTGGCTCGGTCACATTGCGAACGCGGACTCCACACCGCAGGACCTTTCGAGAGGTTCAGCATTCTGAATTGCAGGCTACAGCGGTCGGTGACGATACCTGTGTATCCCCCCAACGCATCTATCTCTCTCACAATCTGTCCTTTGGCTATGCCGCCAATGGCGGGGTTGCACGACATTTGTGCAATCTTGTTCATGTCCATCGTGATGAGACATGTCTTAACACCCAAGTTAGCTGCTGCGGCAGCGGCTTCGCATCCAGCGTGTCCAGCTCCCACCACAACCACGTCGTAATTGAAAACCATCTGATTGAAGTGAAATTTTTGCAAAGATAATGAAAATGGGATGAAAAACGCGCCTTGTGGCGGCACAAAAGCCGAAAAAGCGGTGGAGGGAACACCAGAAACAGCTGCATTTGCACATACAAGCTTGTTTACACATCTTTTATATATGGAAACTAAACACGCCTCCCCATGATGAACGCATTCTGTGGCTCTATGCCCTCGATGGCTATGGCGCAGGCAGCCATGCTGACGAGCCACAGGCATCGAGAGAACAGAAGTACCCAATATGCCTCAAAAGGGGAGTGAGTCACACCCTGTTTGGGGTCTGACTCACTCCCTTACAAGGGTCTGACTCAGACCCCTTTTGGGGGTGTGAATGCGTCCTTTCAGCGTGTCTTCTTTTTGACGCAATTCGTTGTAGATTTTCTGGAAAGTTCTTACCTTTGTCTGACCTACCACCAGCAGACGATGATTTGGACTTCCGACATACGCGCTTTCATCCAGCAGCATCTGAACGACGACACCGCCGACCTCCTCTTGGCGGCGCGGCGATATCCCGGTGTGGATGTGCCTTTTGCCGTGGAGCAGATAGAGGCGCGGCGGCGGCTGAAAGGGAAGTTGCCCGAATGGTATGGGAATGCCGACCTCGTGATGGGTGGTCGTGTGCCAGCCGAGCAATGCAGTTCGGAACAGACGGCACGATACAAGCGGAGCATCATCACTGGCGAAAGTCTGTGCGACATGACAGGCGGTATGGGTGTTGACTTTTGGTATATGTCGGAGGGTATGAAACGCGCCATCTATACGGAGCGTCAACCGTCTCTCTGCGAAGCGGCACGCCACAACTTTGCGGCTCTGGCTGACAGCTGCCATCCTGTGCCCGATGTGAGAGAAGGGGATGGCAGGAATTTTCCGATTCCATCGGTGGATATCATCTATCTTGACCCAGCGCGACGTGCAGGCGACGGCAGCCGTGTGTATGCGATGGAGGACTGCGAGCCCAACATCGTGGCGTGGCAGGATGCACTGTTGGCACATGCCAGCATGGTGTTGGTGAAACTGTCGCCAATGGCTGATATTAAGGATGTGTTGCGGAAGCTGAGCGGTGTGACAGAGGTGCATGTGGTGGCGGTGAAGAACGAATGTAAGGAAGTGCNGGTGAAGATGGAGACTCCGCAACTNCGCAAAGAGGAGGGCTGTNGCAATGGGAATGNNGTGAAGGTGTTCTGTGTGGATTTCAAGACCAACAGAACCATTCGATACTCCTTCGGTTTGTCCGATGAAATGGCAGTTTTAGTCTCAGAGAGCGGTGTGGGTCGCTACCTTTACGAGCCAGACGTTACCCTGATGAAGGCACAGGCGTTCGGCAGTCTCTGCCATCGCTTCGGTCATGTCCGCCAACTGGAGGCTGGCACACACTTGATGACTTCCGACGAACTCTTTCCCGACTTCCCTGGTCGCATTTTTGAAGTGGAGGAGCAGATGACCTTCTCCTCGAAACTTCTCAAACGCTTGAAACGGGACATTCCCCAAGCCAACATCGCCACACGCAATTTCCCCCTCACGGCTGACGAGCTGCGTCGGAAGACGGGCATCAAGGATGGTGGCGAGGTTTATTTGTTTGGTGGCAAAGTGAAAGATGTGGGGCATTTGTTGTTGAAGTGCAGAAAAAAAGTCGTACCTTCGCACCCATGAAACGTTCTGATTTTGAAATCATGGCACCTGTTGGGAGCCGCGAAAGTTTGGCGGCTGCACTGAGGGCAGGAGCCAACTCCATCTATTTCGGTATCGGGAAACTGAACATGCGGAGTCACTCTGCCAGCGCATTCACGATTGATGACTTGAAGGAGATTGCTGCCATCTGTCATGAGCATGGCGTGCAGTCATACCTGACGGTGAACACGATTATTTATGGCGAGGACATTCCGACAATGCGTGAAATCATCGACGCGGCTAAGGAGGCGGCGATTTCGGCCGTGATAGCGAGCGATGTGGCGGTGATGACGTATTGCCGCGAGGTGGGACAGGAGGTGCATCTGAGCACACAGCTGAACATCTCGAACATCGAGGCGCTGAAGTTCTATGCCCAGTTTGCCGATGTGGTGGTGCTGGCGAGGGAACTGAACATGTGGCAGGTGAGGGACATCTATCAGCAGATTGTGGAGCAGGACGTGCGAGGTCCGAAGGGTGAGCTTATCAGGATAGAAATGTTCTGTCACGGAGCTTTGTGCATGGCTATCAGCGGCAAGTGCTATCTGTCGTTGCAGAATGCTGGCAGAAGTGCCAATCGTGGTGAGTGCGTGCAGATTTGTCGCCGAGGTTATGAGGTGACGGACGTGGAGACGGGCACACAGCTGAATGTGGATAACAAATATATCATGTCGCCTCGCGACTTGAAGACGGTTCGTTTCATCGACATCATGATGAATGCAGGGGTGCGGGTGTTCAAGATTGAAGGTCGTGCCCGAGGACCTGAGTATGTCTATACGGTGGTGAAAGCATATGACGAGGCTATCAATGCGGTGCTTGATGGCAGTTTCACCGAGGAACGGCAGGATGCGTGGGACAAGGAGCTTGGCACGGTGTTTAACCGAGGCTTTTGGGATGGATACTATCAGGGGCAGAAGCTGGGCGAGTGGTGCGACGTGTATGGCAGCAAGGCGACGGAGAAGAAGGTGTATGTGGGCAAGTGCATGAAGTACTTCTCGAAGATAGGCGTGGCGGAGTTCTTGATAGAGAATGAAGACCTGCATGTGGGCGATAAGATGCTGGTGACGGGCACCACGACTGGTGCGCTCATCCAGCCTTGCGACGAGATTCGCTTTGACTTGCAGCCTGTGGAGACAGCCACGCGCGGACAGCACATCAGCATCAAGGTGAACGACCGTGTGCGGGTGAACGACAAGCTCTATGTGCTGCAGCCAGCTGACCGACTGACACAGCGATAACACAACACACATACATANGAAACNCNAGCNNNTACTCTTNATNNNTCTTCNCTCTGCNATCGTAGGTGGATGGGCACAGGACAACAGCGAACTCATCGGTGTGCTGTCTTACATGAAGCGTGCCATGAACTTTNCGCAGGCGATGCCGCAGGAGAAGGTGTATCTGCATTTTGACAATACGGGTTACTTCAAGGGTGAGACCATTTGGTTCAAGGGGTATGTCATCCGTGCCGACAACGGCAAGCCGACCGACCTGAGCTTGGTGCTTTATGTAGAGCTGGTGAACCCTTCGGGCGATGTGGTGGAAACGCGGAAACTGCCCATTCAAGGGGGCATGGCGCATGGCGATATCAAGCTGGACAGCCTTTATACCACGGGCTTTTACGAGGTGCGTGCCTACACACGATACATGACCAACTGGGGGAATGGCGGCATCTTCTCGCGCGTGTTCCCTGTGTTCAACGCTCCCAAGCAGGAGGGTGACTACTCCAAGATGGTGATGGATGACTTGGGCTATCGCAAGCGTTTGCCCAATGTGCGCACAGACGATGGTTCCGACACGAAGGAGAGTGGAATGAAGGTGAGGCTCTACCCCGAAGGCGGCAAGCTGGTGCGCGGTGTGCCTAATCGTGTGGCGTTCAATGTGACGGACAAGACAGGTGTTGGAATCGAAGCCTACGGCAGTTTGCNGGATGAGCATAAGNAAGAATTNNCGNCAGTGACCACTATCNGTGATGGANAGNNNNTGNTCGATGNCGTGCTCGACGNAACANCNNAGTATCTGCGTTTGNTCGATACCAACGNCAAGAAGCATGATGTACGTTTGGCGGAGGGAGAACCAGAGGGCTTGGCGATGAAGGTGAACACACTGAAGGATGAAGTGGTGGAGGTCATGGTGTATGCCACTCCGTCGATGGTGGGCAAGTTGCTGGGCTATACGCTCATCAACAATGGTCGTGTCATGATGGCGGATACGGTATATGCAGAGCGCGCCATGATGATTCCGTTTGACCGAGCTTCCTTGCCAGCAGGAGTGAACCAGTTGACTTTCTTTACTGCCGATGGACATATCCAAGCTGACCGTCAGTTCTTTATCGCTCCTGCTGCCAGCAAGGAAGACTCTGTCTGCGTCACTGCTGTGCAGGCTTTCCCGAAACCATGCAAGACCGTGACACTCAATATCCAGGCGCAACCGAACAGCAGCCTTTCCATTTCGGCGATGGATGCGGCAACCATGACCAATGGTCGTGAAGGCAATGCGCTCACATGGCTCTTGCTTTCCAGCGACATCAAGGGCTACATTGCAGACCCTGGGTATTACTTTGAGGCGGACGATTATGAACACCGCTTGGCTGCCGACCTGCTGATGTTGGTGCAGGGCTGGCGGCGTTATGACTGGGCGCTGATGGCCAATGCCGTTGAGCAGAACCAGGGTCGCACGCTCTTCAACGACAGCACTGCCAACTTTACGCAACCCATTGAAGACAAGCTGTATGTGTTTGGCAAGTTAGGGCAAAAGCGCAAGAAGAACACGGTGGATGGCGTGAATCTGTTCATGTACTTCTACAATCAGAACGGCGAGCATCTGGAAGGGGGAACTGTGACCGATTCGTTAGGGAACTATGCTTTCTCCCTGCCCAATATGGACGGAGAATGGAAGCTCATCATCAACACACAGAAGGACGACAAGGATGCCAACTACTTTGTGGGCATCGACCGCCATTTCTCCCCAGCACGGCGTTGGCTGTCGCCTGACGAAACAAAGACAATCAATCTGATGCGTCCGAACCTCTTTGCCACAGAGTCTTCCAAGAGAGCGGCAGAGGAAGAGCACGAGTACATCCCGATTCAGCGGCGCGAACACGTGCTGCCCACGGTCTTGGTGAAGGCGAAGCGTACCCGTATCTATGACAATGCCCGTGCCGCATGGGAGTCAGAGGGGCAAGCTCAGCGTTATGCTTCCATGTACTACAATGCTGACAACGATGCCGATATGTTTGCTGACAAAGGAATGGAGATGCCCGTATTGGGTAGCTGGCTTCACATGCGTAATCCCTTCTTTGGCGGTTCGGGCAAGGACGTGAACGCTTTTGCTACGGATGCCGCCATACAAGAAGCTACAGCCGATGCAACTGCCACCACCTCAACCGAACTCTTGTTAGAAGGGACAGAGGATGGCGACATGACGGAAGGAGCGGACATCACGGAGGCAGAGCCGTTGGAAATGGATAATAACAGCGAAACAGGCAGCATCTACCGTTATGCAGGTCTCTCTTATAAGAACCGTCCGATTATCTGGATTGTCGATAATGCCTATTGGGCTATTACGATGTTAGGCTCTCTCAAGTTCGATGTCTTTGAGGTCATGCAAGGCAGTGCTGTGGCGCAAGCCGATCCTGACATTGCAGGAACGTTGCTCAACATGGACTTAGACGAGGTGAAAGCGGTTTATGTGACAGAACGGTCAGACGTTTACACACGCTATCTGCGGGCTTTGCCATCTATTCCCAACCCCGTGACGGTGTTCGTCTATACCCATCATTCGTTTCAGGTGAAGCAGAAAGGATTGCGCAACACTCACTTCCAAGGTTTCAACAAGGCTTCCACCTTCGAGACGGATGACTACTCGGTGCTGCCCCCCATGGACGACTTCCGCCGCACGCTCTTTTGGGAGTCGGACGTGAAGACCGACGCTGAGGGTAAGGCTACGGTAGAGTTCTTCAACAACTCGTCGTGCCACGAGATGTACGTTTCTTGCGAGGGAATGACTCCCGATGGCAAGTTTATGGTGAATGAATGAGCTTAAAAGCGATTATGCAAGAAGATTTTGATATACGCGAACAGCGAAGCACAAAGGACAAGGACTTTGAGAACGCCCTCCGTCCTCTTCGCTTTGACGATTTCAGTGGACAAAACAAGGTGGTGGAGAACCTCAGCGTGTTTGTCGAAGCCGCCCGTTTCCGTGGCGAGCCGCTTGACCACACCCTGTTGCATGGTCCTCCAGGACTGGGCAAGACGACCCTCTCCAACATCATTGCCAACGAGTTGGGTGTCGGGTTCAAGGTGACATCCGGTCCCGTGCTCGACAAGCCTGGCGACCTTGCTGGTATTCTGACCTCGCTGGAAGAGAACGACGTGCTCTTCATCGACGAGATACACCGTCTCTCGCCTGTGGTGGAGGAGTACCTCTACTCTGCGATGGAAGATTATCGCATCGACATCATGATAGACAAAGGTCCGTCGGCACGCTCCATTCAGATAGACCTCAGTCCCTTTACCCTCGTGGGCGCCACCNCNCGCAGTGGTCTGCTGACAGCACCGCTGCGTGCCCGATTCGGCATCAATCTCCACCTTGAATACTACGATGCAGCGGTGCTCACACAGATTATTCTCCGTTCAGCCAAGCTGTTAGGCATCCCCTGCCATTTCGATGCAGCGGGCGAGATTGCCTCGCGTTCTCGTGGCACCCCCCGTATCGCCAATGCCCTCTTGCGACGTGTACGCGACTTTGCCCAAGTGAAAGGTAACGGCACGATTGACCTGCCTATTGCCCACATGGCCCTCGAAGCCTTGAACATCGACAAGTTTGGATTGGACGAGATAGACAACAAGATTCTCACCACTATCATCGACAAGTTCAAGGGTGGTCCTGTTGGTCTTGGCACCATCGCCACAGCCATCGGCGAAGACACTGGTACCGTAGAGGAAGTGTACGAACCATTCCTTATCAAAGAAGGCTTCATCAAGCGCACCCCACGCGGTCGGGAAGTCACAGAGTTAGCCTACAAGCACCTTGGGCGCAATCCTTGGGCTAACCCTAACGACAACACAGGTATGCGCAACTTGTTCGACTAAGCACATCTCGCTTGTTTATAGCTACATACGCAGGAGGAGGGGGAAAGAAATCCCTTTCCCCCTCCTCCTGCGTATGTAGCTTTTCCATTCAGCGTTATTTCACTATAAAGTCAAGGCTTTGCAAGTCGCAGTCGCGCGAAGAAGTACCGTAGAGAATCTGATACCGCCCAGCGCGAGTGGAAAGCTCGTCGATGGAAGGGTCGTAATACTCAAAAGCTTCGCCATCCAATGTGATGACAGCCTTGCCCGTCTCGCCAGCTTGTAGTTCCAGCTTCTGGAATCCTCTCAGCGACTTGATAGGCGCTTCGGGATAGTCAAGTGCCTTCACATACACTTGCAGCGTCTCAGTGCCTTCACGCTTGCCAGTGTTAGTGACAGGAACCGTCAGTTTCACCGTTTCGTCAGCTTTCATCGCCTTTCTCGACAGTTTGCCTTTGCCCACAGCGAAGGTGGTGTAGGACAGCCCTTCCCCGAACGCATAGAGCGGAACACCTTGGAAATAGCGGTAGGTGCGGTTCTCCATGCTGTAGTCAAGAAAGTCGGGCAGGTCGTCATTGGAGCGGTAGAACGTGACAGGCAGTTTGCCCCCAGGGTTGTAGTCGCCAAAAATCACCTCCGCCAAGGCCTCTGCACCGCCTTGTCCTGGATACCAAGCCTGAAGGAGTGCGTCGTAGCTGTCCTCCACACTGCCGAAAGCGATGGCAGAACCCGAGCAGTTGACAAACACGACAGGCTTGCCTGTGGCGCGCATCGCCTTGACAAGACGCTGCTGCACCTTTGGCAGTTCGATGTCAGCCTTGTCACCGCCTTCTCCCTCCATCTGAGCCGATATACCACCGATGACGATGATGGCATCCATGTCTTTCACCTCCTCGACAAGGTCGTTGAACTCCACAGGCTTGCGTTCGCAGATGTCGCCACGCAACATGGCGAAGTTGCCATTGCCGTGTTTATATTCGATGACCACATCGTAGCACTCTCCTGCCTTGACAGGGAAGGACTTGTACTGCAGGTTGCGTCCGAAGCCGAAACCGCCACGCCTACCGCCAGCAGCCGCTTCCTCCACCACTTCGCCATTCACCTTGAGCACATAGCCGTTGTCGGTATAGAGGGTATATTTCATGTCGCCTGTAAAGGTCGCCTTGTATGTGCCCGACACCCGAACGGAGAGCGTGTCCTTGCTGATGCCTTGGGCAAATCCCCATGCACCAAACGTGCTGAAGTTGAGTTCGCTGTAATAGTCAGTCTTGTCGGGCGTTCCGCTCAAAAAGTTGTTGTTGAAGAACTCCACCTTCACGCCCTTGCCGTCGTTAAAGTCGCCCAGATGATGGATGGTGGCAAACTCGTCGTTCAGCTCACAGGCTTTCTTGTAGAAGACGTTGCTGTTCGGCACAGCTTTGCGGATGCCTTCGAGCAGCGAGTGCGTGTGCTCCTTGGTAGGTGTGCCGCCATAGTTGCCGTTGAGCAGTTCGGTGTCGTCGGCATTCGGTCCCACCACCGCAATGTTTCTGAGGCTCCTCGACAGCGGAAGCACCCCGTTGTTCTTCAGCAGCACCATCGACTCGCGGGCAGCTTGGGTAGCGAGGTCGTTATTAGCCTCGCTGCTGATGACCTCGGGGCCGAGGTTCGCCCAAGGCAGCCTGTCGGCAGGGTCGAACATACCCAGCTCAAAGCGTCCCATGAGCGTCTTGCGCAGGTGCTCATCCAGCGTTGACTCCTGAATTAAGTCCTTCTCCAAAGCCTCTGTCAGCACCATAAACACCTTGCCACATTCGAGGTCAGTGCCGTTCAGCACCGCGTCTATCGAAGCCGACATCGGGTCGGGGTGTGTTTCGTGCTGCCCCTTGTTGTAGAAGTTGTTGATGGCGTCGCAGTCGGTCACGACAATGGCATTGTACCCCCATTTGCGCCGCAGGATATCCACCAAGAGGCGGTCGCTCGTGCAGCAGGGCTTGCCCTCGTATCGGTTGTAGGCACACATCACCTCGCGCACGTTCCCCTTCTTCACCAGCGCCTTGAAGGCAGGCAGGTAGGTCTCCCACAGGTCACGCATGGAGACGGAGGCGTTGTACGTGTGGCGCAAGGGTTCAGGACCGCTGTGTACGGCATAGTGCTTGGCACAGGCATGGGTCTTGAAATACTTGTCGTCGTTGCCCTGCATACCCAATACTGTCTGCACACCGAGCACAGCGTTCAGATAAGGGTCCTCGCCACAAGTCTCCTGTCCGCGTCCCCAGCGTGGGTCGCGGAAGATGTTGACATTCGGACACCAGAACGTCAGTTCGGGGTTGCCTGGATAATAAGTGACTCCCATAGGCACGTTGAACACGTTGTGGTCAGAACGGTTCCAGTTGGCACGGGCCTCGTCCGACACGGTTGAGAAGACATCGTAAACCAGTTTCTCGTTGAACGCGGCTGCCATGCCAATCGGCTGCGGATACACCGTATAGCCTCCTTGGCGCACTCCGTGGCAGGCTTCGCTCCACCAGTTGTAGGAGGGGATGCCGAGGCGATCGACCGAGATGGACTTGTTCATCATCAGTCCCACCTTCTCCGAGGGGGTGAGCAGCGAAATGAGGTTCTCCACACGCTCCTCGTTCGAGAGTGCAGGGTTCTGGAAAGGGTATTGCTCCCCGTTGGGCATGAGAGGCGTGCTTTCTTCCACCACCGCCTTTGCCGAGAGGCTTCCCAGTGTGCGTCCCTCTGTATCCACCAGTTCCACGCTGCGATACGTCTTGCCCAATGTGCCCGTTGGCGACAATGCCACCATCACCTTCGTCACCTCGCCAGGGAGAATCGTCTCTGTCGGATAGTGTGCGGTGATACACTCACAGCTGGGAATGGCTTTGCCAATCTTGACCGCCTTGTTCGAGGTGTTCTTCATGGTGAACGTGTGACAGACCGTCCCTTTCAGCGCATGAACGACACCGAAGTCCCACTCGTAGGCGTTGAACGTGACGGGACTCTTCTGTGCTTGTGCCAGCGACGACGAAGCCATCATCAGTAGCCCCACCATGGCAAAATTGATTTTCTTCATATCCAGTTATTTTGAGTTTTGGTATATATCGTCCTGTGCTGACAGCCACCATCCGGCGGCGNACGCTGTTTGGGTGGCTGTGGAAGGAATCTGTCTGACAAAGNTACGACATTCTCGTCGCTTTCTTCTTACACNTATGAAACAAATTTTTCCGAAAGGGTATTTCGGGGAACAAATCGAGGTCATGGAATTGCTCCTCCGAACA
Source organism: Bacteroidales bacterium (assembly GCA_009177185.1). Lineage (GTDB taxonomy): Bacteria > Bacteroidota > Bacteroidia > Bacteroidales > Bacteroidaceae > Minthosoma. The sequence goes on from WFMB01000038.1 coordinate 63,404, forward strand.
GCACTCNCTCACCCCNCCTCTTGCCCTTCGTCGTTCACCCCTCAAAATGTGCCCCAGAATCGATGTCCCCGACTCCGACCAATCGGAGTCGGGGACATCGGTCGGTCGGAGTCGGGGACTCCGATTTGGGGGCTGTGGAAGCGCATCCAAAACAGGGATGCCTCACGACCCGTGTGCCACCTTCCTGTCAGGGGATGTACAGATTGTTTCTGTCCCAAACGGTGGCAATACAGCCTTGCCGAGTGGCGAAAACGTGCGTGTTTGTCTTTTTNCAAAAAATTACACATTATATAAATNCGGGAAAANATATTTTGTTTACCTTNGCACCCGATTTTCCCGAATAGGAATAAGGACAAAACTACGATATATGCAGAAAAACTTAGTGATAGTCGAGTCTCCAGCCAAAGCCAAGACGCTGGAAAAGTTTCTCGGCAAGGACTACAAGGTGATGTCTTCCTACGGACACATCCGCGACTTGAAGAAGAAGGAAATGAGTGTGAACTTGGACGATTTCTCGCCTGAGTATGAGATTCCTTCCGACAAGGAAAGCGTGGTGAAGAGCCTTCGTACCGAGGCCAAGAAAGCCGACACCGTTTGGCTGGCTTCCGATGAAGACCGCGAGGGAGAGGCCATCTCATGGCACTTGAGCCAAGTGCTGGGGCTTGACCCGAAGACGGCTAAAAGAATTGTTTTCCATGAGATAACGAAGACGGCGATTCTGAAAGCCATCGAAACGCCGCGCACCATCGACATGGGGCTGGTGAACGCGCAGCAGGCACGCCGCGTGCTCGACCGCATCGTGGGCTTCAAGCTCTCGCCCGTGTTGTGGAAGAAACTGAAACCCAGTCTTTCGGCAGGTCGTGTGCAGAGTGTGGCGGTGCGCCTGATTGTGGAGCGTGAGAAGGAAATCGAGCATTTCCGCAGCGAGTCATACTATCGGGTGAACGCCGTGTTTGTGGTCGATGGGCAGGAAATCAAGGCTTCGTTAGGACACAACTTCAAGACGGAAGAAGAGGCGGAGCAGTTCCTGCTGTTGTGCAAGGACAAGGAGTTCACCATCACCGACATTGAGAAGAAACCCGTGAAGAGAAGTCCCGCGCCTCCTTTCACCACCTCCACCTTGCAGCAGGAAGCCGGTCGCAAGTTGGGCTTCACCGTGAGCCAAACGATGATGGTGGCACAGCATCTGTATGAGTCGGGACACATCACCTATATGCGAACCGACTCCGTGAACCTCTCTTCGCTCTGCATCAACACGACGAAAGCCGAAATCGCCAAGATACACGGGGAACGCTACTCCAAAGTGCGTCAGTTCCACACCAGCTCGAAAGGGGCGCAGGAAGCGCACGAGGCTATCCGTCCCACCTTCATCGAGGCGCATGAGATTACGGGCAACTCGCAGGAGAAGCGTCTGTATGACCTGATTTGGAAGCGCACGATTGCCTGCCAGATGGCGGATGCCGAGGCTGAGAAGACGACCATCACCATCGCCAACGCTGAAACGGGGGCTTCCTTTGTGGCAACGGGCGAGGTGATTACCTTCGATGGTTTCCTGCGCGTGTATCGGGAGTCATACGATGACGACACGCCACAGGAGGAGGCCGAAGGGCTGCTGCCTGCTGTGAAGAAGGGTGAGACCTTGCAGATGAAGGAGTTGGTGGCGACCCAGCGGTTCACGCAGCGTCCTCTGCGCTACACCGAGATGAGTCTGGTGAAGAAGATGGAGGAGCTGGGCATTGGTCGTCCTTCTACCTTTGCGCCAACGATTTCGACCATCCAGCAGCGTGAATACGTGGAGAAGGGCGACAGGAAGGGTGAAGAGCGTAGTTATGACATCATCAAGTTGTCGGCTGGGAAACTGAAAAAGATGACGAAGAACGAAATGGTGGGCAATGAGAAAGGCAAGCTCATCCCCACCGATATAGGCACCGTGGTGAACGACTTCCTCATTCAGTCGTTTCCCGATATTGTTGACTATAACTTCACCGCCAACGTGGAGAAGGAGTTTGACGATATTGCCGATGGCAGAGAGAACTGGCACGAGATGATGCGCGACTTTTACGCCAAGCTGGAACCCATGGTGAATGCCACGTTGCAGGAGAAGAGCGAGCGTAAGGTGGGTGAGCGTGTGTTGGGTACAGAGCCTGGCACGGGCAAGCCTGTCAGCGTGAAGATAGGTCGCTTTGGACCGATGGTGCAGATTGGCGTGGCTGACGAGAACGAGAAGCCGCGTTTCGCCCAGCTCAACAAGGGGCAGAGCATTGCCACCATCACGCTTGAAGAGGCGCTTGACCTCTTCAAACTCCCCCGTGAATTGGGAGAATATGAGGGTGAGCGTGTCACGGTGGGTTCGGGTCGCTTTGGACCATACGTGCTGCACTGTAAGAAGTATGTCTCTTTGCCAAAGGGTACTGACCCCATGCGCATCACGCTCGATGAGGCTATCCAGCTCATAGAGGAACGTCGGCAGGGCGAGGCATCGGCTCATCTCAAGACTTTCGAGGAGGATGCGGAACTGGAGGTGATGAATGGTCGCTATGGTCCATACTTGAAGTATAAGGGCAGTAACTATAAGCTGCCTCGCACCGTCAAGGAGCCTGCTAACCTTACTTATGAAGAGTGCATGAACATTATCAATACACCGCAACCCGCTAAGGCTGCCGCCAAGCGTGGACGTAAACCTGCATCGAAGGCATGAAACGCATCATTCTGATAGGCTATATGGGTGCGGGGAAAACCATCATTGGCAAGGTGTTGGCACGCACGATGGGGCTGGGCTTTTACGANTTGGACGATTATATTGAGAACCGTGTNCATCAGAAGATTCCTGACATNTTTNCCCAGAAGNGAGAGGATGGTNTTCNTGACATCGAANGGAGGATGTTGCACGAGGTGATGNNGTNTGAGNNCGTTGTTGTCTCCTGCGGTGGGGGTACACCCTGCTTCTTCGACAACATGGATTATATGAACACGCGCGGTGAGACGGTCTTTCTCGATGCCTCGCCTCGGGTGTTGAACGAGCATTTGCGCATGGGCAAGACGGTTCGTCCACTAATTCAGGGTAAGACCGCCGAAGAGCTGATTGCCTACATTGAAGAGTCGCTTCAAAGGCGGCTTCCTCACTATCGGAAGGCGAAGCATACCCTTGAAATCGAGACAATCCACACGCAAGAACAAATTCAGAATTACGTCAATCAAATCATCGGTCTTATATGAGAAAATGGCGCATCGAAGACTCCAACGAGCTGTATGGCATCAATGGTTGGGGGGTCAACTATTTCCACATCAACGAGAAGGGCAATGTGGCTGTGACACCACGAAAGGACGGGGTGGAGGT
>WFMB01000092.1 GCA_009177185.1 Bacteroidales bacterium
CAAAAGCATTCGTGGCAGTGACCCTGATGCGGCGATTTACTATCTCGCTCGCATGATTGAGGGTGGTGAAGACCCCATTTTCATCGCACGTCGTCTTGTCATTTCTGCCAGTGAAGACATCGGGCTTGCCAATCCTAATGCCCTCTTGTTGGCCAATGCCGCTTTCGATACTGTTTCTAAGATTGGTATGCCCGAGGGACGTATTCCTTTAGCAGAAGCAACCGTCTATTTGGCGACTTCGCCTAAAAGCAATTCTGCCTATCAAGCCATCAACGATGCCTTNCAGTATGTTGGCGAGACGGGGNATCTACCTATCCCCCTCCATTTGCGCAATGCTCCCACCAAACTCATGTCCCAACTTGGCTATGGCAAGGATTACAAATATGCCCATGCCTACGAAGGCAACTTTGTCCAGCAACAATTTCTGCCCGACGGAGCTACCACCGCTCGCTTTTGGCATCCGCAGGAAAATGCGTCAGAGAACAAATTGCATGAACGCATGAAGCAGCTGTGGGGAAACCGTTTTGAGAAATAGTGGGTCTGTATCTCTTTTGAATGCGTTGAACTTATGCTAATTGCNATGCAGGGTGTGTCGTAATTACGATATAAAGTGTTCCGTAATGATGGTACAGAGTGTATTGCGGTTGCGCTTGTGGGTGCATCGTCCGCTTGGTAAACGGCAGTGTTTCGTACACCTTTAGGGATTCTGTGTTGCGTTGTAGCGTTGTAGCACTATAGCGATGATGTGTTTTTACGAGTTGGTCGAACTTGGGGTATTGTTAAATCTTTGGATACTGCATCGTTGAGCAATGTAGGGAGCCATGCTGCAAGATGAGTACACTGCAATCGATGTCGATAATGCGGTGGTTGGGGAATGCCTGTTCCAGTTGGGCTAAAGCTCGTGCGTCTTTCTCTGGTTGTCGGTAGGTGGGCACTAACACTGCATCGTTGGCGATGAGGAAGTTGGCATGTGTGGCAGGAAGGCGTCCACCATCNNCGTCNNAGCATGGGTCAGGANGTGNGAGAGGGAAGAGCTGNTATGGTTGTCCGTCTGCGGTTCGTAAGGTTTNTAGTTCNTGTTCCATTGCTTGTAGTTCCTCGTAGTGCTCATCGTCTGNATTTTCACACTTCACATAGGCGATGGATGTGGGGGAACAGAAACGAGCCANGGTGTCGATGTGTCCGTCTGTATCGTCGCCAGCTAACCATGAATGTTCTATCCATAGCACTCTCTGTGCATGGAAGGTCTCTTTTAGGTATTGCTCAATGTCTGCTTTTGACAGCGGGTTATTGCGGTTGGGGGCAAGCAGGCAACTGCTTGTGACCATCAAAGTGCCTTGTCCATCGCTTTCCACACTTCCTCCTTCAAAAACGAAATCCAAATGGTTGTTGTATTCTACGCTCATGCCATAAGCCTTGTACAGGTCGGCAATGTCAGGCAAAATGACCTTGTTGATTTGGTTGTCATGGCACGCGGCGAATTTGAGTCCCCAACCATTGAATTGGAAATCATTCAGCACGATAGCGTGCCGCTGTTTGTTAATGCAGGTGATGAAAGCATGGTCGCGTGCCCATGTGTCGTTGGTGGGGCAGGATACAAACTTGATGTTGTCGGGACAGATATTATGTCGGTGCAAATCTTGTTTGGCTTGTTCTGGGTTTTGTGCCACGATAAGCACTTGCCCGCATGTAGCTAACTGACGGGCAATCTTGCAAAAACAATCAATGGCATCAGCAAGTACAGGTGCCCAGTCGGTGTCCTTATGAGGCCACGTCAGTTGCACGAATGCTTGCTGATGCCATTCTGCTGGTAGATATGTCATATTTACTTCTTTGGCATTTTCAAGGGTTCAGGACCATTCAGTGTGGGCTTCACTGGCACGATATTGCCTTTCTTGTCGAAGGTCAGTTTATCGATGCACACTTCGCGATGCGTACCAGGGACACCACCTCCATACTTTCTGTCAGCAAAGTTCTTGTTAATGCGATGGTACACAATGTACCACTCATCTTTGCCTGGAATCTGCAAAATGGAGTTGTGGGCTGTGCCATAAANCTTGTCTTCTGGCACTTGTTCAATCACACNGTAGTNGGCTTCGNCAATGTTGATGTCGCTCAGTGGCGAGTCGNTTGTGCCGTAGCATACATGGTAGTTGGGTGAGCCTGTGTCATCCACCGACCAAAGGAAGTAATACAGACCTTTGCGGTAGAACACATAGGGGGCTTCGCGATATGCCCATGTCTGTAACGAACCACCTTTAGGAGTCATGTGTTTCAGCGTCTCCTTCTTGATGCTCGTCATGTCGTCGTTCAGTTCTGCACCAGCCATGAAGCCATTGCCCCAATATAGATAGTACTTGCCCGACTTGGGGTCTTGGAACACATCCACGTCGATGGCTTGTCCGCCATGCGCTTCGGCAGGACGGTCAGCGTCGGTTATAATGGGGCGACCGAAATCCGTGAATGGTCCTTTCGGGTCGTCGCTCATAGCCACACCGATTTCCTTGCGGTTGCTCTTTGGGTTATGGGCAGAATAGTAGAAGTAATACTTATAAGTACCATCCTCCTGCTTGCGCTCGATGATACATGGTGCCCACGCATTACCCGTTGCCCATTTCACTTGGTCGCTCTTCACGTCGAGCATCTTCCCCTCATCTGTCCAATTCACGAGGTCGGTGGAGGAGAACACGCTGAAGTCGTGACCGCCCCATCCTGGCGTTCCATCTGTTGTGCTGTAGATGTAGTACTGCTTGTTCTTGTTGGAGTACAACACCTCGGGATCAGCATGGAAACCTGGCAGGATGGGCTGATTAAAATTTCCGAAATTCTTCAAGAGGCGTTCCTTCTCTGCTTGTGTGATGGGCATGATGGTGCCGTGGNGAGGGGTAAATTTACCTTTGGTTTCAGTATCCTGAACAAACTCGAAAGTCTTCAAATCGTAAGATCTGCAGAACTGGTAGTGTCCGTTGGCATAGCAGTCATACATGATAATCCATGACTTCCCGTCGAGGCTCTTGCACACACCTACGCCTTCTACCGCCTGAGTCGTTTGCTCTACATGACCATCTATCTTTGTCCATCGACCAGTAAGTGTTGGTGATACAGCCTGATAGATGCCACGTCCCGATTCTTGCTTGTAGAAGAGGTGGTAGAGTTTGTCCTCCTCGTTATATACGATATCGCCGTCAATGGTAGCGTTGCCAGCATCGAAGAGCCATTTGGGTTCACCTTCGAGGTCGGTGAAGTCCTCGTTGGCGTATTGGTAATAAATCTTGTCGAACGAGCNTGGGTNGCTGGTNCNCAGGGANTAGAACACNATGTACTTGCCTGCCTGACGGTCGTAAATGGTTTCAGGTGCCCACACACGAATCACGTTCTTCCACTCCTTTGTGTAACGGGTGGGGAAGTTGATGGCTGAGTGCTGCCAGTGGATGAGGTCGGTAGATTTGAGCAGTACAATGCCACGGTTGCTTGACCATCCGAGGCTTGATTTCATGTCGGTTGCTACCATATAGAAAGTTTTGCCATCCTCGCCACGCAAGATGTGGGGGTCACGCACGCATTGCGTATAGGCAATGGTGTCGGACGAGATAACAGGGTTGCCATGGTTGAGTGGGGTGTAATTGTATCCGTCCTCACTGATGGCATAGCAAATCTGCTCATCCTCAGGGGCATTGCTGTTGAAGTAGGTGAATAGATACGCCACCATCTTGTTAGAATCGCTGGATGTAGCCTTTGAGGTGTTCTTGTCCTTTCCCACCGTTGGGATGGCAAGGGAGGCACAGAGAGCTGTCGCTAAAAAGANCTTGTNCATANAGGNTTNGGNTTAGTANTTNTGTGATTAGTCTTGGGGATTGAGAAAGGCTTCTGCCTTTTCTATGTCGCTGGCATGATCCACATCGAGAATCTTGCTGAATGGATATGCCTTTAGCTTGAGTTTGTCTTTGACCAACTGGCGCTGAAAGTTGCGCATACGCGATTGTCCTTCGGCGATGCACTTGTCTATGACGGGATAGGAAGTCTCGCACAAACCATAGATGCCACCCGATATGAAACGCTGTGGTCCTTGGTCATGAAATCCCGTGATGGTCAAGTCGGGGTTTGTAGCAATGTAGAGCGGTTTCTCGTCGTCAATGTAGTCGGTGACAGCCATCAAGCCGTCTTCGTCTGATAGTTCCCATGCACGGATATACTTTTTAAACTCCTCTTCGCGGAAAATGGTGTCAACCGTTGTGAGGCAGAACTTCCCGTTGCCCATCAACTGTCGCAGTTCGTAAAAACTGTGCATGGACGAGGGCGTTGTCTTGACGATGAGGTGAATCCGTTTGTCCATCGCTTGCAGCTGGAGAAGGTGCTCTTGTGTGAGAGGAGTGAGGTTGTTGGTGATGATGTAGATGGCTTCCGCTCCGTTTTGGACAAAGATGCGGATGAGCCTGTCAATCATAGCCTCGCCGTTCACACGAACCAGCGGCTTGGGCAGTTCCACCCCTTCTTGCGCCAGTCGTGAACCTTCTCCTGCTGCAAGTATGGCAAATTTCATCAGAAATTAAATTCTTCGCTGACACTCTTCTGCTCAGACACGGCACGGATGGCACGTGCAAACATCTCTGCGATGGAGAGCTGCACCACTTTCGGGCACTTCTGGGCATAAGGAATGGAGTCGGTGAATACGATTTCTTCCAGTGCTGACTGTTGCACGCGGTCACTGGCAGGGTCGCTCATCACACAATGGCTCGCCACAGCACGCACACTGTTCGCACCAGCCTTCATCATCTCGTCGGCAGCGCGGGTGATGGTACCAGCAGTATCGACCATGTCATCCACAATCACAACATCCTTGCCCTTCACGTCGCCAATGATTTGAATGGAATCGACCACATTGGCTTGCACACGCACCTTGTTGCAGAGCACGAGTGGAGTGTTCAGTTTCTTGGCAAACAGGCGCGCGCGCTTGGCGCCGCCCACGTCGGGTGTAGCGATGACGAGGTTTGGCAGGTTCAGTTTTGCCACGTAAGGCACCTCGACGAGCGAACCATACAGATGGTCAACAGGAACATTGAAGAAGCCTTGAATCTGGTCGGCATGCAGGTCCATCGTGATGAGACGGTCAATACCAGCCACACTGAGGAGGTCGGCCACCAGCTTAGCACCGATGCTTACACGCGGTTTGTCCTTGCGGTCCTGACGTGCCCAACCAAAGTAAGGGATGACAGCCACGATGCTGTGTGCACTGGCACGCTTGGCTGCGTCAATCATCAGCAACAACTCCATCAAATTGTCGCTGTTGGGGAACGTCGATTGAACAAGGAACACATCGTCGCCACGAATCGACTCTTCAAATGATACGGCGAACTCGCCGTCTGCAAAATGTGAAATCACCATGTTACCAAGCGGACAGCCCAAACTCTGGCAGATACGTTCTGCCAAGTATCTTGTCTTTGTGCCCGCGAACACTTTAAACGGTCTTGCTTTACTCATGAGTTTTCTTTTCTGTTTAGAATTGAATAAGCTGATGTAACTTTTGTGCAAAGGTAATGAAAACTAATGAAACGGAGTGTTTTCCCAACACGAAAATTGGAACGAAAGAAAAAAGATGAACAAAAGTTTTGTCGTTTCTGCCTTTTTGACGTAATTTACAAATAAAAAACAGAACTGAATCATGAGCACGGAAATCATGACAAAGACGATAGCCGAGTACTTTAAGACTCAACAAGTCTTGAAAGCATGGCTGTTTGGTTCCGACTCGTGAGGGGACGAACGTCCTGATCGTGATGTGGATTTATTGGGGATGTTCGACCACTGTACTCCTATTGGACTTTTCGTATACGCTCGGATGCACCGTGAATAGGAGGAGAGGTTAGGATGCAAGGTTGATATTGTGAAAGAAGGTACATTACGTCCATCTGCGGAAAGAATCGCTCGTAAAGATATGAAAGTGGTGTATGAGAGAACGAGAGGACATGAAGGAAGACGTGATGTGCTACCATGTTGTGGTTTATAACATCATGATTATTGGTGAAGCCACAAATTTACTGACTAAGGAATTTCTGGGCGAGCATCCAGAGGTACTTTTGTGTGAAATTGTGGATATGCACAAAGTGTTGGTGCTTGGCTATTTTACATCAAGTATCTTGTTTGTATGGGAAACGATATATAGATTTGCTGCCACTCCGTGAGTATGTGTTACGATATATTGAGGAACGGTCGGAAAGCATTGGAGTATAACACGGACGGATAAGCCTCAAGATGGGAGAATATACCGCTTTAATGATGACAACAATTCAACAATACGANAANATTCCAGAGCTTATGTTAATTCAAGATAAATGAATTTTGATAGTTAATACCATGCTTGTCAAGTGTAGTACGAATACTCATGGCAACGTGATATGCAAGATTTACAGGAACTGCATTACCAATCATTTTATACCCCATATTTACATCTGTATATAAGAATACAAAATCATCAGGGAATGTCTGAACTCTTGCAACTTCACGTACTGACATTCTTCTGTAAAGATATTCTTTACCAGGGACAAAAATTTGTTTGTTCTTTTCTATTTTAACCATCTTTGGTGCTTGGGGATGTAACTGACATTGACGCCCACTGGCTTGAACGGTGAATGCTGGTTCTTCCCACGACCTCACTCGGTTACGCGACATGAAAATCGGTGAATATGCACCAGTGAAGTATTCATGATTAGGAATCGCACATTTGTCACCATTTGTTTTGTTGTGCTCCAATGCGGGAATCGCATTGTCTTTAAGATCCCATATACATTCTCTCAATGTTGGTTTATGTGCACGTGGAATAGGGTATTCAAAATCGTGAATGTTCAAATCCTTGCGGAAACCGATATAAAACACACGGTCACGATCTTCTGGAACATCAAAGTCGTTAGCATTAAGCATTTTGAGATTAACATCATATCCAGCTTCGTCAAAGAGACGCATGAAGCCATCAACAGCCTCAGAGTGTCGCTTGGCTAACATGCCAGATACATTCTCGGCAACAAAGAATAAAGGCTGAGCAGCCTTCAGTATTCTGATGTATTCGTAGAAAAGCTGACCACGTGCATCTTCAATACCTTTAAGGCTACCTGCCTCGCTCCATGATTGACATGGAGGACCACCTATGATACCTGTTACATGTTCAGGGAACTCACTCTCTTTTACATTGCGAATGTCACCTTCGATTAGGCGGGTATTAGGGAAATTTACCTTAAAAGTAGGACAAATTTTGGGGTCAAATTCATTGGCGACGATAGTATGGAAACCTGCATGATGGAAACCCTTATCAAGACCACCTGCACCTGAAAAAAGACTGATAAGATTCATCAATAGTAATATATTATAAGTTTGGATTCTATCAAATTAGCGGGATTTTGTGGGTCTTCTATTTCTTCGTCTGATATGTTGACACCCTTCTGTTTACAAAATTCCTCGAACTCATCTACATTGATAAAACTGTTGTATTTGTCTTTAGGAATTATAGCGACTAATTTGAACATGTAGTTGGTTATATCCTCCGTCAAGTAATCAAAATGTTGGAATNGAGATTTGATTAACCACATCCCACGTATTCTAAGGTCAGATATTTCAAGATGGTCAACTTTGTTCACTCTGCCCAGTTCGTTTGTTTCAGCAAGTTCAACGCCATCAAGTGAGTTAAGACTTTCTTTGACAGCATTCTCAACATTTTCATACGTTTCCTGAGAATCACAATACAAATCCCCATACACAAAGAATATGTTTTGTAATTCTTGACCATTAACTTGTCCAACAACATAGAGCATATCTTTTTCTTGCCAAGTCTCACAATCGCAGCATTGTTTGCAAATTTTAGGGTTGTTAGAATGCAGCTTGTTTTTTGGATAACTACTATTTAACTGAAGCTGTGACGTTTTTATCGTTGCTATTTTCTTGATTTCAATAGCATCACTGCCTTTCAGTATAGCATCGGGGGGATTCGTACTATTTCCAAGATAGGAGAACGTTTGGTTGCGTGCGTGTTTTATAGATCTAATGTCCTGCCCCAAACAATTTGCAAAAGCATTTTTAACATAATCCTCAAGGGCATCGCCCATTTGGGTAGCTCTATTTTGAGACTTATTTTGAGAAGACTCCACTACGGTTTTTGATGAGTTCTCCACAATAGCTTTAATGGCTGTAAGAATATCGCTCATGTCGTATTTAGTTATATGAAAATTTAGCGATTAGCGAAAACGATTGCCACAATGAATCGTTAAGACTTAACGATGTCTCATCGTTGTCGACATACAACGCTGACGGCAAAGTTACAGATTTTTTTTGTATTACGGATGGTTTCTGTAGAGTTTTTTATGCCATGATGGGAAATATAGTAAAAAGGCTGTTCCAAACAGCAATGTGTTGCAAATACCTCTAAATGTGTTGATGATGCTGTTGTCGGGTGGCAGTGTTTTGAATGCTCCCTTGGGGCTTTTTTGTAAGATTATCTAAGTTTAATTTTTCCTTCCCTTCGAAGGAATGTTGTCCTGCACGGGGAAGGAAAAACCGTCCTGCACCATGAGGGAAACAGCAGGAAACGGGTGTCGGGGATGTAAAACAAAAGGTGCATCCGATTGTAGAAATCGGATGCACCTTTTATGATTGTTTGTATGATGCGAAAAGAATTAGTTAGCTGCCTCGAACTCACGGAGGAAGCGGACATCGTTCTCGGAAAAGAGGCGGAGGTCCTTGACCTGATATTTGAGGTTGGCGATGCGCTCTATGCCCATGCCGAAGGCATAGCCTTTGTACTTGGTGGAGTCGATGCCGTTGGCTTCGAGCACGTTGGGGTGTACCATGCCGCAACCGAGGATTTCGAGCCATCCGGAGCCTTTGCACATGCTGCATCCTTTGCCCTTGCAGAGAGTGCAGGACACGTCCATTTCGGCACTTGGTTCAGTGAAGGGGAAGTAGGAGGGGCGGAGACGAATCTGTGTGTCCTCGCCGAACATTTCCTTGGCGAAGAGGAGGAGCACCTGTTTGAGGTCGGTGAAGCTCACCTTCTCGTCAACATAGAGGCCTTCGACCTGATGGAAAAAGCAGTGGGCACGGGCGGAGATTGCTTCATTGCGATACACACGACCAGGGCAGAGCACACGAATAGGGGGCTGCTGCTTTTCCATCACGCGCGCTTGTACGGAACTTGTGTGGGTGCGCAGGATGATGTCGGGGTGTGCCTCTACGAAGAAGGTGTCCTGCATGTCACGGGCAGGATGGTCATCGGCAAAATTCATGGAAGAGAATACGTGCCAGTCATCTTCCACCTCTGGTCCTTCGGCCAAAGAGAATCCGAGGCGGGAGAAGATGTCGATGATTTCGTTCTTCACCAGCGTAAGCGGATGGCGTGTGCCGAGGGTGATGGGGTAGGCAGTGCGAGTGATGTCAAGGTGATTTACCTCTGTCTCCTGCACGGCGAAGGCATCGCGGAGGGCGTTGATTTTCTCTTGTGCTTTGTTTTTGAGTTCGTTGATTTTGATGCCAATTTCCTTCTTCTGTTCGGCTGGAACGGTGCGGAAATCAGCCATGAGGGTTGTGATGGCACCTTTCTTGCTGAGATATTTGATACGAAGTTGCTCGATTTCTTCGGCTGAATTAGCCGCTAATCCTTCAACTTCCTGAAGTAAACATTGAATCTTTTCTAACATAATTTGATGAGGTGTTTGTAGCAAAAACGATGCAAAGGTAAGGAATTTAATTCATAATCAGCTAAAACGCAGAGAAAAGTTCATGATTCATAATTCATAATTCCGTACCTTTGCGGCGTTTTTATGAATGGAGCATGAAAAAGGGTTTTGTGCTGACCGCCATGATGGCGGGATGCTTGGTGTCGTGTAAGGACACTAAGCTGANAAATGTGNTTGACAANGAANCGGAGGTCGAGGAGGATTCGGTCGAGGCGTTTGTGGGCGANACGCTTCACTTGTTTNAGGAGGCGGAAGAGCCTCCTGTGGCGGTAGACGAGTTGTTCAATGATTTTCTGTATGAGTTTTTGAGCGATGCACGTTTTCAGCGTCAGCGTGTTGTGTTCCCCTTGCCTTGCTATCGGGGCGAGGAGGAGGATATGCTCTCGAAGCAGGAATGGGGGGCGCTCAACCATTTGGGCGGTCAAGAAGTGTATGCTGTTATTTATGAACATGCGCAAGATTTGGAGTTGCAGAAGGATACGACCATCCAAAGTGTGGCTATTGAGCGGTTCGTGTTGGCTGGAAATGAAGTGGAGAAGTATAACTTCAACCGATTGAATGGCAAGTGGATGCTGACAGATGTGAAGAAGAGGCGGNTGGATGAGGTGCCGAATGGNGATTTNCTTCGTTTNTATGCGCACTTTATNGCGGACAGTGTCTTTCAGCGTGATGCGTTGGCGTCGCCCATCAAGGTGGTGCTCACATCAGAGGATGGTGAAGAGGAGCCGCAGGTGGATGAGATTGATGCTGACGAGTGGTTTGAGATGACGCATGACCTACCGTTGCCAAAGGATGCCTTGGTGAACATTAACTATGGGCAGATGAGCATTGGTCAGAACCGTAAGACGTTGCTCTTGCAGGGTATGAGCAACGGGATGCAGATACAGTTCAAGTTCAACAAGGACCATAGTGGTTGGAAGTTGAAGGGAATAGAGTATTAGTTGGTTGTTGATGGTTTGTCATGAAGAAGTACGAGAATTATAGTTTGCTCAGTCACAATACGTTTGGCATGAATGTGAAAGCGAAGCGTTATGTGGAATATGACAGTGAGGAAGAACTTCGAGAACTGATTCCTGCGTTGGAAGGCGAGGTTTTGCATATTGGCGGAGGTAGCAATCTGCTTTTTAAGGGAGACTTTGAAGGCTTGGTGTTGCATAGTGCCATTCTCGGTATAGAGGTGGTAGATGAAACGACGGAAGATGTGCTGGTGCGTGTAGGCGCAGGTGAAGTGTGGGACGACTTTGTGGCATGGGCAGTGGAGCATGGGTATGGAGGAGTGGAGAACCTGTCGCTGATTCCGGGCGAAGTGGGGGCAAGTGCTGTTCAGAACATTGGTGCTTATGGTGTGGAGGCGAAGGATGTGATTGCACTGGTGGAGGCGATTGAGTTGTCGAACGGGCAGAAGCGTGTGTTTGGAACAGAAGAATGTGGTTATGCCTATCGACATAGTATTTTCAAACGGCAATTGAAGGGTAAGTATGCTGTTACATACGTAACTTATCGTTTGCAGAAGCAACCTCAACTGAAGCTGGAGTATGGCAATCTCTGTGTGGTGATGGGCGGCGATTCACAGAATCGGGCGTATGGTTTGGCTGATGTGCGTCAGGCGATTAATGACATCAGAAATGCCAAACTGCCTGACCCGAAGATGTTGGGTAATGCGGGCAGTTTCTTTATGAATCCAGTGGTGAGCCGTGAGAAGTTCTTGTCGATTCAGAAGGATTATCCGCAGATGCCGTTCTACGAAGTAGAGAATGGTGTGAAGATTCCTGCAGGATGGATGATTGACCAGTGCGGATGGAAGGGAAAGGCGTTGGGACGTGCAGCTGTACACGATAAGCAAGCATTGGTGCTGGTCAACCTTGGGGGGGCGACTTCTGATGAGATTATCACACTTTGCAACATGGTTTGCAAGGATGTGAAAGAGAAGTTCGACATTGATATTCACCCAGAAGTGAACTTTATCTAAAACGTTGATTTGATAAGTTTTCAACTCTGTTATTCCTATGAAAATAACGATACTTGGTAGTGGAACTTCTTGCGGAGTGCCTCAGATAGGGTGTCCTTGTGAGGTGTGTACGTCAACAGATTCCAGGGACAAGCGGTTGCGCTGTTCGAGCCTCTTGGAAGTGAAGGGCAAGCGTATTCTGATTGATTGTGGTCCTGATTTTCGCCAGCAGATGCTCAGCATTGATTTCAAACCTCTTGATGCGGTGCTAATTACACATGAGCATTACGACCATGTGGGCGGATTGGATGATTTGCGTCCGTACAGTATCTTCGGTGATGTGGATGTGTATGCCGAGAAATTTTGTGCTGACCATCTGATGGAGCGCATTCCATACTGCTTTACGCCTAAGGAGAAGCGCTATCCTGGTGTGCCTGCCATCAATTTGATAGAGATTGAGCCTCATGTGCCTATTGTGATTCGGGAGGTGGAGAAAGAGCCTATGGCATCGGAGTATCTGGACGATGCTGTTAAGATGAAGCGTCAGCAGGTGTGGGATGAATTGAGAACGTCGAAAGAAGGACTGCCAGATGAAGCCGACAGCGATGTAACAATCATGCCAATCCGTGTGATGCACGGTAAATTGCCCATTGTTGGATTTCGTATAGAAAACTTTGCTTATATCACTGACATGAAAACAATTCCTAGTGAAGAATTACCATACTTGCAGGGGGGGGAATACATGATTGTCAATGGATTGCGCCATAAGGAGCATCCCAGTCATCAGACGATTGACGAGGCAATAGCCTTTGCGCAGAGTTTGGGCGTGAGGGAAACTTGGCTGATACACATGGGACACCACATCAAGCCACATGCAGACGAGGAGAAGTTGCTGCCTGAAGGCGTGCATTTGGCTTATGACGGAGAGGTTATAGAGATATGATGTATGAGTTGAGAAAGATGTTATAAGGACACCAAAAAGCTGTTATAAGGATCCATATCGTTTTCCTCCTGTTTTCGTCAGATGTTCTCAAGCACGACGCGCTTCTTCACGCGGCGGC
>WFMB01000116.1 GCA_009177185.1 Bacteroidales bacterium
CGACTCCGATTGGTCGGAGTCGGGGACATCGATTTTGAGGGGGTGTATGGACATACGATAAAGGAGTGGCGTGATGGGCTACAGCAACACCAATACAGCCATGTAGAAGGAGAGTTCGGCAAGGAGGCAAACCGCACCGCAACAATCGCCTGTGTAGCCTCGCAGCTTTCTCCAGATGAACAGGAGGAGAAAGGTGACGGTGAGGACGGGGGCAAGGATGGCGAGCCACCATGTGACCTCGGTAAACAGCATAAGGGGGAGGGACGGAAGAAGCCCCTGCACGGCAAGGCTGGCTGTCGCTCCCATGCTGACGGGACGATAGACGGTCTTGTTTTTTGCCTCTTCTTCACGACGGGCGTAGGGCATGAAGTTGACGATTTGCGCCGTAAACATCTTTGCCAAGGGGTCTGCCGCAAGGATGGCAAAGACGGCTGTCATGGGCGGCAGGGAACAAAGGATGCCTCCAAGGAGCAGGAAGTAGAAGATGAGGGCGAGGACTCCGTAGGTGCCGATGTGGGAGTCCTTCATAATGAAGAGAATGCGCTGGCGGTCGGTGCCTCCGCCGAGGCCGTCGAAGAAGTCGGCAAGACCGTCTTCATGCAACGCGCCTGTGACAAAAAGACGAACGAGAATGGCGAGGATGACGGCAATGGGGAACGGGAGAATGTGGCACGCTCCGAAGAGGGTTGCCGCCATGATGCCACCTGTGAGCCAGCCTGTGAGAGGCCAGTGTTCCAGCACCGTGGCGTATGCTTCCTTGGGGGGCTGATGCAGCCGCCAAAAGGGGAGTCGGGTGAAGAAGATGAGGGATGCCCAAAGAGAATGAAAGCATCGACGGATGGATGCGCTGAACGACTGAGCCATGCGGTTAGAAATACTTGGTGATGTTGGCATTGGAGAAGCTGTTCATCTCGTTCATCATGCGGACGGCAGAGTCAAGGATGGGAAAGGCGCAGAGCGCGCCCGTGCCTTCGCCCAGACGGAAGCCGAGGGAGAGGAGCGGCTCGGCATTGAGGGCATTGAGCATACGGCGGTGTCCGCTTTCGTCGCCACTATGTCCGAAGACCATATATGCTTTGGCTTCGGGGTGGAGCTGACAGGCTGCCAAGGCGCAGGAGGTCATGATGAAGCCATCGACAAGGATGGTCATCTGCAGTTCGGCGGCACGGAGCATGGCTCCGATGGCGGCAACCATCTCGAAGCCTCCGAAGTAGCGGATGGTGTCGGCTGCCGTCGGGGTTGGCATCTGCTTGTTGAAGTTGCAGAGAGCCTGTTGGAGAATGTCGCGCTTATGGCTGATGCCAGCGGTGTTCAGCCCTGCCCCAGCACCGATGCACTCGTCGAGCGGAATGTGGCAGAAGAGGCTCNTCCAAACGGAAGAGGGGGAGGTGTTGGCAANGCCCNTCNCGCCCAGACAGAGCACCNTGCAACCCTNATCGTGGCACTCGTTGGCAAGGTCGATGCCCACTTGCAGGGTGCGTTCATACTCTTCGTGGCTCATGGCTGGCTCGTGCAGGAAATTGCGTGTGCCACAGGCTATCTTGCGGTCGAGAATGCCTGGCACTTGGGAGAGGTCGTAATCTACGCCCACATCCACAATGCGCAGGTGGAAGCCATGCTGGCGACAGAACATATTGACACCGCCGCCACCTTTGGTGAAGTTGATCATCTGCTGCCAAGTCACTTCGCGCGGCGAGACACTGACACCCTCACGCTCAATGCCGTGGTCGCCTCCGAGGAGAAGGTGGCAAGGATGTGCCAGCGAGGGAGTGAGGGTCTGCTGGACAAGACACACCTGCATGGCAAGGGTTTCGAGACGTCCCAACGAGCCTTTGGGCTTGTTGAGGTTATCTATCTTTTCTTGAATGACGGGGCGAAGAGCCTCATCGGGGATGGTTATCTGAAAGTTTCGCATAGGATGTATAGGGCTTGCAAGCCCTCAAATGATTCTACTTAATCTTTACGGGGATGCCACTGACCATGAGGGTCACTTCGTCGGCACGGCTCGCCACATACTGGTTCATCCAGCCTTGCAGGTCGGTGAACTGGCGTTGCACGGCATTGTCGCTCACACCGCCCAAGCCTATCTCGTTGGTCACAAAGATGAACGTGGCATCTTGGGCAACCAAGCGGTCGAACTCGGCTTTGAGCACAGCAAGGGCTTTCTCTACATCTTGGTACTCAAAGAAGAAGTTCGTACACCACAGCGTGATGCAGTCAACGACCACCACACGCCCTGAGAAGTCATGGCGACTCAGGTATTTCTCCTCCTCCACGTTGTCCCATTCAGCACCTCGCCGTGCCTGATGCCTGGCAACACGCTGACGGAACTCGTCGTCCCACACATGAGCCGTTGCTACATAGACGGGGTGAGGACTGAGAGAGAGGGCAAGACGTTCGGCATATTGGCTTTTGCCCGAAC
>WFMB01000079.1 GCA_009177185.1 Bacteroidales bacterium
AGACATGAGGTTTGCGCAATGAAATGTTGTTAATACCTCCTGAAGCGAAGCCGAACGGTCTCGCTTTTGAGCACCAGCGTGTTGTTGGTGTGGACCTCTATGAGGAAGTTTTCTGCGGTGTTGGCGATGCCCATCGGGGTGAGCAGGGTGGCATCTTCAAGAGGTTCAAGATGGTCTTTGGTGATGGATTTGTATGGTTCACGGAGCTGCAGATGGTTGTTCTGGCGAGTGAGGCGGAAGAAGATGACCAGACCGATGTTGTTGTGATAGTCTTCGTGGTCAATGTCTCTCACTTGAAGCAGGGTGTTTTCGATGCCCCAGTAGATGTAGCTCCGTGACATGTCTGTTTGTTCACCTGTGGATAATGTCTCCATGCTGCGCAGTTGCCAGTTGCCATCGAAAGTGCCGTCTCCTGCGGTCTCGATGTCGCAGCTGAAGAGGAGCATGCAGATGCTGAACATGGCTGTGTATAGGATGGTCTTCATGTGATAATGCGGTGAGGTGGTTGAGGGAGTGTGAAAAGGTTATCGTTCAAAACGGAGGGTGAGCCTGCCTCCGGTGTTGTTGCCATAGAGCTCTCCGTGGTCGAACCCGAAGGCTGTTCCGATGCTCAGCCCTCGGCAAAGTGCATTGAGGCGATAACTGGCTTCGATGCCCATGCTGAAAGTGCGTTGTGGCTCGCAGTAGGGCTGGTCGTAGGTGCCCAGACCTTCTTGCCATGTGGCACGGAGGCGGTAGTGGAGGTCTTGAGTGGGCTGCCCTGCGATGCCTAAGTGCCATGCCGTGAAGCGGTTGCATTGGAACAGGAGGTTGCCGTTGGTGTTGTAGATGGGTGAACGGTAGAGCGGATTGCCTATCGCTTGTCCCCAGTGCTGCCAGCCTGGCTCAATGTGGTTGTTGTAGTAATCATCTTTGCCGCCAATGTGGTCGGGGACTTGGGGTGTGCGGTCAGTATAGATAGGACCGCTTTGATAACGCGTATAGATATATTCTAATGTGGCATTGCTGACCCATTTGTAGTGCTTCAGATGTACGTCGGCACCAAGCATGATGTCTTTGAGCGGGTAAAGCAGATAGCGTTTGTCTTTCCGCACGATGGTTCCATCTTCAGAGGCGTAGCCGTTGTAGTCGAGGTGGAACATGGCGGAGTGGTCTTCGAAGAAGTGGTCGGCATACAAGCCGAAGGTGGCATCCTTGGTGTCGTAGTTGAGCCGCAGCACCCAGCTGCCCAGCATGTTGCCCTCGTTGTTCTGGATGGCACCATCGTTCTGGTCGCTTCCCCCGCCGATGATGGCATTGACGAAGGCTTTGAGGTCATGCGAGCAGGTGAAGGTTCTGTAGCCATTGGCGGTGTATTCGTAATGCTTGTTGCCGAACTGCGTTGCCATCTCCAAGCCAGCTTCTACGCTGAAAGGTTTTTCCTTCTTCCCGAATCTCAGGTAGCCGGCTTTGGTGTGCATCAGCACATGCTCGTCGTAGTCGCCTGTTCCTGCGGCAAAGTCTTTCTGAAAGCGGTCGTCGGTGTATATGCCAAAGGCGATGTGGCCTTTGAACGACAGGAAGCCTTTGATGCCGGGGATTGCCCAGTAGTCGGGTAGGGCGAGGCGCACTTCGGGGTAAGGACGTGCGTTGATGCCTAATGTTTGTGAGCCACTGCTCAACTCGTTGTTTTTGAGTTGCATGGGCTGTTGCTTCTGACCGAGGGTGAGTGTGCCCTTGAACCAACGCACATCGGCATAAAGCTGTTGCACGAAGAAGTGGCTGGTGTGGTGGACGGGTACAACAAAGTCGGCTCCATAGCCGATGTCCCAATGGCGCAATGTGTCTTTCATGGCACTACGGAAGAGACCTGCACGCAAGTGTCCTGTGTTCCGTTCCACAGAAGGCACGCCATATTGGTTGGCGGTGAGCCAAAAGGGGGCATGGTCGCCATTCGATAGGGTGGCGGACAATTCTGAAGAAACAGAAACACCTTTGCTCAAGTCGGGTGACTGGGCAAAGGTGTTTGCTGTTAGGACTGAAAGAATTGCAAATAGAACTCTTTTCATGTCTGTATAGTTTGTGGAGGATGTTACTTGGCGAAAGCCACGGCGCGTGTCTCGCGGATGACCGTAATCTTGACCTGACCGGGATAGGTCATCTCGTCTTGAATTTTCTTGGCGATGTCAGCACTAAGCGCGTCAATCTCTTTGTCGGAAATCTTGTCGGCTCCCACGATGACACGAAGCTCACGACCTGCCTGAATGGCGTAAGTCTTGGTGACGCCTGGGTAGCTGGCTGCCAAGTTCTCAAGGTCGTTGAGGCGCTTGAGGTAGGCTTCCACAATCTCGCGACGTGCGCCTGGACGAGCACCGCTGATGGCATCGCACACCTGCACGATTGGAGCAAGCAATGTGGTCATCTCCATTTCGTCGTGGTGGGCACCAATAGCGTTGCNGATGTNTGGCTTCTCCTTGTATTTCTCTGCNATCTGTGCGCCATACAANGCGTGTGGANTCTCCAGCTGCNCANCAGGCACCTTGCCGATGTCGTGCAAGAGACCTGCACGGCGCGCTTTCTTCGGATTGAGACCCAGCTCTGCTGCCATGACGGCACAGAGGTTAGCAGTTTCGCGTGCGTGTTGCAGGAGGTTCTGTCCGTAGGATGAGCGGTACTTCATCTTACCTACAATACGTATCAGCTCAGGGTGCAAACCATGAATACCGAGGTCAATGGTGGTGCGCTTACCCGTTTCGATGATTTCTTCTTCAATCTGTTTCTTCACCTTGGCTACGACTTCCTCGATGCGTGCGGGGTGGATGCGTCCGTCAGCCACCAGCTGGTGGAGGGCGAGACGGCAAATCTCACGGCGGACGGGGTCGAAGGCACTGATGACGATGGCCTCAGGTGTGTCATCGACCACAATCTCGGTACCTGTAGCGGCTTCGAGGGCACGGATGTTGCGTCCCTCACGACCGATGACACGACCTTTCACTTCGTCGGAATCGATGTGGAACACGCTGACGGAGTTCTCCACAGCCGTTTCGCTGGCAACACGCTGGATGGATTGAATGACAATCTTCTTAGCTTCCTTATTGGCTGTCATCTTCGCCTCATCCATAATCTCGTTGATGTACTGCTGTGCCTGCGACTTTGCCTCATCTTTGAGCGACTCGATGAGCGACTCTCGCGCTTCCTCGGTGGTAAGCCCTGAAATGGTTTCTAACTTGGAACGCTGGTCAACAATCAGGGCATCCAGCTTCTCTTGCTGCTTGGACAGGTTGTTGCGCTGAGACTCAATGTCGTGCATCTTCTTCTGTATATCGTCATGCTGCTGATTGAGTGTCAGTTCGCGCTGCTTGAGCTTGTTCTCGAACGACTGCATCTTTTGGTTGCGCTGATTGGCTTCTTTGTCGAGTTCCGCCTTACGGTTTAAGAACTTCTCCTTCAGTTCCAACTGCTTCTTCTCCTTGAGGGCTTCTGCCTCAATCTTTGCTTCCTTGATGATTTGGTTGTACTTCTGCTTGATAACGTAGCGGAACAGGACGAACCCTAATGCACCGCCGATAATCAGGCAGCCAATCGCAATGCTTATTGCTGGTAATATATCCATTTGTTTTTAGTTTGTTTGGGTTATACAAAAGGCACAATTCAAGTCATCCACATGGTGTGTAATGTGAAAACCTGAAATTGCGCCGAAAGTTCTTGCTGGGGCAACGGTTTTGATGACACGACGCATCGTGTGTGGTGTACAGAACTGCTGCGAGGTTACTTGATTCCGAGTGTGTCAAGCNCTTGCTCAAGGTCATGCATCATCTCANCGNNGGGCTGCGTGTNGNACTTTTCTGTCGCTTTCGCAGCCTCAACGGTGGTGTTCAGCATTGCCATTGCGTAATAGTACTTTTCATTTGGCAGATGAGGATACGCATCGCGCAAACGCTGAAGGCGGTGCTGGATGGCGGATGCAGCGTCACGATAGACCTTCTCCTCGCTGGACGATGAAACCTGAAGGGGAAGCTGAATACCATCGATGGTGACGTTGATGTTCAGTTTGTCTGCCATGTTCAATCTACTATTGTATGGGTGAGCGCGCCTTCATGAGGAAGGGTGATGGCTCATCCTGCGATATCGCTACCTCCGTCCTCTGCAGGACTGGTGGATAAGATATTGATACACTTGTTAATCTCGCGAACCAAACGGCTGATTTTCATCTTTGACTCCTTGATGTCAGCGTCGCTGATTTCAATNATCTTGGCCAATTTCAGATTGTTGTAGTCATTTTGGCTTTGGGCTAAGTTTGCTTTGAGCCCTCGAATCTCTTCGTCCCTGTTCTCCAACTCTGTATAGAGGTCAGCGTTTTCCTTCTGCAACACACGAAGCTGGGCAATGGCTTGACGCACCTTCGCTTCAAACTTCTTCATTGACTGTCTTTCTTCTGCTGTCATGAGGTGTGTGCTTTGGACCTTAGAGACACGGATGATACAACAATTTTATGCAAATGTAAGCATTTGGTTGGATTGTACCAACCTTTCCTCTCTTTTTTTCTCCTTATGTGCAGAAAAAGGCGAAAAGAGGATATGCTTTTTGCCGATTGTTGGCATTCGGTCTTGTATTGTCTTATTTCTTCATCTTAGCCTCCGCTTTCGCCACTTCCTCGCTGGATGGGGTAGGCTCTTTCTTTGCCAAGGTGATGAGGTTATAGACGTATTCTTGTATCCAAGCCTCACTGAAACCGAGCATCTGCTGGTATTTGCGCACGGAGAAGACGGCTTTCGTGATGCTGCCGTCACTCCAAGTGTTCTTGGTGAGGATGTCGTGGACCGTGTTGTCGGTCACTNTCTTGAAGAGTTTCTTCNTGAANCCTGGAATACGGAACTTCCACTTCAGCTGGTTGCCTATCAGCATCATCAAGTCCTGCGTGAATCCTTGGAACAAGTAGAGGTATCGGCTCACATCGTTCTGTGTACGACAGCCCTTTTTGATGCTGAGGTCAATCTCTTTGANGAANTTGTCGCTGATGCCATAGAGNTCTTGAAGCATTNTTGCGCACGCTTTCTNCTCTCCTANACCGANGCGGTTATTGATGGTTGCCACATGGAGGGTGCGCTTGAATGTGAGTAGGTCTGGCAGAGCGGCTAAGTTTGAAATGCCCAGATTGGCTGCCAACACGCTTTGGAAGTACACACGAATCAATGTCATGAAGTCTTCCATGCCACCCACGTTCTCCTTCTGTTTCTTTCTGAAAATATCTGATAAAGCCATGTTATTGTAGTTGTATGATGTTTGATTTTCGGTCTCAACCCTGTTTCAATAGGCGTTCCCCTTTTCCTTGCCCAGCATGTTGAGGATGGTCTTCAGGATAATCTTGATGTCCAAGATGAGTGACCAGTTCTCAATATACTCGATGTCCTTCTCCACGCGACCCTCCATCTGGTCGATGGTGTGTGTCTCCCCTCGGAATCCGCTCACCTGCGCCAGCCCTGTGATGCCAGGCTTGGCAAAGTGGCGTACCATGAAGTTGCTGATGAGTCGGGAGTATTCCTCTGTGTGTTTCAGCATGTGTGGGCGCGGACCGACCACCGACATGTCGCCCTTGAACACATTGATAAATTGTGGCAACTCGTCAATGTTCGTGCGGCGCATGAAATCTCCAAAGGGGAACTTGCGTGGGTCGTCCTTTGTCGCCTGCTTCTTGTCTGCTTCGTCGTTCACTTTCATGGAGCGGAACTTGATGCACTTGAACACCTTGCCGTCCATGCCCGTGCGGTCCTGTGTGAAGAAGATGGGACCGGGGGATTGTTTACGAATCATAACTGCCACCCACAGCCACACCCACGGGAACACCAGCACCAGTACCAGCAGTGAAAACACCACATCAAACGCCCTCTTAATCTGTTTGTTGAACGTCTTTCTCAGCGGCTCCTGTCGGTAGGCTATGATAGGGACATCCTCCATGAATTTGATGGATATGTTTCCCTGAAATACGTCAATGGCAGGGAGGTAGTAGAAGCGTATCAGATACTTGTCGCACAGTTTGCTGAGCAAGTCGATGGTGTCGTGCTGTTCCTTTGGGAGATAGCCATATATCTCATGGATGGTCGGTTGGGTTGCCAGCCACTTTTGGATGTCGCCAATCCCTCCAATGTGCTTCTCCGCCATCTGCGCATGAGGGCATTCTCCGTCGTAGAAGACTCCTTTGATGTCATATCCATAGATGGGAGTGGTCAGTATATCATACATTTTTTGTACCACCGCCCCGTTGCCAATCAGCACCACATTCTTCTGGTTGCGCTGGTTGGCACGGATGTGCATGAAGAAGGCCCTAATGGAAAGCCGCTCCAGCATCAACAATATCATGTAGGGTGGGATGGACAGGGAAAAGAACATGTACGGAATGTGTATGTCGGGGTCGGAAAACTGCGCGACGAAAGGAATGAAGAGCAATGTCATGCAGCACGTTGTGAATACACGTTTCACCACACGTCTGCGTTTCACCATGCGTAGTTGGACGGTCGCAGGAAACAGCAGGTAGGCCAGGCTGAAGCTGAGGATGTAAATGAACAACAGCCACGACAGATCTTCAATGCCGTCCACCAAAGCGGGCGACACTATGGCCATCAGCTCGTAAAATCCGATGATAAAAACAGTCAATAACATTATATCGACTGCGAATATCCCTATTAGCAGGTGCTTTTCTGTACCCATTGATGTCGTATTTATAATGTATGCGGAATTACCCCCCCCCATGTCTTCTGCGTTGGTAATGAAGAACCCGATTCGCACATTTTGTTCTGACCCATTGATTCTTGTATAATGTAAATGGAGAAATCCCCAATTTCTTGCAAAGTTACTAAATTATTCTGTATGGTCAATGATTTGTGCAAGTTTTTTTGATGTAGAGTGGTTGTGGATGCACAAGGAAGGTCATTTCGGGTGGTAATGTCATCATTGTTCTACTATGTTAAAAGCCCGATGGCATTGAGCCCCTCTGAAAGGGTACTAAAATCGATGTCCCCGACTCCGACCAATCGGAGTCGGGGACATCGGTCGGTCGGAGTCGGGGACTCCGATTTGGAGGCTGTGAAATCGTTCCGCGCATAGGGGAGCTTTACGGGCTTGTGCTGCACTTTGCCATTTTGTGCCCTCGAGCTTTTGTGGTCTTTCTTCATTTGGTTCCTGTCTGCCNCTCATNCCTCACAATTCTCTACAANTTGTTTTATAAGTGAAAAAAACTCTCTATCTTTGCATCAAATTATCATCACCATGTCACAACCGTTAGANAATAAACATNCTGATGCGGAAGCCGACGCCAGCGACGGCTCCCGATGGTATATGACATGCGCCCTACGACCACGCAGAAGCAGAAACACCCGTTGTTTGCTTTTGTGTGGCTTTGTTTATACAATGTTTTTCATGATTCCACATCTGATTTTTTAGTATCGCCCTCTGTATATGGATTCGCAAATAACTCTACTTGTCACCTACATGTTCCTGTCGCTCGTCATCTCGGCGCTCTGCTCGGTGCTCGAAGCGACAATCTTGTCCACCCCCATGTCTTATGTCACCACGCTCGAAGCGCAAGGCATCAAAGGGTGGCAACGCCTCAAGCAGTATAAGACCAACATCGACAGACCTATCTCTGCCATTCTGATTGTGAATACCATCGCCAACACGGTGGGTGCATCGCTCGTCGGCTCGCAAGCTGCCAGCTATGCCACGCTTCACTATGCGGCATCCAGCGATACCAGCCTCTTTGTCGGCATCGTGTCGGGCGTCTTCACTTTTCTTATTTTGGTGTTCTCCGAGATTGTGCCCAAAACCATCGGTTCCACCTACTGGCGCAAGCTTGCCCTGCCAGCCAGCAAGCTCATCCATGTTTTGGTCGTTCTCACCTATCTCATCGTCATTCTGCTGGAGAAACTCACCCACATCATTGGTTCTGCCTCGTCGCGAGAATCTGTCACACGCGATGAGGTGGCTGCCATGGTCACGGTGGGCACCGAAGAGGGCGTGTTGGAGAAGAAGGAAAACCGCATGATTCAGAACCTGCTGAAACTGGACAGCGTGGCGGCGCATGAGATTATGACTCCGAGTGTGGTGGTGAGCATGGCGGAGGAGGGAATGACGCTCCGCGAGTTCTATCAGGATGAGGAGTTTAAGAATTTCTCCCGCATTCCTGTCTATAAGGGGGAGGAAAGTGATTATATCNCAGGCTATGTGCTGCGTCAGGAAATCTTGGAGCGGTTGGCAGAAGATAAGTTTGACACGCAGTTGGGCGAATTGGCGCGTCCCATCCTGTCTTTCTCCGAAGATGAAGATGTCTCCACCATCTGGGAGAAACTCCTTGAGAAGAAAGAGCATATTTCCATCATCATCGACGAGTATGGCACGCTTCGCGGCATCNTCACCCTTGAGGATGTCATCGAGACNATGCNGGGGNTTGAGATTGNGGNTGAGAAAGACGAGGNGGTGGATATGCAGGAGCTTGCCAAGGCGCAGTGGCNACNGATGCAGAAAGAACAGCATAAATAAACGAAGTGACCCCCGAAAGTTGGATGAGCAACTTTCGGGGGTCACTATTACAAGAGGGGGTGTTCCTGTTGGCGGAATGGCTAATAGACGTGGATGTCTTCAATCACTTGGGCATTGACATGGCGATTGAGACGCTGGGCGATGGCTCTGTGTTCCATCAAGAGGTTCTGCTTGATGGCAGGGGACGTGATTTGGACGTGAAGGGTCTGGTTCTTGATAAAGATGTTTGCCGTATGACGTGCGATGTATTCGCCCATCACTTCGGGCCATGCTTGGATGAGTTTGTATTGGTTGTAAGGTGTCTCTATGCCGTTGAGGCGCATGAACTGTTGAATGACTGAGTCAATCCGCTCGGTGTTGCTTTTTCTCATATATATAATAATGTATAAGGGCGAGGGTCAGGCGTTGATGTTGCCGCCTTCGACATGGAAGATTCTGTAGTCGCCTTGCGAACGTGCTAATATCTTGTCGAGGTGTTCGCGGTTGGTGTCGGTGATGAAGATTTGTCCGAAAGCGTCGCTGGAGACAATGTTGACGATTTGCTCAACGCGCTGGGTGTCCAGCTTGTCGAAGATGTCGTCGAGCAACAGCAGGGGAGTGGTCTTGCTGCCCGTGCGTTTGAGAAAGTCAAACTGGGCGAGTTTCAGAGCAAGCATGTACGTTTTGTTCTGTCCTTGCGAGCCTTCGCGTTTGATGGGATAGCCGTCGAGCGTCATCTCCAGCTCGTCTTTGTGGATTCCGTGGAGGGAATAGCCCATGATGCGGTCTTTGGCGCGGTCGCGTTGGATGATGTCAAGCAGAGGGCCGCGTTGGCAGTGGCTTGTGTAGTGAAGTGCCACGGTCTCGTTATCTTCGGAGATGAGCTTGTAGAAGTGCTGGAAGACGGGGATGAACTCCTCGATGAAGGCATTCCGCTTTTGGTAGATGCGCTCACCATGCTCTGCCATCATCTCTTCAAAAAGGGAGAGGATGTCGGGCTGAGGCTCTTCTTCGGCTTTGAGCAGGGCATTGCGCTGTTGCAACGCCTTGTTGTAAGCGTTCAGCGCAGTCAAGTATTCAGGGTCGTACTGCGAGATGACAATGTCCATCAACCTGCGACGCTCGTCGCTGCCTCCGCTGATGATGATGGAGTCGTTGGGGGAGGCGATGATGAGAGGCAGTAACCCGATGTGTTCCGCTATTCGCTTGTATTCCTTCTTGTTGCGCTTGACGTGCTTCTTTTGGTGGAGTTTCACTCCAATGGAAATCTCTTCCTCGGTGCCGTTCAGGTCGTAGATGCCTTGTACCATCATCAGTTCTTCGCCATGGCGCACATTCATGGAGTCGATGGAACTGGTGGTGCTTTTTGTGAGGGAGAGAAAGTGGATGGCATCAAGCACATTCGTCTTCCCCTCTNCGNTGTGTCCTACGAAGCANTTAATCTTGGGCGAGAGCGTTAATTCGGNAGNTGCTATGTTTCNGTAGTTGAGTANGGTCAATTTTTTNAAAATCATGCGANAAAGTTAGGNAAAATAATNAGGGAGCACAAATAATTTCTTGTTCATGGTGTGTAAATCTGAATAATTTTCTATCTTTGCACACGAAACGCAAGAGAGAGGCGTATGCGGCAGTGGCTCAGTTGGTAGAGCATTGGCTTCCCAAGCCGAGGGTCGCGGGTTCGAGTCCCGTCTGCCGCTCAATAGTTTTGATTGACCGTCATAAAGAAGGGGATGTGCCTATATTGACACATCCCCTCATTACAAAATGTAGGAAAGAAGTATATGTTATTCATGACATTGATTATCGTGGCTGTTCTGTTGGTTGGCTTCGTGCTGATGAGTACAGAACAGATGCACCATATCAATCGCGCCACTGTGGCTATGGGGTGTGGCGTGATTGCTTGGGTCATTTATCTGCTGAATGGTGGTGAGTTCGTCCATTTGATGCATGAAGAGGAGTATCTGGCTTTCTTGGCTGGGGGCAACTCGACGACGGACGGGCTGAAATGGTTCGTGGCAGAGCATGTGGTGATGAAATACATTGTGGAAGCGTGTTCGGTCATTCTCTTTTTGATTGCCACTAATACCATCGTGGAAGTGATGCATAACAACGGGTTGTTTGATGCGCTGATATATTGGCTGCGTATGCGTGATAGTCGTGTGTTTCTGTGGATTATCTCACTGCTGACGTTCGCCATCTCTGCCAATGTGGATAACTTGACTACAGTGGTGTTGGTGATGAGTATCATATCTCAAATTGTACGTAATCATCATCAGCGTGTCATCTATGCCTGCTCCATTCTTGTGTCGGCATGTATGGGAGGCTGTTTCACGGCTATTGGCGATATGATGTCGCTGATGTTGTGGGTTAGGGAGGCCATCACGCCATCGGCTTATGCAGCGGGATTGTTCTTGCCAGCTCTTATCACTACGTGCGTGTTCAATGCTTTGATTGGAATGCAGCTTCATGGGCGTGTGGAGATTTTCTCTGTGCTGTCTCGCTATCATGGAGACGATTCGTATTGGTCAAGCTGGCAGAAGGCTACGCTGCTGGTTCTTGGCATTGTGGGATTGTGGTTCATCCCTTCTTTCCATTATATCACGAAGCTTCCTCCATTCTTGGGGTCGCTGTCTGTATTGGCGCTCATTTGGGCTGTGGAAGGGCTTTTCAATCTGGAAAGGAATGGCAATGTGCTGATGGTGCAGCGACATTATTTCCGTAATACTGAATTTATTGGAATGCGCCTTATCTTGTACTTCATTGGCGTTTCTTTGTGTGTCGGCGCATTGGCAGAGTGTGGTGCGCTCGACTTTGTGGGCACATGGCTGGAGAAGTCTGTAGGTAATGTTTATGTGTATGGTTTGATAGTCGGCGTATTGTCGTCCATCTTGGATAATGTGCCGTTGATGATGATGGGAATGAATCTGTTTCAAGTGGATACTGTTGCTGGTTCTGCTTCGGAGTTTGTACAGAATGGTATCTATTGGCAGCTGCTCTCGTTCTGTTGTGCATGTGGGGGATGTCTCTTGTTTGTTGGTTCGATGGCAGGGCAGGCGATGCTGGAGAAGGAACGGATTCGTTTCAAGTGGTGTATCCGTCATTATTTGTGGTGCGCTTTGGTTGCATGGATGGCTGGTCTTATTGTGTTCTGGCTCATTCATTGATGGTGTGATGATGTCGTATGTTGAAGGGTGGGGTATTTGATTGTTCCGTCGTATAATTCTGATTGCCTTTTGAAGAACTTGTTGACCATATTGGGACCTACGGCTTGCGGCAAAACAGCTTTTGCTGCGAGGCTTGCATACGAGATGGATGCTGAGATTATCAGTGCGGATAGCCGTCAGGTGTATCGTGGTATGGATATAGGGACGGGTAAGGATTTGGCTGATTATCGTGTGGAAGGAAAGCGTATTCCCTATCATCTGATAGATATAGCTGAGGCTGGTACGCGCTATAATGTGTATGAGTGGCAACGAGGATTTATTGATGCTTATGATGACATTGTAAGTAGGGGGCGGACACCGATTTTGTGTGGAGGAACGGGCATGTACATCGAGAGCGTCATTAAGGGGTATGAGTTTGATGGAAGGGCGTTCCCTGAGTTTCATTCATTGATTATCGGTTTGGATATTAGTCGTGAAGCACGGCGTGCAAAGATTAGCCAGCGCTTGTATTCACGCTTGGATGAAGGAATGGTGGATGAGATTCGAGGGCTGATAGAGCAGGGAGTGTCGACAGAAAGACTCATTCGATATGGTTTGGAGTATAAGTTTGTCACGCTTTATTTGTTGGGGCAATTGAAATATGATGAAATGGTGTCGTTGTTGGAGATAGCCATTCACCAATTTGCTAAACGGCAAATGACATGGTTTCGTGGGATGGAGGAACGTCGTGGCATTCAGATTCATTGGCTCAGTGTGGAGATGCCAGTGGAAGAACGTATTCAAAAAGTGCTGGATTTATGGCAGAAGCAAATCGCATAGGCGTAATTTATAGTCCCCATTCGGGATGGGACCATTCGCAGAAACGTTGGCAACTCATCCGTCAGTATATGGAGTCGAAGGGCGTATTGTATGACTTTGTGCAGTCGGAGGCATCGGGGTCGGTGGAACGCTTGACCAAGATGATGTGTGATAATGGTTATAGAACTATTGCTGTGGTGGGCGGTGACGGTGCTTTGAATTGTGCGGTGAATGCCATGATGCAGTCACGTGATACGCTGCCCGAAGATTTTGCTTTTGCGGTAATCCCTAATGGCATCGGTAATGACTTCTCTCGTTTCTGGGGTGTTTCGACCGATGACTACAAACGGGTGGTGGATGGTATCATCGCAAGGAATCTTCGTAAGGTGGATGTGGGGTGTTGTACTTACCAGGATGACCACATCCCGCAACGTAGGTATTTTTTGAACTGTACCAACATCGGTTTGGGGGCGCGTTTGATAAAGACAACGTATGATGCTGCATACATTATAGGGTCGCGCAGGCTCTCAATCATTCCTGCGCTTATCAATCGTGTCTTTGAACGAAAGCAGTTTGCCATGTCAATGAAGATAGAAACGGAGGAGATAGAAGGGAAGTATATGTCTATGTGTATCGGTAATTGCTTGGGATATGGGCAGACGCCTGATTCTGTGCCTTATAATGGTATGCTGGACATATCCTTGATTACGCGCCCAAAATGGTGGCAGTTGTTTGAGGGCTTTTGGCTGTTGGGCAAAGGGCGTTTCTTGAACTATAAGAATGTGCATCCTTATAGGGCACGGCAAATCGTTGTGAACGATGTAGATAAGGCGTTGGTGTCTCTCGACGGAATTGTCCTTCCCTCAAAAGAGCCTGCTCCTATGCGTATAACGATTGAACGGGATGTGCTAAACTTTGTGGTGCCGTTGATTTAAGTTTGTTTAACCAATCTTGCTGATTCGTTCAAGGCTTTCTCCATCGATAATCTTGATTTTCTTTCCGTCAATGGCAATAATCTTTTCAGAGGCAAAGGCGGAGAGTGTCCGGATGGCGTTCGATGTGGTCATGTTGGACATGTTGGCAAGGTCTTCGCGTGAAAGGTAAATGGATAAAGTGGCATCGTCTTCCTCCAACCCATAATTGTCGCGCAAAAAGATGAGCGATTCAGCCAATCTTCCTCGTATGTGCTTTTGTGTGAGGTTGACGGTGCGTTGGTCGGAGTTGCCCACTTCGATGGCGAGCTGTTTGATAAAGAACATGGCAAACTCACTGTTTTCTATAATCCATTTCTCAATCATTTCTATCGGAATCAGACAAACGGTGCTGGTCTCAAAGGCCGCGGCAGACGTTATATAATTTTGATTGGCAAAATGTGCTCGATAGCCGAAGTATTCAACGGGCTTGATAACACGAATGATCTGAGTGCGTCCGCTGATGCCGTCCTTATAGATTTTTACTTTGCCACGAATTAGGCAATGACACATCTGAGGCACTTCTCCCTCTTGATAGAGTGCCTCATTCTTTTTGAAAGTCTGAATGGTCATGTGGTGCTGTAATTCCTCTTGCTGTGTTGGTGAGAGGAGTTGCATGATATCCTGAAGGCTGTTAACCACATCTGTCAAGATGATGGAATCTTTCTTTCTCATTGCCCTTTTTGTTTGCTTTGCAAAGGTACATACAAGTTGTTAATTGACAAAATTTTCGCTGGTTTTTATGCTATTTAGCATGTTTTGGACGTTTCTGTGTGGCGTAAATGTTTTTTTTGAAAAAAAAAGCGAGGAAAGATTGTGTACAAAGAAAATTGTTTCTAAATTTGAGCGTTGAAAACTAACACTAAAATCACGATAAATAGCAATCTTAAAATACAACTATGAGTTATTTACGTTTTGACAAAGCTCTGATGACTAACTTGCCTGAATCTCTGCCAAAAGAGATTCTGCGCACGAATAGGTCAGGTGCGTATTCTTGATCGTCCTTCTTGGCATGTAATTCGCATAAATATCACGGTTTGTTGGTCGTCCCTATTCCAAAAGTTGATGCCGAGAAT
>WFMB01000017.1 GCA_009177185.1 Bacteroidales bacterium
GCCACACTAAATGCCGCCCCCCTCTCTATCGATTTATTAAGCATCTCCACCGAAGCAGCTGATATTCGGCTGTCAGCTCCGAGCAGGGTGCCGTCAAGGTCCTGTCCCGAACGGAGGCGAATGTATTGAAGGGTGGTTATGCTTTTTCTGTTGATTATCTATCAAACAGGTGCTTATATGGGATTGGGTATTTATTAAAACAAAAGTAGGGTGGAACACTGCTTGGAGGTTCCACCCTACTTTTAATCTTGGTATGTTGTCGTTTTTATAACTCGTCCGCAACTATTTCGCTGCTTTATAGTATTGCTTGTACTTAGCTGCCAATGCAGGTTGCTGAGTGTTGTTGTAGAGGATATAGAGCGGTTCGCCCCACATTTCAGGGTCATCGGCTTCCTCGGTTTCTAACTGTTTGAAGAGGCGGATGGCTTCGTCCATGTCGGCTTTCTTTGAACCACCTACAATAGCTTTCTGCCAAGCGGAACGGGCTGCCATGAGGAGACATTTGGGCTCTTCTGGGAACTTGCTTTTGGCCTCAAGGAAGATTGCTTTAGCCTCATCATATTGCTTGTCCTCGAATGCCATTTGACCCTCCATCAAGTAGGCGTTGATGGCATTGCTGTTGTCAGAGAACTCTTCCTTGATGAGTTTAGCTGTCTTCTTGAAGGCTTCCTTCTCTCCCTTTTGGAACTGGTTCTGCATGAGGATGATGGCGAAGTTAGCACGCAGGTCATTCTGTTCAGGGTCGCCTTTCAAGGCTTCAATGCCTTCGGCGAGATACTGGTTCTGTTTGGCAATGTCCTTCTCACGATAGTAGTTGCCCAACGATTGATATGCGATGCCCTTATAGCGGGTGTTCATCAACTTGCGATAAACTTCTATAATCTTTTCTTCAGGTGTTCCTTCGATACCGAGGTAGGATTGTGCACGGAAGGCTGTCGCATAAGTTTTCCAATCATCAAGGCTTGCATGCTGGAAATCTTTCATCAACTGGGATTCCTCAAGTGCATAGAGGAACAGGCTGGAGTACATGGCACCCTTCTTCAAGTCGTCTTGATTGTCGCTGTTAGAGTATTTCTGGGCGATTTGCAACAACTGGATGGCAGGGTTGACACTCATGTTTTGGTATTGTGTGTGCGCAGCCTTCAATTCTTCTGGCTTCACCTTGNGNTGTATGCGCAAGAGTGAGTCATACTTGATGCAGTAGGTCAGAATCTTGGCGGAAGTCTCAANGAAATCCTTTTGTANCGTTTCATTGTCTGGATCGGCTTTGATTTCGTTGTCCAGTTTCTTGTAGTATTCGTTTTGGATGTCTGCTGCAACCTTCCAAGTCAGTGCTTCGTTCTTCGTGAACTCATTGTCGATGGCTGACTGGATTAACTGCTGTGCGTTTGCCAATCGGGTGAAGTCTGTCTCCTTACGTCCATACTGGGCGTTTGGAATAGACATTTCATACATGTTCTTAGCCTTTTTCAGTGTTGATTCCGCTTCTTTCTGTGCGGCTTTCTGTGCCTTCAATGCTTCCTTGTCCTGTGCGTATGCACCAGAGATGAGGAAGAGGCTAACCATCATCAAAACTAACTTTTTCATACTTGATTTTGTTTAGTGAGGTTGATAAATTAGGNNTTGTNATTCNTTGTTTGTTTCGGGTGTTNCNGTTCTCTCGNCATTCTGGTCNTCNGACTCNTCAGCGTGCTCTACCNCGCAGACGGAGCTGATGACATCGTTTCGTTTCTGAATGTCGATGAGTTTAACGCCTTGTGTGTTGCGTGACGACTTCTTGATGTCGGCTACCGCCAAGCGAATCGTGACACCGCTCTTGTTGATAATCATGATGTCTTCATCTTCTTGCACCTTCTTGATGGCAACCAATTTGCCTGTCTTCTCGGTGATGTTGATGGTCTTGACACCCTTACCATTACGGTTTGTGATGCGGTATTCGCCAATGGTGGAACGCTTGCCGACACCTTTCTCGGAGAGAACCAATACGGTTGGCATATCAGGGTAACGCTCTTCTGTCGTCTCTGCCTCTTCTGCATTCTCTTCCAAATCCTCGTCGTAGCCTTCGGGTTTCGTGAGGGCTATCATACCCACGATTTGGTCTTCAGGGTCGTCATCCAAGCGCATGGCTTTCACACCTGTAGCACCACGACCCATGTTGCGTACAGTGCTTTCGTTGAAGCGGATGGCGCGACCGTTTCGGTTAGCGAGCAGAATCTCGTCAGTGCCGCTGGTGAGGAGTACCTCTACCACTTCGTCACCCTCGTTCAGGTTGATGGCAATGATACCATTGTTGCGTGGGCGTGAGTAGTTGACAAACTCGGTCTTTTTGATGATGCCTTGTCGGGTGCAGAAGATGAGGTTGTGGCTTTTCACCCATTCTTCGTCGTTGATGTTCTCGATGCAGATGAATGCTGTAACCTTATCGTCGCTGTCAATGTTCAGGAGGTTTTGGATGGCGCGTCCCTTGTCGGTGCGCGAACCTTCAGGAATGTTGTAAACCTTCATCCAGAAGCAACGACCCTTCTGTGTGAAGAACATCATGGTGTTATGCGTGTTGGCTGGATAGATGAACTCGATGAAGTCCTTGTCGCGTGCTGTTCCTCCCTTCACTCCGATGCCACCGCGGGCTTGTGTACGGAACTCGGTGAGGGTGGTGCGCTTGATGTAGCCGAGGTGGCTCACCGTCACGACAACCTCTTCCTTCGCATAGAATTGTTCGGGGTCGAAGTTCTCGCTGGCTGTTACATCAATCTCTGTCTTGCGCTCGTCGCCCCACTTCTCTTTCACTTCGATGAGTTCGTCCTTCATCACCTTGCGGCAAAGCGCATCGTCGGTGAGAATCTGATCTAAGTATGCAATGAGTTTTTGCAATTCGTCGAACTCTGCATGCAGCTTGTCCTGCTCCAAACCTGTAAGGGCTCGCAGACGCATGTTCACAATCTCACGGGCTTGAATGTCGTCGAGATTGAAGCGAACCATCAGGTTGTCCATCGCCTCTTGNGGACTCTTTGCAGCACGGATGATATGTACCACTTCGTCGATGTTGTCGCAAGCGATGATGAGTCCTTCGAGAATGTGTGAACGCTNCTCTGCTTTGCGCTTGTCGAACATCNTGNGACGAATAACCACATCGTGGCGNTGGTTGACGAAGTAGCGAATGCAGTCCTTCAATGATAGTTGCTTCGGACGGCGGTCGGCAATGGCGATGCAGTTTACAGCAAAGGTGCTCTGCAAATCAGTGAGTTTGAAGAGTTTGTTGCGCACGACGTTGGCGTTTGCTTCACGTTTGATGTCGATGACAATGCGCATACCCTCGCGGTCAGATTCATCGTTCACATTGCTGATGCCTTCAATCTTCTTCTCGTTCACCAGTGCGGCAATCTTCTTGATGAGTTCCGACTTGTTCACGTTGTAAGGTATCTCACTCACGATAATCTTGTCGTGTGTGCCTTCTGTTTCAATCTCTGTTTTGGAACGAATCACGATACGACCACGACCTGTTTCATACGCGTCTCTGATGCCATCCACACCACAGATGATGCCACCCGTAGGGAAGTCGGGGCCTTTGATGTACTGCATCAGGTCAGTGCTGGTCANTTNAGGATTGTCGNTGTAAGNTANGCAACCGTCAATCACCTCGCNCAGATTGTGTGNNGGNANGTTCNTCGCNATACCAACAGCAATACCCGTTGCACCATTCACCAAGAGGTTGGGAATGCGTGTAGGCAGCACCGTCGGCTCTTTCTCTGAGTTGTCGAAGTTATCGGCCATGTCAACGGTCTCCTTGTCGATGTCTTGAAGCATCGCCTCGCCCAATTTGCTGAGACGAGCCTCTGTGTAACGCATAGCAGCGGCACCATCACCATCTACAGAGCCAAAGTTGCCTTGTCCATTGACAAGTGTGTAACGCATGGCCCAAGGCTGTGCAAGTCTGACAAGTGCGCCATATACTGACGAGTCACCATGGGGGTGTAAGTGTCCCAACACGTCACCCACGATACGGGCACACTTGACTGTGGGTTTGTCCGCTGTATGACCATTTTTGTCCATCGAATAAAGGATACGGCGGTGTACAGGCTTGAAACCGTCACGAACTTCAGGAAGCGCACGAGCCACAATGACCGACATGGAGTAGTCAATGTAGCTCTTCTTCATCGTTTCGTTGATTTCAACTTTAATGATTCTGTCTAAATCTTCCATTTATAGTTTCTTTATATATAAATAATGTGTACAAAGTTAGTGTTAAAAACTGACATATAAAAAGAAAGAACGGCTTTTTAACCGTTCTTAAAATAAAAAACCTTAAATTGGGCTCAAAAGGAGCTCAATTTAAGGTTTAAGGGCGATTATCGAGGGGGTGTCGAATGGCGCACCGCGTTAGCGTAGTGAGAAAGTAAGGGGCTATTCCTTGCTTTTGAGTGATTGCAGGAATAGTTCTGCNCTCTCNAAGTCTNCGGGTGTATCNATGCCGATTGTCTCANTGGCACTGATACCCANTTTTATCTTGTAACCATTCTCCNACCNNNGCAGTTGTTCNAACGATTCCGCCAATTCAAGACTTGATTGGGGAAGTGCCGTAATCTGTTTCAGCACTTCTGCACGATAGGCATAGAGACCGATGTGCTTGTAGTAGGTGTGACCTTCCAGCCATTCTTTCTTCTCTTTTCCGCGTGTGAAGGGGATGATGCTACGCGAAAAATAGAGTGCTTCCATGCGTTTGTTCACCACAACCTTAGGAGAGTTCACATTCTCCAGTGCGGCAAAACCATCTTCGGGCTTAAAGGGCTTGACCAAAGTGGCGATATCCACCGTTGAGTCTTCAAAGCATGTGCGGATGGTCGCCAGCTGTTGTGCTTGGATAAAAGGCTCATCGCCTTGTATGTTGACCACAACGTCATAGCCTGTACCCACCTTGGTGAAGGCTTCATACACACGGTCAGTTCCGCTCTTGTGGTTCACGCTGGTCATAACAGCCTTACCACCGAATGCCGCAACTGCTGCCATGATGCGTTCATCATCAGTTGCCACTACCACATCATCCAGTACGCCTTCCACTTGGCGATAGACTCTTTCAATGACGGTCTTGCCCCCCAACATGGCTAATGGCTTGGCGGGGAAACGTGTAGATGCGTATCTGGCAGGAATAATTCCAATGAATTTCATCTTTTTATGTTGATTTGGTTTGTATTGGATTAGAAGAAAGCTTCGTCGGCATCAATGTATTCTTCTCCGTCAGAGTAGAGAATGTCTTCTGCGCTGGGCAATGTCATCAAGTCACTATTGCATGGCTGATAATCTGCAGGAATATCAAATTTGTCGCTTTCGTAGATGCCGAACTTTTTGCTATCGTAAATCTTCCTCATCAGTTTGCCGAAGATGGGGAGTGCGGCTCTTGCGCCTTGACCGAAAGCCATGCTGCCGAAGTGGATGTCGCGGTCTTCACCGCCCACCCAGCTTGCCACGACAAGTTTGGGGCAGAAGCCGATGAACCATCCGTCTGCATTGCTGTTCGTTGTACCCGTTTTGCCGCCCAATTCAGCCGTGATGTGGTATGTTCCGCCACGTAACGCACGACCCGTACCCTCGTTGATAACAGCCTGTAACATGTATATCATCTGATAGGCTTTCTCCTTCGATAGCACCTCATTCATGCGTGGCGTGAAGTTGGCTATGATATTGCCTTCTGCATCTTCAATGCGAGTGACTAACAGGGGTGAATAATGCACGCCAAAACTGGGGAATATGGTGTATGCACTTGCCATTTCGCCAATGCTCAAGTCGCACGAGCCTAACGCAAGTGTCAGGTTGGGTTGCATTGTGTAGGTGGACATCTTCAGCTGGTTGCCCAAGAAGTCTATAAATGTTTGTGGCTTAAGTAGATTCAGCAGATATACCGAGGCATGGTTGTTGGATTGTGCCAATGCCGTCTGCAATGGTACCATCCCCATGTCACTTCCCTTAGGTGTCCAGCTACCATAGGCTCTGGGGCTGGCATCTACGATGTCGCAAGGGGTGAAGTCTTGGCTGGAGAGTGCCAGCGAATAGAGTAGGGGTTTGATGGTTGAACCCACCTGCCGGTGTCCGCCTCCCAACACATTGTCCCACTGGAAGTGACCAAAGTCCAATCCTGGAACATACGCCCTCACTTGCCCGTTGCGTGGGTCAATGGCACATACCGAGGCACGCAGGAACTTCTTGTAATAGATGATAGAATCACGGGGCGACATGCGCACTTCCACCTCTTCGGGAGTGTCATACGATTTTCCGTATTTAAACACACGCATATCCACAGGCACATTGAATGCCTCCATGATTTCCTCGTCGCTCAAGCCGCTCTCTTTCATCACACGATACCGCTCACTCTGACGTACATAGCGGTCGATGACCTGGTTCATCTTCTCCACCGTCATCTCTTTGTAGGGACCTGTCTTTGAATACTTTATTTCGTTGTCGAAAGCAGGTTGCAGATACTTGGCGACATGCTCAAACAGAGCCTCTTCCGCCATCTTCTGCATACGGGTGTCGATGGTGGTGTATATCTTCAAGCCGTCGGTGTAGATGTTATAATGTGAGCCATCCTTCTTCGTGTTCTTGGTACACCATCCATAGAGAGGGTCGTTATCCCATGCGATGGAATCATCTTGATACTGCTGTCCCTGCCACGAAGCATATTGGCTGCGTTCTGGACGCTTTGCCATCATGATGCGTTGCAGATACACGCGGAAATAGGGGGCAACTCCCTCTTTGTGAGACGTAATCTTTGGTTTAGGCAACAACTCAAGAGGTTGCTCTTTCACCTCATCCATCTCAGCTTGGGTGATGTAGCCAGCTTTCACCATTTGTCCCAATACCACATTGCGACGTGCCATGCACCGTTCGCTTTGTAGGTACTCCCCATTCTCGCCACGCTTATACGGGTTGTAGAGCGATGGGTTTTTGCACATGCCCACGAGGGTGGCACATTGATTGAGGTCGAGGTCAATGGGATCTTTCCCAAAGTAGGTGCGGCTGGCATTCTTCACGCCCACTCCCATATAGAGGAAGTCGAAGTAGTTGAGGTACATCGTGATGATTTCCTCCTTGGTGTAGTAGCGTTCCAACTGCACGGCAATGAACCATTCGATTGGCTTCTGCATCATGCGTTTCCCGTCTGTCTTAGCCACATCAGAATATAGCTGCTTAGCCAACTGCTGTGTCACCGTCGAGCCGCCTCCAGCACTCTTCTGACCCAGCATCAGGCGCTTTACCACTGCACGGACGATGGCCTTGGCATCAATGCCCGAATGGTCATAGAAGCGTACATCCTCCGTGGCAACCAGTGCTTTGACAAGATTTTCTGGCAACGAGTCGTAAGACACCATCAGGCGGTTCTCGCTGGCATAGCTCCATGTGCCAATCAACTGGTCATCATCCGAATAGATGCGCGACGCATATTTGTTGATAGGATTCTGCAAGTCGCTCACTGGAGGCAGTTTGCCAAACCATCCTTGTGAGATGGCAAACACGCAAAAAAACATTAAAACAATGATAACACCCGTGATGACCCAGCAGAGCTTGAGCACCTTGTTCACCGTTGTCATCGTATCTTTCTCCTTGACTTCGCCCATGATACAATCTTTTTAGCGTAATATTCTAAATGTTTGCAAAGTTACACGATTTTTCTAAAAGGGATTGTGCTTTTACCCGAAAAAGGCACTTTTGGAGGTGGCGAATCTAAAAAAAGTGGAAAAATGTTCGTGCTATTAGAAAAAAGCTCTATCTTTGCCAATAGAAACATTAAAAAACACAAGAACTACAACCATGAAAGAATTGAAGATTAGTGAACATGCGCGCCAGCAAATACGCAAGCTCTTCTCGCAGCGCAATTCGGTCAATACGCTGAAGCGTGATCCAGAACTGACACAGATATTTGATAACTTCGCCTTCGACGAAGCACTCAAGCTGACCGAAGAGCCAGTGTTGGAAAAGACACGTTGTATGTGCATCCTTGCCAGCACTATCGGTTGCAATGCCATGCACCAGTTCAAGGTGTATGTGGATGTCTGCCTCAATGTGGGCGTGAAGCCTCGCGAGATTCGTGAAGTCATCTATCAGACCGTTCCATACGTAGGCTTCTCCAAGATGATTGATTTCCTCCTTGAAATGAACGAGGTGTTTGAAGACAACGACATCAAACTTCCGCTTGACAATCAGGGCACCACCACGCCTGAGAACCGCCGTGAGAAAGGTCGTGAGTATATTGATGGAATCTTTGGTGCTGGCACGGCGGAACAGATGGAACAGAACGCACCAAAAGGGCAGGAACACATTGTAGAGTTCCTCGAGAGCTACTGCTTTGGTGACTTCTACACTCGCAACGGCATCGACATGCAGCACCGTGAACTTGTCACCTTCTGTCTCCTCGCTTCGATGGGTGTTGCCCAGCCACAGCTCGAAAGCCATGGTTTTGGCTGCAAAAACATGAAGATTAGCAAAAAGGAGATGGTGGCAGTGCTCACTGGAATGCTTCCCTACATCGGCTTCCCAAAGACACTCAACGCCCTCACGGCTGTAAACAAAGCATATACAGAGGACGAGTAGTTTTCAAATCCTATTCAGACGGGGATGTTCAGCGAGCAAACAGAGGTAGCAGAACCAC
>WFMB01000142.1 GCA_009177185.1 Bacteroidales bacterium
ATTATTATTATGGTTCATCATCTTCACCCTCGTCAAATGCGTTAGAAAATGCACTTACTGGTGCTGGTATAAGTATTGGTGTTCACGCTTTTCTTGAAGATATTGCCCAACAGATCTGTAGTCTAAGAAACAATGAAAATCAGCAAATCACAGATGACGGAGATTCTGTTAAGAATGTCATAACCTCACCAACATCTTACGAGATATGTCCACGCTTTCCTGAAGGTGAAAAAGCCCTATTTGACTTTATTAAAAATAACATGAGCCATCCTAAATGTGCCAAAGAAAAAAGAATAGATGGGCGCGTTATTGTTAGCTTTTATGTGGAAACAGATGGGAGTCTTACCAATATCAGCATAGCGAAATCAGCGGACTCAAGGTTAGACAAAGAAGCTCTTCTCATTATTAAAAAGATGCCTAAATGGGAACCTGGGCAGTTAGGAGGAAAAATTGTCCGTATGAAGTACTTTTTACCTATTGAATTTAGGTGTCAAGACTCTACGAATGATAGCATTATGATTCTTTCACCAATTATACGAAATTGAAGGAGAGATTAGGTGTGGGGCGTGTCGGTTCATAGGTACAGAACACCCCTCTTAGAGGTCATTCCTTAGCATCAAAGCACATTTGCAATTTCTACTTTACGTTTTTTCGCTGTTGTGTTGCAGATGGTTAATAATTTTAACATTTTCTCGCATTCGGAGACAAAAAACTTCCATTATACCGAAAAATTCTATAATTTTACGTTCAGAAATCATCGTTTGTGTTTTTGCTATTTTATTGAAAATTAACTATAAGATTACAAAACATTTGCGAGATTACCAATAAAAACATTTTATTTATCAATTAAAATAGTGTTGTAAAGTTTAGTTTTATGAAATCGTCATTAAGGGCAATGAAAATAACAGGTATTGCAATAATTTGTATATCCTGTTTTTGTGCGCCAATGTATATATTTACAGATTGTTATTATTTGCCAAAATTATATCTGTTTGTCATAGTTTTTTTTCTATATATAGCTTCTATTTTTCTCCTTGAGTCCAAAGTGAGAAATAATAATAAATTCATTTCTGATGATTTATGTCTGTTCTATATAATCTATATAATTATGTCAGAATATGAATGTGCATACGTTATTGTTAACATAATTAGGTTTGGTCATAGCACATTCGGGGAATGTGGAACTTTTGATAATCNTGCANGNCNAGCCCTAACANTTTGGGAGCCCAGNTTGTTGAGAACATGAAGNACATGACCATAACCTTCTTTTGTGCTACCGCTGTTATTAANGGAGATATCACCTTCGGCGTTATGATTTCCACCCAATTTATNCTTGGTATGCTGAATGGACCACTGGTGCAGTTCATCGGTTTTATTGTTTCTGCTCAGTATGCCAAGATATCATTTCTGCGAATGAATGAAATACGCCAACTTGATGATGAGGACGAGTTGTTATCAGCAGGAACTACAACCATTCTGCCTGAGAATGGGAGCTTGATACTGAAGAACGTNATGTTCCAGTACGCCCCACATCTTCCGATGGTACTCACAAACATCAATCTCTACATTCCAGAAAATAAAATCACAGCCATTGTAGGTAGCAGTGGATGTGGCAAATCCACCTTGTTGAAATTGTTGGTACGTCTTTATAAGCCATCATACGGAAGTGTGAATATGGGCGGAATGAATGTCACGGCTTTTAACTTGAGGAAATGGCGGGAGTTGTGTGGTGTGGTGATGCAGGACGGCAAAATCTTTAGTGACACCATCAAGAACAACATCATGCTGGACGATGAGCATGTGGACGAGGAACAACTGGTGAAATGCTGTCAGATTGCACAGATAAAGAGCGAGATAGACCAGATGCCCCGTGGGTTTGATACAGAAATAGGAGAGCAAGGGAGGGGATTGAGTGGAGGTCAAAAGCAGCGACTTCTCATCGCCCGTGCGCTTTACAGAAATCCGAAATACCTTTTTCTTGACGAAGCCACAAACTCCTTGGACACCGTCAATGAACAGAAAATCGTACAGGCGCTGAACGGAACATTTGAGAATAGAACGGTTGTTATCATTGCCCATAGGCTCAGCACGATACGTCATGCTGACCAAATCGTGGTGATGGAGAAGGGGATGATTGTGGAAATTGGTAATCATGAACAGCTGATGGAGAGAAAAGGATTTTATTATACTCTTGTATGTTCACAAAATGAAAATATAAAATGAAATATGCGCATAGCTTATCTATCAAATAATTCGCCAGAGAATATACATGATTGGTCTGGCACTCCCTATTATATGTATACGATATTAAAAAAATATCATGATGTAGATTGGATTGGGGGTGATATGATTAATGGTGCCAGATGGCATCATCTCATGTCAGGGAAAGATGCCGTTTTTTATCCTGAGAAGTATTGTATGGAAACGGGGCGTTTTCTTTCTCGAATAATACAGGAGGGACATTACGATGCGGTAATAACGTCAACATATCATTTCTGTGTAAACTTGAATGTAGACATACCTGTGATATTTGTAAGTGATATTATTTTTGATTCTTTTAAGCCGTGGTTGAAGAAT
The DNA here is from genome assembly GCA_009177185.1 of Bacteroidales bacterium. Classification (GTDB taxonomy): domain Bacteria; phylum Bacteroidota; class Bacteroidia; order Bacteroidales; family Bacteroidaceae; genus Minthosoma. The sequence goes on from WFMB01000142.1 coordinate 2,578, forward strand.
CAAAATCCAACGTATCATGAATTAGCAAGAAAAACAGAACGTCTGTGTCTGGAAAAAGTTAATGGAATCGTGTATTCATCCTTATGGGCTAAGGAAGAGGCAATAAAGGTTTATGGAATCTCACCTGAAAAAATCCATGTAATAGAATTTGGTGCGAACATACCTACTCCTGAGGAAATTGAAGCAAAACATACAAATGAGGATGTCTGCAATCTCGTATTTGTGGGTTATGATCCTAAAAGGAAGGGACTCTCGAAAGTTTTAGATACTTATCGCATATTACAGGGGATGTCATTCCCTTGTCAACTTATAGTTATAGGATGCAAGGTGGAGAATGCGAAAAAATTGGGCATTGTCAATTATCCAATGATAGATAAGGCATCACATGACGAAATGAAATTATATGATAAAATTTTGAGAAAAGCCCATTTCCTCGTCTTACCTACAGTATTCGATGCGTTTGGAATTGTTTTCTGTGAAGCGTCTGCTTATGGTGTACCGAGCATCTCAGCAAATGTTGGCGGAGTATCCCAACCTCTTAGGAATGGAGTAAATGGAATAGTGTTGCCATCAGATGCCTCAGCAGAGAGTTATGCAGAAACAATACAAGAAACATATAAGAACAAACAGCTGTATCATCAATTAAGTGTATCATCAATCAAGGAATTCAAAGAACGCTTAAATTGGGATGCTTGGTGCTCACGAATCACACAGTTACTGACAGATATAACCTCAAAGAAGAAAACGGAAGAGGAGGATGTTTTCTATCTTCCTGTATATGTGATTAATCTTCCAAAACGTATTGAGCGAAAAAAACATATAGAACAACAATTTAATGGCAAAAAAGAATTTGAAGTGACATTTGTGGAGGCTGTTAAGCATGAGATAGGCGCCGTCGGACTTTGGCATAGCCTTCGGAAATGTGTACAAATGGCCATGGAAAGAGGCGATGACATAATCGTGGTGTGTGAAGATGACCATGTCTTTACAGAATTCTATTCAAAGGAGTATTTTCTGTCGAATGTGATTGGGGCTTCACAACAGGGGGCTGAAATATTGTCTGGCGGGATTAGCAACTTTAGACAAGCTATTCCTGTTTCTGAAAACAGATACTGGATAGACAGATTTTTTGCAACTCAATTTATTGTATTGTACAAACCAGTTTTTAGTAAAATATTGGACTACACATTTAAAGATACGGATGCAGAAGATTTAGTTTTACCTGAATTGTCAGACCGCTGTATGGTTCTGTTTCCATTTATATCGGAACAATATGACTTTGGATACTCAGATGTGACTGATATTCACAATGAAAGGCCAGGACTTGTGACAAATATGTTTACGAGAGCCAAGGAAAGGTTTTCGTTTATTCATTATATCAGGAATAGATTCTGTAGCATATAAAATATAATTCATCATAAAAAAACTAAAACATTATGAGAAGAAAAATTACTTTGTCAACTCTTAATGAGTTGTCCTGCATCATCTCTCACGATGATCTGGCGAGCTATTTAGGTGGCGGTTCTGGAACCTCTTACCGAGATCCCTATACCTTTTCGGAGTATATGGCATTAGGGTGGGCTTTTCAGAGGGGATGGGTGAAGCTGTCAGATGGAAACATCTCTTATCTGACTGAAAATTATCCCACTTATTGTGGTAATAGTACTTATTGTTGTAGTGGCTACGAAGGTTCAACCAATTATTGGGGCAACTCATGGTATAATAATTCAGGGGACTATCATGGTTCCTCTGCTTCTCCTTACGATAGTGCTTATATAAAAATAAGTGAATTGGTGAATCAGTTGCCAGCAGAACTTCGGGCGAGACTAGCCAATGTGGCTTTTGAGTACAACTCCGATATGTTGGATCCAGGTCAATATAATTCCCAATCAAATGTTATTCATCTTAAAGAACTTAATTATGATACCCTTTTCCGTGAATGTGTCCATGCCATACAGAAAAACGAAGGTTATTGTGGTACAAATCATGCAGCAAAAGAGTTTCAAGAGCATGTAATAGGAGATGTACGTTCTCATTATTATTATGAAAGAGACGGCAAAAGACTCCCTAACGACAAGACTATGGGGAATTATATGGATTCTGAAATAGATGATTGGTCTGTGTGGTTGTATGATTGTGTTAGCGAAAAGGGTGTTAACATGTCACGTTTTTTGAAAGATGAGAATAAGTATGTCTTTGCTTTTCAAAAAGGCCAGTCTGCCATTAGTGGTTATCAAGGTTATATAAGTCCAGACTACGAATACGATATGGANGGAAATGTTTAGGATGNTGGGGATTCCTACTTATTAATAACTTTTTTTAGGTTTTCTTTAAGAGTAGATTCGATTTTTAAAAATTGTCTTATGAAAAAAATATTATTCTCTTTTTTTATTGTATTGTTTGGTGAAGTTCTCATTGTAAATTCACAATGTAATAATCATTTGTCACCAAAGGAAGAATTGCAATGTGGTTCTACAGATTGTATACTTCTAACAAGAAATCCTGATGATGTGAATTCTGCAGATAGTGTTGTATGGAGCGAGAATGGCCGATCTGTGCATCTGTACAAGTATGACAAGGGAAAAACTAATTATCTCCTTAGAAATGAATATGACCACGAATTAATTCGGAAATACAATAATTCGGAAAAAGTCCTAAATTGTTGCAAAGTGATGCAAATAAAGTTGTTGAATTCTCTGAACGGTTTATCAAGAAATCAATTGGATGCACTATTGCAAGATACACTTGAAAGATCTCCAGCTTTTTTAATAGAATTTATACTGGATAATGAGGGGAATATACAAAGGCTTAAATATAGTTTTTTTACAACATCTGAAGAGCGTTTGCCTGATTCTGCTATTAGAGAAATAGATAAGAATATCAGTAGCATGAGCTTTCCGCCTGTAAAGGATTTTGGCATCAATTTTACTAAAATAGCATTACCTATAAGAAAAGATGCTTTGCGTGAATATGTAATAAGTAGATTGGACGAATAAAGTAAATCAATATAGTAAAAAAATGAATAGTTATTATCTACATTTTACAAAAAATGATTAGTATTGAAGATAATATAGGGAAAAAGAATTATTCAAGATTGATACATGCCTTTTTTATACAGCTGTTCATCCTCCCTTGTTTAGCATTTCAATGCTCAGAACATGCGGCTACAAATAAAGATACGAAACATGGCATTGGAGATGGAATTATGGAGAATCCAAGACAAGCACTTTCCTGGGAGAAGTGCCACATAGATAGCGTGGTGTGGAGCCATGATGGGCTTTCTGCACATCTTTATAAAGATGAACAAGACACATGTACATATAGGATAGCAAGTGAGGCTGAAGAACAATGGATGAGCGCTTATGTTTATTCGGAAGAGGTACAAATTTCTGGCAAGGCACTGATGGCGGAGTTTGTGAAATCATTGGATTTGTTGTCAATGCATCAATTAGATGTCATCATGGGAGACTCCATTAATGGGAGCGTGGCGATTCTCATAAAAATTGTATTGGACCATCAGGGCAATGTCGTAAAAGTACGCTATAACTTCTTTAATCCAGTCAAAGAAGTTCTTGTAGATGACTATATCAAATCTGTCGATGAGAGAATGAGAACTGTGAAGTTTCCTGATATGAAAACATACGNAATAANCTTCAACTACATGANATTTCCTANAACGAANAAAATCTTACGTGAATACATGCAGNGAAGATTAGCCNAATGAAGTAAATCGGTATATTAAAAGATGGATTTACCGTTTGAAAATGGAAATAATTTATGAGAAAAAAAAAATTACTTTGTCAACTCACTCTTCGGGAATTGTCTGGCGTCATCTCCCATGATGAGATGGTTCGTTATTTAGGTGGTGGCACTGGAACCACCAATTATTGGGGCAGTTCGTGGCTGTTTAATAATTCTGATTATTATTATGGTTCATCATCTTCACCCTCGTCAAATGCGTTAGAAAATGCACTTACTGGTGCTGGTATAAGTATTGGTGTTCACGCTTTTCTTGAAGATATTGCCCAACAGATCTGTAGAAGTGATGCTGCAAGACAACAATTATATAGTGCAGCAAAGATGTCTGTCCAAGCTGGGGAAATAGCAGGAAAGATATCTACAGGACGTGGTGCGGTCGGTCTTATCCTTTCAATAGGTGGTAGTTATCATAGTGTAGTAGCAGTACTCAATGGCACAGCGGATACTGCAGACTATTTGAATAGTATTTCTATAATTTTCGCCGCAGCTGGAGGTGGTTGCGCCGTGACAGGGATAGGGGCACCAATCACACTTGTGTGTGACGGAATTTCTATCGGTTGTAGTATTGCCGCAGAAATAGTTGAATAATTATTGTCTGAGAGATTATTAAATTGACAACAGTTTAATATCTTCACCCTAACAAGGATACTTATAATATTGTAATCTTAAAAAAACTCTTTCAATATGCGATTAATTAAGGCTTTTTTACATACGTTTTTCTTTACAGTTTATTATTGGGTTGTTCTCAAACTCCACAAAAATCGTGG
>WFMB01000087.1 GCA_009177185.1 Bacteroidales bacterium
AAGCAATTTTTTTGAAGGTGTATGATAGGTTAAAGAAAATATCATACACCTTCATTTATGGGGCTATTGGACATCAGCCCACTCACTATAAAGAGTTGCTACTTGATTTGGTCGTTCTTTGTACGAATGAGGTCAAAGAGATAGGTCAGCTTGACCAGAAGGGTTTGATTGGCGGAACGTCCGAACTTGCCACGTTTGCTGTTGTCGTACATGTCACCAAGGCCATAGTAATAACGCCCTTGCAGAAGGAAATGCCCGATGGAAGAGGAGAATTCAAGACCTGCTCCTCCTGCAATGCCGTAATCTATCCTATTGTCAGGGTCTTTGCCATACTGATAGATGACACCGTTGGGACGATGAGAGATGTCCCATGCGCCAGCACCACCCATGTGTTCCTTGCCTGAGAGGTAGAGTCCAATCTGCGGTCCTGCCTCAAAGATGAACTTCAAACCACGACGCTCACGTCCCCATCCCATCTGCATGAGGATGGGCATCTGAATGAAATGCCAGTCGCGCGTGTAAGTGTTCTCAGAACCATCCTCAATGAGTTCTTTCCAACCGAGGTTGTTGTATTGCAGTTCCATTTCCACAGCACAAACTGTGGTGAAGTACTTTTCACACACATAGCGTGCGGCAAAGCCCATCATTGGTGAAATCTTGTTGCTCTGCTTGATGGCGGGCGAGAAATCCATCTTGTTCATAGTGCATCCCACAGTGACACCGATGGAAAAGTCGTTGCGAGGTTCTCCCACTTGCGCCACCGACTGCCCTGAGAGTGTGAGCAATGCCAACGTGAATATGATAATTTTCTTCTTCATGCCTTTTCTTGTACACATCGGCTTATCTTAGCACCACCGTACCATCCGAACGGTATGTGACGATGAGGATGGTTTTGTTCTGATAGCCTGACCATGAGTTTTTTTTCTCAAAGTTCATCGGAAACTCAAGTGTTGGACAGGTGAAACTATGCAGGTTTTCGTAAAAGGCAGAACCATAATCATGCAGTCCTGTCAAGAAATATACACCAATGTNATANCCCAGTTCGCCATACTTAGGACAGCNGTTGTGCTGCTCTTGNTGGAACCACTTGCGGAAGAGCGTGTTNAAACGCTGCGTAGGGGCTGAACCAGNATTGCAGNAGNANGAAGTGTAGAACTGACACTGATATTTGCTCAGCCACTTATCGAATCGAGAACCCAAGGTCTGCCACTCAGGATAGCCGAACAACTGCACAGAGCATTCGCTGGAGCGTTCCATCATGTCCAGTTTCTTGCANAATGCCTNGAAAGCCGCAGCAGAGNCACTNNTNGGAATNAGNNCATTGANCACACCAGACTTCAGCNNATTTGNCAAAGCTGNTNCATNAGGCATATTCNCNGAGGTGNATTTGATGGNTNTTATTNCAAGGNCNTTNTTGNAATNGTNNATGNANGTNATATTGTCCGCCCGGTCGTTCATGCCCACAAAAACGACGTTATGCCCTTTGTGAAGAACGGAGAAGTGGTTATACACCTGCGAGTACATCGCTGAATAATTCGTATTGACCTGAAACGTAGTAGGATGCTCATTGACAAGAGAGAGGTCGTTTGAGAGTGGCACCACATGAGTAATGCCTTTCTCGTGGGCAAAATCAGCCACAGGCTTGATGTTCTGCTGACGAGCAGGACCAAGAATGAGTTGCACATCTTTCAGTTCTGGCTGTTGCAGAATGCTATTGATGGATGCAGACTTCCCCACCTCGTCGTATGCTCGCACCTCCACGTTGTACCCCTGCTGCTTGAAAGCATCGACAGCCAGCAAGAATCCCTGATAGAGATTTACCATCTTCTGCGCCTCCACGGTCATCTTCTCTTCCTGAGATGAGAAAGGCAGAATGACAGCCACCTTCAATACAGGGTACTTCTTCACCATCGCCTTTCGTGCTTCCTCTTGCAACCGACGCTGTTCTGCCTGATACTGAGCCTCTTCTTCCGCCGTATAAGGGATGTTGATGATAGTCCCTTTCTTCAACTTGCCCTTCTTCAACTCTGGGTTTGCATTAATGAGCTGTTCTTCCGTCACCCCATAAAGACGTGAGAGCGAATAGATGGTTTCCTTCTTCTTCACCTCATGCTTAGCCTTGTACCGTGGGCGGTTAACAGGCTGCATAACGCCTCCCCTTTGCGGCTGGACAGCAATAGCTGGCACACTCTGAGGGCGTGCCACCTGCTGAGAGACAACTGGCACATTGAGCTGTTGTCCGGTCATGATATGGTCTGCCTGAACGCCAGGATTCAGTTCCAGCAACTTTGCCACCGACACTTGATATTGACGGGCAATACTATAGAAAGTCTCTCCCGACTGCACTTCATGCTTCTGGGTGGAAACTGTTTGTGCATTGATTGCCAAGGCTAAAGCGCATGCTGCGATAAATAATGCGATTGTTTTCATCTTACCTTCGATTGTTCACACGATTTCGGAGTACAAAAGTAGTGAAAAAAAGCGTTGCCATACAAATTATCTTTGTGCTTTGAGGTTTTTTAAGATAGGAAAAACGCTTTTTAGGAAGAGAAGCCGTAATTTTGCACTGAAAAGACAACAAGATGAAGACAATGAAAGCCTTATCAATCGGGGCAGGGCTGCTCCTTATGTGGGGGGCTATGACCGCCCAAGCACAGGAAGCAGCTCCTGTGGCATCGTTCTATTCTGTGGATGAGTCAGCCACCATAGAACTGAAGCCAGGAGATTCGCAGACCGCCCAAGCACCGCTGGAGGTAACGCTGATGGCGAATGTAGAAAACCCTAACAACTACAACTATGTGTGTGAATGGAGGGTCTGGAACACCAAGAGCAATGAATACAGCCCTTTGGTGACTCGCTTTGAGGAAGACACCAACTACACCCTTACCCATTCTGGGGGATATGGTGTGAAACTGTACGTCACGTTCTCGCTTGATGGCGACACTATCGAATACGAGAGTGAACCTATGACCATCGTCATCAGCGAGTCAAAGCTCTCATGTCCTGATGGGTTCTCGCCCAACAACGATGGCATCAACGACTACTACCGCGTCACTGCGCAATCCATCGTACAGCTCGATGCCAAGTTTTTCAACCGCTGGGGACAGCTGGTACACTCCGTCTCGCTTCAAAACGCCGAGCGTGCAGACGACGAGACTAACAAGCTGGTGCTGTGGGACGGCAAAAGCGACGGAAAGACGGTGAAGGATGGCGTGTATTTCATCAACCTGCATGCAACGGGTAGCGATGGCATTGAATACAAAGTAAAGAAAGCTGTCAACATCCTGACAGGATACCGAGAAACAACAGGAGGCAACAGATGATCAAGATTGAAGGAGCGAGGGTACACAACCTCAAGAATGTAGATGTAGAGATTCCCCGCAACAGTTTGACGGTCATCACAGGACTGAGCGGCAGCGGCAAGTCGTCGCTGGCGTTCGACACCATATTCGCAGAGGGGCAGAGACGATACGTCGAGACTTTCAGTGCTTATATCCGCAACTTTCTGGGTGGGATGGAGCGTCCCGATGTCGATAAAATCAGTGGTCTATCTCCTGTCATCAGCATCGAACAGAAGACCACGAACAAGAACCCACGTTCGACCGTAGGTACTGTGACAGAAATCTATGACTATCTGAGACTGCTATACGCCCGTGCTGGCGAAGCATATAGTTACAAAACGGGCGAGAAAATGGTGAAGTATACCGAAGNNGATATGCTACGACTCTTNCTGGAGCAGTACNACGGGCAACGCATCTTCCTCTTAGNCNCACNGNTGCAGAGCCGCAAAGGACACTACNGNGAGCNGTNCNANAGCATCCGNAAGAAAGGCTATCTGTATGCTCGTGTGGATGGGGAAANGGTGGATGTGACCNAGGGCATNAAGGTAGNTAGATACAAGAACCACGACATNGAAGTGGTGATTGACAAGCTGGCNGTCAACGCCANAGACGAGGAACGCCTCAAGAAGANCCTCGAAGTGGCNATGAAGATGGGCGAAGGACAAATCATCATCGTTGACAAGGACACGAATGCGTTGAAACACTATTCAAAAAGGCTCATGTGCCCCACGACTGGCTTGTGCTACCGAGACCCAGCCCCGAACAACTTCTCGTTCAACTCTCCACAGGGTGCTTGTCCGCACTGCAAGGGCTTGGGCATTGTTCCTGCCGTAGATATAGAAAGCGTCAATTATCAGGAGATGGCGAACTATGTACAAGGACTCAACATAGACGAACAAAAGGCATGGGCGGAGAAGTGGGCCGAATCGGTTGACAAGATGATGGTGTGCCCTGAATGTGGCGGCAAGCGGCTCAACCAAGAGGCACTGAACTTCCGCATCGACGGTAAGAACATTGCAGAAGTGTCGGATATGGAACTACAACGGCTCTACGACTGGATGACCAATGTTGAGGAGCGGATGGAACAGAAGCAACGCACCATCGCCCACGAAATTATCAAGGAAATCAGCATGCGCCTGAAGTTCCTCTTGGATGTAGGGCTGAACTATCTGAGCCTTTCGCGCGGGTCTGCCACCCTGAGCGGCGGAGAGAGCCAGCGCATCCGTCTGGCGACACAGATTGGAACGAAGCTGGTCAATGTGCTCTACATCTTGGATGAGCCAAGCATCGGTCTGCATCAGCGTGACAACGTGCGACTGATTAACTCGCTGAAAGAACTGCGCGACGCTGGCAACACGGTCATTGTGGTAGAGCACGACAAAGACATGATGCTCAATGCCGACTACATTGTTGACATGGGTCCATTGGCAGGCAGGAAAGGTGGCGAGGTGGTGTATCAAGGTACGCCCCCCAATATGCTGAAAACGGACACGCTGACCTCACGTTTCCTCAACGGCAAAGAAACCATCGAAGTGCCCAAAGAACGCAGGAAAGGCAACGGGAAGACCCTACGCATCGTTGATGCCAAAGGCAACAACCTAAAGAGCGTCAGCGTGGAGATTCCATTAGGCACGCTGGTGTGTGTAACGGGCGTGAGTGGCAGCGGCAAGTCAACACTCATCAACGAGACCTTGCAACCATATTTGAGCCAGCATTTCTACCGTTCCCAGAAAGAACCGCTTGCTTTCGGAAGCATTGAGGGTGTGGAGCATATCGACAAAATGGTCAGCGTGGACCAATCCCCTTTGGGCAGAACACCACGCAGCAACCCTGCCACTTATACAGATGTGTTCACCGACATCCGCAAACTCTTCGTCGCGATGCCAGAAGCGAAGATGCGTTCTTACAAGCCAGGGCGGTTCTCGTTCAACGTGGCAGGTGGACGCTGCGAGACTTGTGGCGGCAATGGCTACAAGACGATTCAGATGNATTTCCTGCCCGATGTGCTGGTGCCCTGCGAAGCCTGTCACGGAAAGCGTTACAACCGCGAGACGATGGAAGTGCGCTTCAAACGCAAGAGCCTTGCCGACGTGCTCGACATGACCAACAACCAAGCT
>WFMB01000125.1 GCA_009177185.1 Bacteroidales bacterium
CGGTCAATGTCATTCCGACTCCCGTTGAGCGCGTCACCCTCAACAAGGAAACAGCGGAATTGAAAGTCGGCGAGACTCTTCAGTTGGAAGAATCCGTTCTGCCCGAGGATGCGACCGACAAAACTGTGAGCTGGACTTCGAGCAATTCTGAAATAGCAGTTGTGGACGGGAATGGATTGGTCACCGCCATTGCTCTGGGCGAAGCCGCCATCACCGCAACCGCCAACGATGGTTCCGGCACCAAGGCATCCTGCTCGGTCAATGTCATTCCGACTCCCGTTGAGCGCGTCACCCTCAACAAGGAAACAGCGGAATTGAAAGTCGGCGAGACTCTTCAGTTGGAAGAATCTGTTCTGCCCGAGGATGCGACCGACAAAACTGTGAGCTGGACTTCGAGCAATTCTGAAATAGCAGTTGTGGACGAGAATGGATTGGTCACCGCCATTGCTTTGGGCGAAGCCACCATCACCGCAACCGCCAACGATGGTTCCGGTGCCAAAGCATCCTGCGCGATAACAGTTGTTCCTACTCCTGCAGAATATATCTCACTGGATCCTCCTACCGCAGAACTAAAAGTAGGAGAAACCGTAAAACTGACTCCTACGGTCTCTCCGGAATCCACCACCGACAAAAAAGTAACTTGGTCATCAAGCAATGAAAGCATTGCCATTGTAGATGAGTCAGGATTAGTAACGGCTGTTGGATTGGGAAGCACCTCAATTATTGCCACTTGCGGCAACATTTGCATCTCCGCATCTATCTATGTCGTGCCCACACCAGCTACAAGAATTATTCTAAATCCTCCAACAGCTGAACTAAAGGTTGGTGAGGCTATTACGATTTCTACCACTGTAGAGCCGGCTACAACTACCAATTCTACTATAGTGTGGGTGTCAGAAGATGACAAGATTGCTTCTGTTGATGCCAACGGAACAATTACGGCGATAGCTGTTGGTGAGGTAAAGGTCAAGGCTATTTGTGGAGATGTGACGGAATATTGTATAGTCACAGTTATTCCCACGCCTGCTGATAGAATCGATATCACTCCGAATCCGGTGGAAATAAAAATAAACGAAACTCTTTCATTGACTGCCACTGTTTTTCCTGAGGATGCTACACAAAAGAATGTGACTTGGACATCAAGCGACGAAAATATCGTCACTGTCAATGCTTATGGAGTCATAACAGGCATAGCTATAGGAGAAGCGACTGTCACTGCAACTAATGGAGACGTATCCGCTGACTGCAAAGTGATGGTAGTGGCTAATCCTGTGTCGAGCATTACCCTCACCAATACTGAGCTGACAATGGATGTGGGCGAAACAACTGAAATTGATGCTATCGCACACCCATCAGATGCTGAGATTGAGAATATCATATGGACATCAGCAGATGAATCTATTGCAACTGTTAACGAGCGAGGGATCGTAACTGCTGTGGCTGTCGGCAATACCACCATAACTGCCACTTATATGGAAGACCCCTCTGTGACAGCTGAATGCAAGGTGATAGTCAGAACCAATATTATTACAGTCAGTGAGATTCTCATCAGCGATGAAGCTATTGAGATGTTTGTTGACGACAAACACCCCTTGACCGCTACCATTCTACCCGACAATGCCACTGATAAATCTCTTACATGGAGATCTTCTGACTGGGCGGTGGCAACAGTCTCAGAAAATGGTGAAGTGACTGCTACAGGGGTTGGAAATGCTGTGATTTATGTCTCTTCTTCCAATGGTCTGACAGCCCAATGCTCTGTGACAGTACACGAAAGGATGATAGATCCGACAGGCATTTCTCTTTCCAATACCGAACTTCTGATGAGAGAAGGCTACACAGCTGATTTAATTGCTATTGTACGTCCCGACAATGCTTCAGATAAGTCGGTGACATGGTCTACAAGCGATTCGAAAATTGCTATAGTTGACGAGAACGGTATCGTGACGGCTATTAAGCAAGGTAACGCAATAATATCGGCCACTACCGTGAATGGATTGACTGCAGAATGCTATGTCACAGTAGTGCCGGTAATCGTAGCGGTTGAAGATCTTTCGATAAGCGACTCTTCTCTTATTTTGAACATAAATGAAACTTATACTCTCATCGCAACCGTCTCCCCTGAAGATGCCACCGACAAAACCATAACTTGGCGATCTTCCGATCCATCAATAGCCACAGTCAATGAGTATGGCGTAGTGACAGGCATTGCCGAAGGCACAGTTATCATCTATGCCTCTTCATCCAATGGTCTCACAGTGGAGTGTCATGTTACAATACTTCCCGGTGAAATAGAGGTGACTGGCATTTCTCTTTCCAATACAGAATTGCTCATGCGAGAAGACCATACTGCGGATCTCATAGCCATCATACATCCTGATAATGCTTCCGACAAAACTGTTTTCTGGTCAACCAGCAATCCTGAAATAGCCATTGTTGACCAAAATGGAATAGTAACGGCAATCAAGCAAGGTTTCTGTACTATTACCGCGACTTCCGCTTATGGACNGCAGGCTACATGCNCTGTTACGGTAATANCTGTGGTGAAGNCTGNAGAGCAGAANCATNATNAGCGAANCCGCTATCGAGATTTCCATTGATGAGACTTTTCAGCTCACTGCCACTATACTTCCTGAAGATGCCACTGACCAGACGATAACTTGGCGATCTTCCGACCCTGCTATAGCTACCGTCGACCAAAATGGTTTAGTGACGGGTATCAGTGCTGGCACTGTCATTGTCTATGCCTCATCTTCCAATGGTCTGACCGCTGAATGCAAAGTGACTGTAACGTCTGGAGAAATAGATGTGATGAGCATTTCGCTCACGAATACGGAGTTGCTGATGGTAGAAGGTGATATTACTAATATTATTGCTATCGTCCGACCAGATGACGCGACAGACAAGACTGTAATATGGACTTCAAGCGATGAGTCTGTGGCTACTGTAGATCAAAATGGAAACATTGCTGCCATCAAAAAAGGTCATGCCATTATAACAGCTACTGCCGGGAATGGCGTTTCTGCAAACTGTTATGTGACGGTCGCTCCGCGTGTCATAGCTGTGGAAAATATCATTATCAGTGATACCACACTCGTGATGAACATTGCTGACATTTATACCTTAACCACAAAAATTATACCCGAAGATGCTTCTGATCAGAGACTGACTTGGAGGTCTTCAGATAGTTCAATAGTGCCAGTTTCAGAAAATGGTGAAGTCACTGCCATAAGTGCTGGAACGGCTATTGTATATGTGTCATCGTCGAATGGTCTGACAGCCACATGCACAGTAACTGTTCTCCCCAGTGAGATTCCTGTTTTGAGCATTTCTCTCTCAAATACTGAACTCCTCATGAGAGAGGGATACTCTTCTGAACTAATCGCTATAGTTCATCCGGAGAACGCCACAGATAAGAGAGTGGTCTGGTCGACAAGCGATTCTGATGTGGCTATAGTCGACAGCAATGGTAATGTCACTGCTATAGGAGTCGGAACGGCTATTATCACTGTAACTTCGGTATATGATTCTTCTGTGAAAAATCAATGTATCGTCACAGTAGAAAAAGAATCGGAGATTATAGCAGTGGAAAGCATTACGCTCAACCGTTATGAACAGACCCTTATTGAAGGAGAAACATTCGACCTTATTGCCACCATCGCGCCTGAAGATGCAACTGACAAGACCGTGACCTGGAAATCTTCCGACTTGGCAATCTCAACTGTCTCAGAATATGGTATTGTGACTGCTGTCAGTGGAGGAACGGCTACTATATATGCGTCTTCTTCCAATGGTCTTACAGCAGAATGTATCGTTACGGTTGTTCCGGCAACTGTGGATCCTACAAGTATCACTTTGACGAATACAGAACTTTTGATGCGTGAAGGACATTCAACTGACCTGATTGCTATAGTGGGTCCAGAAAATGCTACCGACAAGACGGTCACATGGACATCAAACGACGAGACAATAGCTATTGTTGACGAGAACGGAATCGTGACAGCTATCCGACCTGGTGTCACAATCATCACAGCTTCCACATGGAATGGTATAGAGGCTTATTGCAAAGTGACCGTGATACCAGTGGTGGTTTCAGTTGAAAGCATCACTCTTAATAGATCTTCACTAGAAATGGAAGTAGAGGATACATTCAATCTGATAGCGACTCTCCTGCCAGAAGATGCTACAGACAAGATTGTGACTTGGAAATCTTCAAACAGAGCCATTGCTACAGTCTCGGAAGATGGAGCGGTAACTGCGGTGGCTGTAGGTACAGCCACTATCTATGCTTCTTCTTCCAATGGTCTCACTGCAGAATGTGTAGTGACTGTAACACCAGGCATTGTTGAAGTCACAAGCATATCCCTGACCAATACCGAACTTCTGATGATTGAAGGAGACATCACCGATTTAATCGCAATCGTGCATCCCGATAATGCCACAGACAAGACGGTCGCTTGGTCATCAAGCGATGAATCCATAGCTACTGTAGACGAAAATGGAATAGTAACTGCTATCAAAACTGGTTACACTACAATTACAGCTACATCATCCAATGGCGTAAAAGCTGAATGCTTCGTCACAGTTATGCCTTTGATTATTGCTGTGGAGAGCATCTCAATCAGTGATTCGGAACTTGAACTTATTGTAGGAGATATATACACTCTTACTGCGACAATCATGCCTGAGAATGCTACTGACAAAACCGTAACCTGGAAATCGTCTGACCGCGCTATTGCAATCGTTTCTGAAGAAGGAATTGTGACAGCTCTTCAGGTGGGCACTGCTATCATTTATGCTTCTTCTTCCAATGGTCTGACTGCAGAATGCCACCTGACAGTGAAACCGGGTATAATAGAAGTAGAAAGAGTTGCCCTCACTAATACAGAATTCTTGATGAGGGAAGGATATACAGCAGAACTCTATGCCATCGTTCTTCCAGAGAATGCGACCGACAAGAGTGTCGTATGGTCTTCAACTAACGAAGAAATTGCGATAGTAGATCAAAGCGGTACCATTACTGCTATTAAACAAGGCAACACAATAGTGACAGCTACTGCCAACAATGGAGTTAAAGGAACTTGCTATGTAACGGTGGTTCCTGTCATAATCGCTGTCGAAGAAATCAATGTCAGCAGGACCGAACTCACCCTGATTGAAGGCGATAATTACCAGCTTGCTGCGACCGTTACTCCGGATGATGCCACTGACAAGACTATCACTTGGAAATCGTNTGACCGTTCTGTTGCTACCGTATCTGANAATGGTCTGGTAGATGCGGTGAANGTTGGNAAAGCCACGATTTATGTGTCTTCATCAAATGGTCTGACTGTCGAATGTGCTGTTACTGTATTGCCACGAGTGATTGAAGTCTCAAATATTTCCTTGACTCCCACTTCGTTTTCACTTGCCAAAGGAGAGACAGCAGCCTTGTCCGCGACTGTCTCTCCAGAGGATGCTACAGACAAGACTATAACTTGNNCTTNTGCCGACCNGTNGATTGCANTCGTAGTAAATGGTATCATAACCGGCCTTAAAGAAGGANCGACTACTATTACAGTAGAAAGTTCAAATGGATTATCTGCAACCTGCTCTGTGACGGTATATGCAAGACCATTGACTCCTAAACAGCTTCTTAAGAAGGGTGATGGCACCACATCCACATTCGTAATTATGATGGATATTTCAGATGCCGAATTGAGTGAACTCGGATATAGGTTTGTGGTTGGATACACTGATGGCAATGGATACTCTTCCATCATAGCCGAGACTCCATTGCGCTATTGCCATACATCGCCTGAAATCTATAATGATCCGTCGAATGATTTCTGGGTATTCTCAATCATTGAAAATAAAGAAGGAAAACTTATTAACAGCGATTTCCGCCATCTCGATGGAAGAGAAGAAATATGCTTCGACGCTTCAAAATATGGCTACGCTACTAAAGGAGGCGGAGCGAAGAATGCTNTTNNGTNGNAANATTGGATANNGATTACACCAANATCTCTGAAGATTTCCACGAATNTCGATGACGATATTCATGTNGCTATCTACACATTGACTGGAGTTCCCGTTTATTCCAAATCTTACAAAGCTTTGGAATCTGGAGAAATTGAGTTCAATCGATTCATTCCTGGTACATATGTGGTAGCTGTCAGAAGCGGAAGAAAAGTGATGTCTAAGAAAATAATCGTACGATAAATAATTTTCTTTAGAGATGAGATACAACGCAAGATAAGATATATTGCAATGGCTGTGGCAATGCTCTCAGCATGTGCAGCCTCTGCTCCAAGCTATGGAGAGGAAAAAATGCCATAAAGGCTTATGCTGATATGAGCATCGGGAGTATGTAGAGTTATGGCATCTCCCGCTGTATGACAATCTCATGATTGATGCGTCATATATGAATGAGTTTGGATCCTCTTCCGTCAACGACAATATGGTTAGGAAACCTCAGACTAATGATTTTGCCGCATCAATTATGGCTGGCATAGGAGCCGAATACCTAATCTAATGTGAGTTCGACGAATGTTTACAACCATCGCCCTGCTCACCGAGGACAAAGGTACTGAATTATTCTGTATCGCAGATGACTTCTACCAGTTTTTTGATGTCAGACGACAAAATACCCAGCGGAAATCGTTCCAAACGAGGCTCACCTTGCCTTTTGCCATCTTCATGCCAAAGGTCTCCTCCGTTCGGTACAAAAACGCCCCAGCGTGCAGAGCGNTTTCACACCCTNAAAATCGGAGTCCCCGACTCCGACCGACCGATGTCCCCGACTCCGACCAATCGGAGTCGGGGACATCGATTTTGGAGCTGTGGAAGCACACCACAACCCCAAGTGCCAAATGACTGGCATTCGCCCTTCCTGTCAGGAGGACACAAGAGACTGCGCCAGTACATTTTCCCAGCAGGAAATTCTTGATGAACAAAACCAGGGGGATTGCCATTTCCCTCTCCTGCTCCACAAAGCGGTTGTATGACACCACTTTGGGAAAAAGATGACGCAGGTGCTTGCAGACTTTTTCCAAATAGAAATGCTTCAGGCAGCGGTAGCCTGAATCGTGGAACAATACATGATGAGGACGATTTCTGCCTTCGACATCATGGAATCATGGTGACAGGCACGCTTCTTTCCACTATTCAGGGTATATTTTGCCATCATTCTATCAAAAAACTTACAGAAATCGTCTGCCATACAGAATAATTCAGTACCTTTGTCCTCGGTGAGCATAGCGATTATTGTTTGTAATACTTTGTA
>WFMB01000032.1 GCA_009177185.1 Bacteroidales bacterium
TTTCCGCCCTTTACCTTGAATGCTGCTGCTGCGGATGCAGAGAAAGCATGTACTTCCACATCAACCTTGGCTGCGAGTTCACCCTTACCAAGCATCTTCACAATCTGATTCTTGTGTACTCGACCTGCTGCGATGAGTTCTGCTATGCCAATTTTTGTGAGATTCTTTTCCTCAGCAAGCTGCTGGATAAGGTCAAGGTTGATTGCCTTGTACTCAACATGGTTAATGTTCTTGAAACCAAACTTAGGAACACGACGCTGGAGAGGCATCTGACCACCTTCGAAGCCAATCTTCTTCTTGTAACCAGAACGTGCCTTAGCACCCTTGTGACCGCGAGTAGAGGTACGACCCTTACCTGAGCCATAACCACGACCAACGCGCTTGCCATTATGAGTAGCGCCTGCTGCGGGTTGCAAATTATATAATTCCATTTTAAATCTGAATTTAATGTGTTAATTACGTTAGTCAATCACTTCAACAAGGTGTGCAACCTTGCGAATCATACCACGCAAAGATGGAGAATCCTCACGCTCAACGACCCTATTTATCTTACCGAGACCAAGAGACTCAAGAGTGCTCTTCTGGTCAATTGGACGACCAGCCTGGCCCTTCACTTGCTTAATCTTGATTGTTGCCATGATTCTATCTCCTTATCCTTTAAATACTTTTGTCAAATTAACACCACGGTTCTGTGCCACGGTTTTTGCATCACGCATGCTAGCAAGAGCCTCAATAGTAGCTTTCACAAGATTGTGAGGGTTAGATGAACCCTTTGACTTTGCCAACACGTCAGTAATACCAACACTCTCCAATACTGCACGCATTGCGCCACCTGCCACAACCCCAGTACCTTCTGAAGCAGGCATGATAAGCACACGAGCACCACCAANCTNTGCATAANCCTCATGGGGAACAGTGCCCTNGNGCACAGGAACCTTCACCAGTTTCTTCTTAGCAGCTTCAACACCCTTTGCAATAGCAGCTGTAACTTCACCAGCCTTACCAAGACCATAGCCAATAACACCGTTACCATCACCTACCACAACGATGGCTGCGAATGTGAATGTACGACCACCCTTGGTAACCTTAGTAACACGATTAATAGCAACCAAGCGGTCTTTCAGCTCAGCATCGTTTTGTACTTTAACTTTGTTTACCATAATCGCATTTAAAATTTAAGTCCAGCATTACGGGCAGCATCTGCCACTTTCTTAACTCTACCATGGTACAAGTAACCATTACGATCAAACACAACAGCAGTAATTCCTGCTTCAATTGCCTTCTTGGCAACCATCTCGCCAACCTTCTCTGCCTGTTCAGACTTGTTCATCTTCTCAAGACCAAGTGAAGATGCAGCAACGAGGGTCTTTTGTGCGTCGTCATCAATTATCTGAACGTAAATCTGCTTGTTACTTCTGAACACACTCATGCGTGGGCGTTCAGCGGTACCAGAAATTTTATTACGTACTCTATATTTAATCTTGATACGTCTTTCAATCTTTGTAATCATACTCTTGTCAATTTAATTATTTAGCACTTGCAGATTTACCAGACTTTCTTCTAATCACTTCACCTTGGAAGCGAATGCCCTTACCCTTGTATGGCTCAGGCTTACGGAAAGTACGAATCTTAGCACAAACGAGTCCAAGCAACTGCTTGTCACATGACTCGAGCATGATAAGAGGATCCTGATTTCTCTCTGACTTTGTTTCAACCTTAATTTCCTTAGGAAGTTCAAACACAATCGCATGAGAAAAGCCAAGTGCNAACTCAAGAACGTTGNCNTGATTCGACACACNGTAACCGACACCTACAATCTGAAGAGNCTTCTTATAGCCCTCAGAAACACCGACTACCATGTTATTCACAAGCGAACGATACAATCCGTGGAATGCATGACGCTGCTTAGTGTTATCCTGCATCAGTTCTTCATTCTCCTCCATTGTCAACTTGCCGTCCTCGATAGTAACCTTAATTGCAGGGTTTACATACTGGCTGAGTTCGCCTTTAGGACCTTTTACAGTTACAATGTCATCCTTATGAGTAATAGTCACTCCAGCAGGAATAATAATAGGTAATTTACCAATTCTAGACATTATATATCCTCCTTAATTAATATACATAGCAAAGCACTTCACCACCCACCTTGAGTTCAGAAGCCTCTTTGTCTGTCATAACACCTTTGGATGTGGATACAACGGCTATACCCAATCCGTTTATTACACGTGGCATGTCCTTGTAACCAGTGTACTTACGAAGACCTGGACGAGAAACACGCTTCAAGCACTGAATAGCACTTACTTTGGTCTGAGGGTCATACTTAAGAGCAATCTTTATGCTGCCCTGAGGTCCCTCTTCGATGAACTTGTAGTTCAAAATGTAACCTTTGTCGAAGAGAATCTTCGTGATTTCCTTCTTCAGGTTTGAGGCTGGAACTTCTACAACCTTGTGCTTTGCCATGATTGCATTTCTCAACCTCGTAAGATAATCAGCTATTGGATCTGTCATAATAGAATTAAATTAATCGGAAAACGCTTTTGAAAATCCGACAATATTTAACATTAAATTAAAACTTTTTTACTTAGCTTTACCAGTGAAGGAGCTTAATCCTCCAGACTGCTTTCCTCCACCGTTTCTTAGAAACAAAGTATCTTTTGGTTACCCCCGAACTGGTAACCATCAGATTTTTGTTTACTAAATTAAGGAACTGATAACCGCAATTTACCAGCTTGCCTTCTTCACGCCTGGGATTAAACCAGCAGATGCCATCTCACGAAACTGGATACGAGAGAGACCAAACTGACGCATATAACCTCTGGGACGTCCAGTAATCTTACAACGATTGTGCAGACGGATAGGATTTGCATTTGCAGGGATTGCCTGTAGCGAACGAGCTGCCTCATATGCCTTCATTGGATCCTCTGCTGTTGCAATAACCTTCTTTAGAGCGACACGCTTAGCGGCATACTTTGCGACGAGTTTTGCACGCTTCACTTCACGTGCTTTCATTGATTCCTTTGCCATTTCTATTTACTTTTTAGCGTCCTTAAATGGAAGACCGAATGCCTTGAGGAGTGCATAACCCTCTTCATCAGTCTTAGCAGAAGTCACAAACGTGATATTCATACCCGTAATCTTATCGACTTGGTCAATATTAATCTCAGGGAAGATAATTTGCTCAGTAATACCAAGTGTATAGTTACCACGACCGTCAAACTTTGACTCAATACCCTTAAAATCGCGGATACGAGGAAGTGAGACACGAATCAATTTCTCAAGGAATTCATACATACGCTCACGACGGAGAGTCACCATCACACCAATAGGCATCTGCTTACGGAGACGGAAGTTAGAAATATCCTTCTTTGATTTCGTTGCAACAGGTTTCTGACCTGTAATCTGAGCAATCTCGTTCATTGCAACTTCAATAACCTTCTTATCAGCAGTCGCCATACCAAGACCTTGGTTAACCACAATCTTCTTCAATACAGGNATCTGCATNGGTGAAGAGTAGTTGAACTNCTTCATCANTGCTGNAGCTATTTGCTNTGNATATACATTCTTCAATTNTNCAGTANTACTNNTGACAATTCCTCCCCTGACTTTTTAGCGTAACGAACCAACTTACCATTATCCCCAATCCTACGACCGATACGAGTGGCTTTACCTGTCTTCGGGTCAAGAACATTCAGATTAGAGATATGGACAGGAGCTTCCTTTTCAATGATACCTCCCTGTGGGTGTGCAGCACTTGGCTTCGTGCTCTTCTTTACGATATTCACACCCTCGACAATTGCACGCTTCTTCTCAACAAGAACTTTGGTGACCTTACCAGTCTTACCCTTGTTATCGCCAGCGTTCACGTACACCATGTCGCCTTTCTTTATATGTAACTTACTCATTGCCGTGTTTACTTTTAATGATTAAAGTACTTCGGTAGCCAAAGAAACCACCTTCATGTTTGCAGCACGGAGTTCGCGAGCCACAGGGCCAAAGATACGGCTACCTCTCATTTCACCTGCATTGTTCAGAAGAACACATGCATTGTCATCAAAACGAATATAAGAACCGTCTGCACGACGCACTTCTTTCTTCGTACGAACGATAAGAGCCTTTGACACAGAACCCTTCTTAATCTCACTCGTAGGAATAGCACTCTTAACTGCTACGACAATCACGTCTCCTACAGTAGCATAGCGACGTCTTGTACCGCCTAAAACACGAATACAAAGCACTTCGCGAGCACCGCTGTTATCAGCAACCTGCAATCTTGATTCTACTTGTATCATATTTACTTAGCTCTTTCAACAATTTGTACTAATCTCCATCTCTTGGTTTTGCTCAATGGACGAGTTTCCATAATAAGAACAGTGTCACCGATATTGGCCTCATTCTTCTCGTCGTGAGCATGGTATTTCTTTGTCTTTTGGACAAACTTACCATATATAGGGTGCTTTTCCTTAAACTTAGCAGACACTACGATGGTCTTGTCCATCTTGTCGCTAGTCACGATACCCTGTCTTTGCTTTCTTAAATTTCTTACTTCCATCTCAATACTTTATTTATTACGCTGGCTAAGCTCGCCTTTCATGCGTGCGATGTCGTGACGCAATTTCTTAATCTGAGAATTATCAGCAAGCGGAGAAATGCTATGGTTGAACTTCATGTTGTTCAGATTCGCAACCTCCACCTTGATACGCTCAGCGAGTTCTTCTGTTGTCAGTTCTCTAATCTCTGAAATTTTCATAATTAAGCGTTTTTATCGTAATCACGACGTACAACAAACTTTGTAGTAGTAGGAAGTTTCTGTGCACCGAGTCGGAGAGCCTCCTTGGCGATGTCGTAAGAAACACCTTCAATCTCGAAAAGAATACGACCAGGCTTTGCTGGGAATACATACTGATATGGATCACCCTTACCTTTACCCATTCGGACATCAGCAGGCTTCTTCGTGATTGGCTTGTCAGGGAAGATACGAATCCAAACCTGACCTTGACGCTGCATATAACGCGTAATAGCAACACGGGCAGCCTCAATCTGACGAGCAGTAATCCATTTTGTCTCAAGTGCCTTAATGCCAAAGCTACCGAAAGCGAGTTCTGTACCTCGGTGAGAGACACCCTTCCAACGACCGCGACCTTTTTGCGGTCTTCTATATTTTTGTCTTTTTGGCTGTAACATAATTAATGTCTTCTATAAGCTGCGCCTTNNCANGATTTCTCATGCTTAGGTCCGCAACNAAGTTNATCAATTGCGGTTATTAGACTTTCTGTTTCTGANACGACGTCCACCAGCGTTATTGCCACCACGAGCAGATTCCTTTTGCTGAGAGAAATTAGGGGTAAGATCCTGCTTTCCGAACTTCTCACCACGGCAAATCCAAACCTTGATGCCAAGGAGACCAACCTTTGTGAGCGCCTCTGCAAGACAATAGTCTATATCCGCACGAAGTGTGTGCAGAGGTGTACGTCCCTCCTTGAACATTTCGCTACGAGCAATTTCAGCACCATTGNGACGACCAGAAATCTGTACCTTAATACNTTNTGCACCAGAACGCATTGTGNTTGCAATAGCAGTCTTAACAGCACGACGATAGGCAATCTTGCCTTCAATCTGACGCGCAATGTTATTTGCAACAATTACAGCATCAAGTTCTGGACGCTTAATCTCATAGATATTAATCTGAACATCCTTGTCTGTCACTTTCTTAAGTTCCTTCTTCAGTGCCTCCACTTGTTCACCACCCTTACCGATGATAAAACCTGGACGAGCCGTACAGATTGTGANANTNACGAGTTTNAAAGTANGTNCAATGNCAATNTTGGAAACGCTTGCCTNTGCAAGNCGCNCATTAAGGTACTTGCGGATTTTGCTGTCCTCAAGGAGGTTGTCACCAAAATCATTTCCGCCGAACCAGTTAGAATCCCAACCTCTTACAATACCGAGGCGGTTGCTTATTGGATTACATTTTTGTCCCATAATTACTTTTCCTCATTAGTTTTAGCGTCCACGAAGACGGTGATGTGGTTAGAACGCTTACGAATCCTGTAACCACGTCCCTGAGGGGCTGGTCTCATACGCTTGAGAGTTACACCTTCATCAACAAAAATCTTAGAGATGTAGAGTTCCCCGTTTTCAGCCTTGCGGGCATTCTTCTGTTCCCAGTTAGCGATAGCAGAGCGAAGCACCTTCTCAACGTCCTTTGCAGCATCCTTGCTGTTGAACTTGAGCGTTGCAAGAGCCTTGCCCACTTCCATTCCGCGCACAAGATCCGCAACATAGCGCATCTTACGTGGCGAAGAAGGAACATCGCGACGACTGGCGAAATAGACAGTCTTTTTGGCCTCTTTAATCTTCTCAGCCATTAATTTTTTTCTTGCTCCCATTATATAGTTGTCTTTTTTACTTGGTTGAAGCCTGTTCTACAATTACTTCTTCTTGTTACCTGCGTGACCACGGAACGTACGAGTAAGCGCAAACTCACCGAGCTTATGACCTACCATATTCTCAGTAATGTAAACAGGAATAAATTTATTACCATTATGTACAGCAATGGTATGCCCCACAAAATCTGGAGATATCATTGAAGCACGAGCCCATGACTTGATAACGCTCTTCTTACCGCTCTCGTTCATAGCGAGAACCTTTTTCTCGAGCTTCACATTGATATATGGACCTTTTTTTAACGAACGACTCATATTCTGTTAACTTTATTTGTTACGTCTTTCAATAATGTACTTGTTTGACTGCTTCTTTGGTGCGCGAGTCTTAAGACCCTTAGCGTAAAGACCGTTACGTGAACGTGGGTGTCCACCAGTATGGCGTCCTTCACCACCACCCATTGGGTGATCAATTGGGTTCATTACAACACCACGGTTGTGAGGACGACGACCGAGCCAACGGCTACGACCCGCCTTACCAGAAGATTCCAGTGCATGGTCTGAATTGCTTACGCTACCAATAGTTGCGCGGCAAACTGAAAGCACCTTACGAATTTCGCCTGAAGGGAGCTTGATGACACAATAGCGACCTTCACGTGAAGTTAACTGAGCAAAATTGCCTGCAGAACGAACCATCTTCGCCCCCTGTCCTGGACGCAGCTCGATATTGTGAATCACAGTACCGACTGGGATGTTCTCAAGTGGAAGCGTGTTGCCAAGGTCTGGAGCAGCCTCTGGACCCGACATGATGGTTGCGCCTACCTGCAATCCGTTAGGAGCAACAATGTAACGTTTTTCACCATCAGCATAGAAGACAAGAGCGATACGCGCAGAGCGGTTTGGATCATACTCAATAGTCTTCACAACTGCAGGAATTCCGTCCTTTTCTCTCTTGAAATCGACAATACGAATCAAACGCTTATGACCGCCACCTCTATAGCGGACAGTAATCTGACCGGAATTATTACGTCCGCCAGTGCTGCGCTTACCGAAAACAAGAGTTTTTTCTGGTACCGATGTAGTAACATCATCAAAAGTACCAATAGCCTTGTGTCTCTGACCAGGAGTTACTGGTCTAAATTTACGAATACCCATTTTTTATTAAATGTTACTATAGAAATCGATAGTTTCGCCATCTTTCAAGGTAACGATAGCTTTCTTAAAAGCCTTTGTCTTACCCTTGATAACACCAGCCTTAGTGTAACGGCTCTTACGCTTACCAGCGTAGTTCATGGTGTTAACCGAAACCACATTAACGTTATACTTAGCTTCTATTTCTTTCTTAATCTCAATCTTATTGGCAGAAGGAAGCACGATGAAGCCGAACTTATTGTTCTGCTTCTCTGTTATCGCTGTCATCTTCTCTGTAACCAACGGTTTTACGATATACGCCATAGCTGTACCTCCTTACTTGTTAAAAGTTTCATCAACCAATTTAAGCGCATTTTCAGTCATGACAAGTACATTTGCATTCATCACCTTATAGGTATTGAGCGCACTTGCTGTCATAACTTCCACACGCTGGATGTTACGGATTGACAAATTTACATTCTTTTTAACTTCTGACAAAACAATGAGTGTCTTCTTGCCCTCAACTTTAAGGTTATTTAACATAGCAACGCCATCTTTCGTCTTTGGAGCCTCGAAATCGAAATCCTCAACGACAATGATAGCATTTTGCTGTGCTTTGTATGAAAGAGCACTCTTACGAGCAAGAGCCTTCACTTTCTTGTTCAACTTAAACCAATAGTCACGAGGACGTGGACCGAAGACACGACCACCACCACGAAGCAGAGGAGACTTGATGTCGCCACGACGCGCACCGCCACCACCTTTCTGACGAATCAGCTTACGAGTAGAGCCTGAAATTTCGCTTCTTTCCTTAGACTTGTGAGTACCCTGACGCTGAGCAGCGAGATACTGATTCACTGCGAGGTAGATACAATGGTCATTAGGTTCAATTCCAAAAATGGCATCGTTCAGAACCACCTTCTTTCCGGTGTCCTCGCCCTTGATATTTAATACAGAAACTTCCATGTGCTTACTTCTTGATTAAAACGATTGAACCTTTGCAGCCTGGCACACTGCCTTTCAAGAGAAGGAGATTGTGCTCAGGAACCACCTTAATTACCTGAAGGTTGTGTGTAGTCACCTGCTCGTTGCCCATCTGACCCGCCATTGGCACGTTCTTGAACACACGAGAAGGAGTGGCACAAGCACCAATAGAACCTGGCTTGCGCAGACGGTCGTCTTGACCGTGCGTAGCTTGACCTACACCACCGAAACCATGACGCTTTACGACGCCCTGGAATCCTTTACCCTTAGAGGTACCTGTCACATCAACGTAAGCAGTATCGTTAAAAAGTTCGACTGTGATTACGTCACCGAGGTTATACTCCTCGTCATAAATGAACTCGGCCAAGTGTCTCTTTGGTGTTGTACCTGCTTTCTTGAAGTGACCCATCATCTGCTTGGTAGTGTGCTTTTCCTTTTTGTCTTGGAAACCCACCTGAACAGCAGCATAGCCATCCTTCTCTACAGTTTTAACCTGAGTTACAACACAAGGACCTACTTCGATAACAGTGCATGGCATATTCTTGCCCTCGGCACTGAAAACGGATGTCATTCCGATTTTTCTTCCAATTAATCCTGGCATTTCAATATAACTTTTAATTGTTCCCTAATACTTATCAAACCTTAATCTCAACCTCAACACCGCTGGGGAGTTCGAGTTTCATGAGTGCATCAACAGTCNTGGTTGTAGAACNNTNGATGTCAATCAGTNTCTTGTANGTGCTCAGTTCAAACTGNTNACGAGACTNCTTGTTCACGAATGTAGAACGGTTCACAGTGAAGATGCGCTTGTGTGTTGGGAGTGGAATAGGACCGCTCACAATAGCATCTGTTGCTTTCACAGCTTTCACAATCTTCTCTGCTGATTTATCAACGAGATTGTGGTCGTAAGACTTAAGCTTGATACGAATTTTTTGCTGACTCATTTGTTTAACTTATTAAGTAATGAATATATACAAGGAAGAGGGTATGCAGACAAAGAGTCGTTTGCTCGTCTGCATCCCTTATCCCTTTCTCAATTATACAAGATCCACGCGACCATTGCACTCCTGCAGCACAGCCTTAGCGATAGAGCTTGACACTGGAGCATGGTGGTCATACTGCATTGAAGAAGTTGCGCGACCAGAAGTGATAGTACGGAGTGCTGTTACATAGCCGAACATCTCACCCAGTGGAACCATGGCTTTCACAATGCGAGCACCAGAACGGGCATTATCCATACCCTCCACCTGACCGCGACGCTTGTTCAAGTCACCAATCACGTCACCCATGTTCTCCTCAGGAGTAACAACCTCGAGCTTCATGATAGGCTCCATCAGCACAGGCTTAGCCTGAGCACAAGCGTTCTTGTATGCCTGACGAGCTGCAATCTCGAATGACAATTGGTCAGAGTCAACCGGGTGGAAGCTACCATCCACGAGGGTCACTTTGAGGCTGTCCATTGGGAAGCCGCCAAGCACACCATTCTTCATTGACTCAGCAAAGCCCTTCTGCACAGCTGGAATGAATTCCTTAGGCACGTTACCGCCCTTCACCTCGTCAACGAACTGCAAACCAGTTCCTTCAAAATCCTCATCTACAGGACCAACGTTCACGATGATGTCAGCGAACTTACCACGACCACCCGACTGCTTCTTGTACACCTCGCGGAGGTTCACCGTCTTCGTAATAGACTCCTTGTAGTTCACCTGAGGCTTACCTTGGTTACATTCTACCTTGAACTCACGCTTCAAACGGTCAATGATGATATCGAGGTGAAGCTCACCCATACCTGAAATCACCGTCTGACCAGACTGTTCGTCAGTCCTCACCGTAAAGGTCGGGTCCTCTTCTGCCAATTTCTGCAAACCTACAGAAAGCTTATCGAGGTCCTTCTGAGTCTTTGGCTCCACAGCAATACCAATCACTGGATCAGGGAAGTCCATTGACTCAAGAACAATTGGAGCATCCTCGTCGCAGAGTGTGTCACCAGTGTGAATATCTTTCAGACCAACCACTGCACCGATGTCACCTGCTGCGATTTCCTCTACAGGGTTCTGGTGGTTAGAGTGCATCTGGAACAAACGTGAAACACGCTCCTTCTTGCCCGAACGGGTATTGAAGATGTAAGAACCAGCTTCAACCTTACCAGAATATACACGGATGAATGTCAGACGACCTACGTATGGGTCTGTGGCAATCTTGAATGCAAGTGCAGAAGTCTTGTCATCCTCTGATGGCTTGCGGTCCTCTTCCTCCTTCGTTGATGGGTTTGTACCCACGATGTTAGGAGTATCGATTGGAGCGGGCAGGAATGCGCACACATAGTCAAGCAATGTCTGCACGCCCTTATTCTTGAACGAAGAGCCACACAGCATAGGAGTACACTCCAATGCGAGGGTTGCCTTACGGAGAGCGCGAATGCACTCATCCTCTGTGATGGTAGAAGGGTCATCAAAGAACTTCTCCATGAGTTCGTCATCGAACTCAGCCACAGCCTCAAGCATCTTTCCACGCCATTCTTCAGCCTCAGCCTGAAGGTCAGCGGGAATTTCCTCAACGTCATAGTCAGCACCCAGCGACTCATCGTGCCACAGGATAGCCTTCATCTTGATAAGGTCAACCACGCCCTTGAAGTTTTCCTCTGCACCAATTGGAATCACCACGGGAACAGCCTTAGCACCCAGCACTTCCTTCATCTGGCGAACCACCTCAAAGAAGTCAGCACCCGAACGGTCCATCTTGTTCACGTAGCCAATACGTGGCACATTGTACTTATCAGCCTGACGCCATACAGTCTCTGACTGAGGCTCCACACCACCTACTGCACAATAAGTAGCCACGGCGCCGTCAAGCACACGGAGTGAACGTTCCACCTCGGCAGTGAAGTCCACGTGTCCCGGAGTATCAATCAGATTGAACTTATATTTGTTGCCATTCCAAGTCCAGTAAGCTGTTGTTGCAGCAGATGTGATAGTGATACCACGCTCCTGCTCCTGAGCCATCCAGTCCATGGTAGCAGCGCCATCGTGCACCTCACCCAGNNTGTGCGTCTTACCTGTGTANNACAGGATACGCTCTGATGTGGTAGTCTTACCAGCATCAATGTGGGCCATGATACCGAAGTTACGCGTAAGATGCAAATCTTGCTTAGCCATATTCAGTTTTCTTTTTACCTATTTGTGTGAATGAATAAGTTGATTAGAAGCGGAAGTGCGCGAATGCACGGTTAGCCTCAGCCATGCGGTGCATGTCCTCCTTACGCTTGAAGGCACCACCCTGCTCATTGAAGGCATCCATGATTTCAGCAGAGAGCTTGTCTGCCATGCTCTTGCCCGAACGCTTGCGAGCGAAAGCAATCATGTTCTTCATTGAGATGGCTTCCTTACGATCCGCACGGATTTCAGTTGGCACTTGGAATGTGGCACCACCGATACGACGGCTCTTCACCTCCACCTGCGGAGTGATGTTGTCGAGGGCCTTCTTCCAGATTTCCAGTGGAGACTTCTCCTCGTTCTTCATCTTGTTCTCTACATTCTTGAGCGCAGTGTAGAAGATGGTGTATGCCACGCTCTTCTTTCCGTCGTACATGAGGTTGTTAACGAACTTGGTCACCTTCACATCCCCATACACTGGATCAGGAAGTACCACACGCTTCTTTGGTTTAGCTTTTCTCATTTTTTTGTTTGATTTAATCTTTCTTTAGTCTGAGGCTGCATATTGTGTGTGTCTTCAACGCCCACTTTGAGGGGCATTTACTCAACCCTTCAAGCATTTCCGTCAAACCAAACGATGTGAAAAAACTTCAGTTTCTTGTTGTTACGTAAGAAATAAGGATTACTTCTTAGCCTTTGGACGCTTAGCACCATACTTGGAGCGACGCTGTGTGCGGCTTGCTACACCAGCTGTATCGAGCGCACCACGAATGATGTGGTAGCGTACACCTGGAAGGTCCTTCACACGACCACCGCGCACCAGCACGATAGAGTGCTCCTGAAGGTTGTGACCTTCTCCCGGAATGTAGGAGTTCACTTCCTTCTTGTTTGTCAAACGAACACGAGCGACCTTTCTCATCGCTGAATTAGGCTTCTTAGGAGTGGTTGTATAGACGCGCACGCATACACCACGACGCTGTGGGCAAGAATCCAACGCAGGAGACTTGCTCTTATCTACCAACACCTTACGGCCTTTTCTTACCAATTGTTGAATAGTAGGCATTTTGTTTAATTTTTATTGTTATTGTTGAATGATATTCTTCGTCTGTCCGAGCGCCTACCATATTCCTTCCGCCAGAAGGGGAAACCATCCTTTATGGTCAGCTACTCGCTTTGCTTCGTGCCAATATCATGTGCTACAAGCCTTCCCGACCGTCCGTCCAATCCATTTCCCCACAGGAAAACGCCTTGTGCTACACTCAATGTGCCTAACATAGGCACGCACTACTCCAAAAAGTGGTGCAAAGTTACGACTTTTCTGCTATATAGCATATTTTACGAGCAACATTTTTTCATGCTCCAACACGGAAAACCTGAAATTTAGCATTATTTAACACTGCTTGTCGTTTTACAGACACTGCACAAAGCCTAAGCAAAGGACAGATGCCACTCTCCTTCTTCTGTGGCACGTATCCTCCCTTTGACTTCACATTAAGCTCCAAAGGCTCAACTTGTGCAAGTCGAGTCTATTATATACTATATATATGTACGCGTGAAGAAAAAGCCCTTACGCTTCCCCTTTCTTGAGGTTGAAAGGCGCAATGGTGCGACCCTCATTCGATTGCTGCGGTTGCGACAGCCGAATCGTGCCAAACTGCGCCTCATACTTCCTGATGTTGTCTTGCAAGGCAAGCATCAAACGCTTGGCATGCTCTGGAGCCATGATGACACGGCTCTTCACCTGCGCCTTCTGCATGCCAGGCATCATCTGAATAAAATCGGTCACTACCTCGCTGCTTGAGTGTGTGATGAGGGCGAGGTTAGAATACACGCCCTCGGCTACTTCTGGCTTCAGCTCAATCTGAAGCTGCTGGTTGTTGTTATCTCCCATCTTTTTTCTGTTTTATAATGATTATGTTCGTTTCTCTTTCATGCTCATTGATTCCACTCCTTGAATCGTTCAATCACCCGCCGCGGACCATCGCCCACCCATTGGTAGCCATTCCTGCGCTCATAGCCCACCTCCTCCAAATGCTGGCGAGGCACGCCATCACGGTCGCAAAACATCGGCTCTGCCTTTTCAAGGTCATAGAATCGCGCCCACAAGAGCGGCGCACCCTGCTGTTCCGCCAATCGCACGTCGTTCTGTCCGTCCTCGTTCGTATAGCGTTNCAGNACTACATTACACATCGCATGCGCTTCCAGCCACTCCACACCANCCTTCACGGNCGCCTTGACATCTTCCGTCGGATTCTCAATGTCCATCAACAGATTCAAGATGCCACACGTCTCTCCATGTCCCGAAAACGATGGCAGCTCATACGCCCGCGCCTTCACGGGCACAAACGTCTCCTTGTCATGCTGCTGACACCACACCGTCAGCTTACCGAACCTCCAGTCCGCCGTATCAAATGGAATCACCTTTCCCGTATCATCGACGCGAATCTGACAAAACAAAATGCACTGAATCCCTTGTTGGAAAGCCTCCTGACACTTCTTCTTCAACCCTTTATCCACTTCCATATTGATGAACCGCACGGAATCGTTCGCCACATCGCGCAACACCTTTAAGGCATTCACCATCGCCTGGTCGTTGAAAGTTATCTGCGACGAATAGTCCTCATCGCGCTTGGCTGGATAAAACTGGGGGAAACCACCTGTATCATACTGCATAGCCAGCAGATACTCCAACCCACGCCTGAACGACTGGCAATAGCGTGCTTTCTCACGCTTCACCAAATCCTTATCCAACCACACCAAGTTCTCCGCCTGCATCTGTACGATTTGGTCCACAGCCTTGGCAAGACTCTCCATTTCCTTCACCGTAGCACCATTGTCGATGGTCGAGCCGATGCCCGTCTTACGCCACACAGCAGCCTCCTTTTGGTCTGCGCCCTTCAGCCAATCCTGATTCTTGGGCCATCCGCCCGATTTCATCTGATACTTCACAATCGAGTCAGCCAACTGGCGCACNGNCTTCTGAGCCGACACGCCNGATGCCAACAGGCACAGCCCTGCCAACAATCCTATTTGTTTCAAAAAATGCTTCATNNNATCATTTTATTTATTCGTNANATGCAGGAATCGGGTGNTACGCCGTCCCAGACTCTTATCCTTGTTATTGATAAACGTATCCAACATACGTGTTTTGCCATTTAGCGGAATCACATCATAGTCGGCAATGGCAGCAGGAATCAGCGTGCTCCACCCCTCACGCAGCAACACTTCCTCGCCAGTGGAGCGCACCCGAATGATACAGTCGCCCTGAATACACATGCTGATGATAAAGCTGTCGTACTTCATCAGATTTCTATGAAACGGCTCTGTCAGCTCCGTCACCCTCACGGTAAAATAAGGCGAGTCAACAATGCAGGTCGCCCGATTGCTCGGGTCAGCATAGAACGTCCTGTAGTCGTCCTCCACACGGAAGTCCAGCGCCCGTGCNNCCAGTTCCGTATGCAGTTCGCGCGGACATCCATCCATTCCCGGACGATCATAGTCATAAATCCTGTACGTCACATCCGACGACTGCTGCACCTCTGCCAACAAGATGCCGCCACAGATGGCATGCACCCGTCCTGCTGGCAGATANAANACANCGCNCTTCTTCANCTCATGCTNNGCCAAAGNCNCCACTATCGTCCCCTCGCTGACGCGANGCTTGTACTCTTCTGGCGTGATGTCCTCCTTGAAACCTGCATAGAGGAAACTCCCCGGCTTTGCGTCGATGACATACCAGATTTCGCTCTTCCCCATCTTTCCATGCTCTCGCCTCGCCATCTCATCATTGGGGTGTACCTGAATGCTCAAATCCTGCTCCGCATCAATAAACTTCACCAGCAAAGGGAGCTTTCCCCCGTATTTCCGNGCCACCGTCTCACCCAAGACATGCGCTGGCGAAGTACTGATGACACCAGCAAGGTCTTTACCTGCAAACACACCATTGCTCACCACGCTCATGCCCGAAGGCACAACGCTCACCTCCCAACTCTCACCTATCGGCTCATCGGTCTGCGGCAACTCCTTATAAGGACACAAACGCTTACCGCCCCACACCACAGGGTGCAGATTCGGTTCAAAAAGCAACGGGTACAGATGGGGCATACGTCATTCAACTATTGGAATGCAAAGATAAGGAATAAACAAAAAACAGGAAAGAAAATGAAACTAAATGTTTACTGACCTGTTCACTCCATCAAGTTACTCATTATCACAACACCCATGAAGGGCAACAATTATTCCTCACCATCACGAGAGTCTTCGCCCCACCATGTGTGACTCTACGTCCACACCCTGCGCGAAATAATACGCTCACCCTGCGCATATTATTTCGCGCAGGGTGAACGATAAGACATGCGCAGGGTGCGCGCTTTAAGTCATGTGCTTCGCTTTCAACAACAAGGAATGGAACACGAGAGAAAAAGACAGAGGGCAGCACGATGTGCTGCCCTCTGTTAATGAGTATTAGGAAGTAAACGTGTGCTTACTTGAAGATGTTCTTCAGGATTTCGTTGGTCACTCGCTTAGTGGCTGTGGTGGCGGCTGTCTTGGCGGCTGAACCGAGAATGGAACTGGCTGATGAGTTGCTCTTCTTGGAGGTTTTGTGGGTGGAAGTCGTCTTCTTTGCTGCAGAGGTACTACGCGACGAGCCACCAGCGATGGTCTTGCCCACTTCGTTGCCAACCTGACGACCCACAGAACCCAGCACAGCACCTATCAGTGTGCCAAAGATGGTGCGCTTCCACATGCTGGAACTCTTGGCTTTCTCCTTGGCGGCACGTTCCTGCTGCTTGCGCAAAAGTTCGGCTTCTTTCTCGTCTTGCTTGCGCTGGCGTTCAGCCTCCTTTTCCGCCTCTTTCTGTCGTTTGGTCTCCTCCTTCTGACGCAACATTTCGGCGGCTTCGGCATCCTCGCGCTGCTTCTGGGCCATGAGCACTTCGTAGGCACTCTCGCGGTCGTAGAACGATGCGTACTCCTTGATGCGGTCTGGAGCGGCATTCTGAACGTCGAGACGCTGCCCGTCGGTCACAGCACCTATCTGACTGAGAGGGAAGAGCATGTTGGCACGCTGCACGACGGTGGGCGCACCCTTCTCGTCGAGCACGGACACGAGGGCTTCTCCTGTACCCAGCTCCATGATGACCTCTTCAGTGCTGAACTTGGGGTTGACGCGGAAAGACTGCGCTGCCACACGAACGGCTTTTTGGTCTTTGGGCGTGTAGGCACGGAGCGCATGCTGGATGCGGTTGCCGAGCTGCCCGAGGATAGCATCGGGGATGTCGGATGGCGACTGAGAAATGAAATAGATGCCCACGCCTTTGGAGCGTATCAGGCGGATGACCTGCTCCAACTTATCAATCATCGCTTTCGACGTGTTGTCGAAGAGCATGTGAGCCTCATCGAAGAAGAAGACGAGTTTCGGTAACTCTTGGTCGCCTATCTCAGGCAGCGTGGCATACAGCTCGGTCATCAGCCAAAGAAGGAAGGTGGAATAGAGTTTAGGATTGAGCATCAACTTGTCGGCAGCAAGCACACTCATCACGCCCATGCCGTTCTCCGTGTCAACGAGGTCGTTCACATCGAATGCAGGTTCGCCAAAGAACTTGTCACCGCCTTCGCTCTCAATCTCCAGCACAGCGCGCTGGATGGCACCGATGCTGGCAGACGATATGTTGCCATACACCGTAGTGAACAGCCCAGCGTTCTGCCCCACGAAGTCGAGCATCAGGCGCAGGTCCTTGAGGTCGATAAGGAGCAGCTCCTTGTCGTCGGCAATGCGAAAGACGATGTTGAGCACGCCACTCTGCACATCGGTCAGCCCCATCAAGCGGCTCAGCAACTGAGGTCCCATGGCTGACACCGTGGTACGCATGGGAAAGCCTTGCTCGCCAAACACGTCGTAGAAGCGCACAGGACAAGCCTTGAACTCGGGATTGGGGATACCGAAGTCATCCTTGCGCTTCTCAATGAAGGAGGACATCTTGCCCACCTGTGAAATGCCAGAGAGGTCGCCCTTCATGTCCGCCATGAAGCAAGGCACACCTGCCTGACTGAACGTCTCCGCCAACACCTGCAAAGACACAGTCTTGCCCGTTCCTGTGGCACCCGCAATGAGACCATGGCGATTGCACATGCGCCCCGTCAAGCAGACAGGACCGTCTGCGCTTCGTGCGATATAGAGATTGCCGTTGATGAACATCTGTTTCTGAGGTTAAAGGTCTGCGTTAGCTGTCAGAGCACGTAACGAATCCTGAGATTTACATTTGATAACGGCTGAGACCGCTGTTGAGCCAGTTGATGAACTTGGAGATGTCCTCGTCATACGAATAGCTCTTCTCCAAGACATTGCCCTCGTTGTCGAGCAGCACGTATAGTGGCTGAACCGTGCCGCCAAACTTCTGCGACTGCAAGTAGCTCCACTTGTCGCCCACGGTACGCAGCTTGCGTGTCGTGCCGTTGTCATCCACCACGATAGGCTCAGGCAGTTTCGTCTTCTCGTCCACATAGAGCTGAATGAGCACATACTTGTTGGTCATGATGTCCGCCACCGTAGGGTCAACAAACACGGCAGCCTCCATCTTGCGGCAGTTCACACAGCCATAACCCGTAAAGTCTATCATCACAGGCATCTTGTGCGCCTTGGCGTATGCCATACCCTCTTCATAGTCGGTAAACATCGGCTTCACCTCCTGCTCGGCAGCAAGGTTGAAGTCCTGCGTCTTCATCGGAGGCGCGAAGGCACTCACCGCCTTCAATGGAGCACCCCAAAGACCAGGAATCATGTAAATGGCAAAGGCGAACGACACGAGTGCCAGACAGAAACGCGGGATGGAGGTCTTCTGATGCAGCACCACCTCGCCCATCTCGTCATACTCTTCTTCGTCATGCGGGAATCGAATCCACCCAATCAGGTAAGCACCCAACAAGGCTGCCAGCGCAATCCAAAGCGAGAGGAACACCTCACGGTCAAGCAGCCCCCAGCCGTATGCCAAGTCAGCCACAGAGAAGAACTTCAAAGCGAATGCCAGCTCCACAAAGCCCAATGTCACCTTCACCACGTTCATCCAGTTGCCACTCTTGGGCGCAGCATTCAGCCACTGCGGGAAGAGGGCAAACACCGTGAAGGGCAGCGCCAATGCGATAGCAAAGCCCAGCATACCGATGACAGGACCGACAATGCTCGATGTAACCACCTGCANCAGCAGGAAGCCGATGATGNGACCTGTGCANGAAAAGCTCACNAGCACCANCGTGAACGCCATCNGGAAGACGCTCNANAGTCNCGTAGTGCTGTTAGCCNTGCCATCCACAGCCGTGTTCCATTTCGACGGCAACGTAATCTCAAAGCCGCCAATGAAAGAAATACCGAACACCACCAGCATGAGGAAGAACAAGACGTTGAACACGGCATTCGTGGCAAGATTGTTCAGTGCCGAAGCGCCGAATGCAGCCGTGATGACCAAGCCGAGCGTGACGTAAATCACAATGATGCTGATGCCATAGAGGACAGCATCCCGGATTCCACGCCTCTTGGCAGCCGCTTTCTCCTCATCCGTCGATTTTCTGGTCGTTCCACGCTTCAAGAAGAACGATACGGTCATCGGGATGATGGGCCACACACAGGGAGTGACCAGCGCCACCAATCCGCCCAACAGACCCAACAGGAATATACGCCAAAGAGAAGCATCGGACGTGTTGCCGTTGCCCCCCTTGTCAAATGCAGCAAGTTGTTCAATCACAGGTGCCCAAATGTCGCCTTCGCCCAAGGCAGACGACACGCTGTCAAGCACCNCNGCCGTGCNGTCAGCCTCCTCAGNAACAGCAGCCTCTTCCTCCTGAGCGACAGGCTCAGAGGCAGCCTGTTCTTCCTGCCCAGCCTTCTTCACCTCAGCAGTCTTGGGACCGGGAGCGGCCACTTCGCCCTTAAAGCTAAATTCCTCCGATGTGGGCGGAATGCAGTTTTGGTCGTTGCAAGCACCAAACTGCAGGTAGCCCTCCACCTCGTACTTGCCACCCAAGAGCTTCAACTTCTGAATGAACGTCGCCGTGTTCTCGAAGAAATAGACATCGGCACCAAACATGTCCTCATACTTCTTGATGGGCACGGCAGCCGTCTTCAGCGGACCATCCAACTCCGCACCCGTAATCTTATCCACATTGATGGTCGTGGGCGTTGGACCGTCTTCCACCACTTGGGTGCTATACATGTGCCAGCCACTCTGGATAGAGGCCACAAACGTAATGACCGCCTCCGTGGCCGATGTCTCCTTGATGGTGGTGGTCACCTTCACAGGCTTGGCAAACTGCGCTTGCGCCACGCCCAAGCAACAGAGCGCAAGCAGAATCGTGAAAAATCTTTTCATTGTCTTCAATTAAATAATTCCTTTTTCCTGTAGATAATGCAAGGCATCAATGGCGGCATGGCATCCGCTGCCAGCAGCACTAATAGCCTGACGATAGAGAGGGTCTGCCACGTCGCCCGCCGCAAACACACCAGGGACATTGGTGGCAGTAGTAGGATGCTGCACCTTGATGTAGCCCTGCTCATCCACCTCCACATCGGGACGGAACACCTCGCTGTTAGGGTGATGCCCAATGGCGAGGAAGAAACCATCAATAGGCAGGTCATAGCGACGCTCGTTCTCCTTGCCCTTGTTCTCCACCAAATGAGCACCCTCCACGCCGTTGTCGCCATAGAGACCTTCCGTCTGTGTGTTCCAGAGGATTTCGATGTTTTCCGCCTCCTTCACCTTCTGCTGCATGGCATCGCTGGCACGCAACGCGTCGCGACGCACAATCATATAGACCTTCTTCGCCAAGCTGGACAGATACTGCGCCTCCTCACAGGCCGTGTCGCCACCGCCCACCACGGCTACCACCTTCTTGCGGTAGAAGAAGCCGTCGCAGGTGGCACAGGCCGAAACGCCCTGCNCTGCATATTTNTTCTCATCGTCCAGACCCAGATACTTGGCCGATGCACCCGTCGAGATAATCAGCGTGTGCGCCTCCAGCACCGTACCGTCGTCGGTCGTCACCTTGTGGGGCGCAATGCCATCTTTCGACAGCTCCACTTTCGTGATGACCCCATCACGCAGGTCAGTGCCCAAACGCTCCGCCTGCGCACGCAGGTCGTCCATCAATTCNTGCCCCGTCGTGCNATCAGGATAACCNNGAAAGTTATCCANGTCTNTAGTNTNTGTCAGCTGTCCGCCTGGCTGCAATCCCTCGTAGAGCACAGGCTCCAGCGAACTTCTCGAAGCATAAATCGCCGCCGTGTATCCAGCAGGCCCACTTCCTATAATCAAAGTCTTTAACGCCATTTGTATAGATATTAAATTTTAAGTGTTAGATGGCAAAGGTCAGCCGGTTTGAAAGGTTCAGCCTCGGACATCAACCTTAACCACTTGCAAAGTTACGACAAAATCCGTAGTTTCTTTATTTATTCACATTTTTTATTAGTCATAATCTCCAATACACAGCGGTCCGTCTCCTCCATTGCATCCTTGCCGATACGGGTGAGGTTGTGGATAGACCGGTCAACATCGTCGTCGATGATGCCCTCCACCGAGCTGACGCAGTTGCGCTGCACAGCCAGCATGGCAGACAGCACCGCCATGCTCACGCCCGACGAGAGCTTCAATGCGCATGAAGGCTTAGCACCGTCGCAAATCATGCCCGTCAGGTTCGCCACCATGTTCTTCACCGCATACGTAATCTGCTCATAGTCGCCACCCATCAAGTAGGTGATGCCACAGGCCGAACCCGTCGAAGCCACTACGCATCCACACAACGCCGACAACTTGCCCAGCGACTGCTTGATGTAGATGGCAGTCAAATGGCTCAGCATCAACGCCCGAATCAATTCCTGGTCGGTGTTATGGTTCTCCTCCGCAAACTTCACCACCGGCAGCGTGGCACAAATGCCCTGATTGCCACTACCCGAGTTCGACATCACAGGAATCGCCGCACCTGCCATGCGCGCGTCGCAGGCACAAGCCGTCGAAGAGATGATATGCGAGAACATCGTGTCGCCAAAGACACCCTTGCCCAGCGGACGTGTCAACGTCTTGCCCAGCGTGTGACCGTAATTCCCTTTCAGCGACTCCTCCGCCGCCCGTTCGTTCAGTACCTTCGCCTCGCGGATAAACTCAATCTCCTCCAGCGGAGCCGTGGTGGCAAACTCATACACCTTGCTGAGCGTCAGCCATGTACACTCCTCATCTCCCTCGTCCTCCGCCTTGCAGGGGCGTTCGTAGAGCGTCACACCGTCTTTCTTCACACACAGGAAGTCCTGATGACCCGTGCAGATAATCGCCTCAGCCGTGCTGCCGCCACCATCTACCCACACCTCTATATACAGCTTCTCCGCGATGCCCTCTTTCAGCCCGATGGCAATGCGGTTCTCCGCGATATACCGCTTTCCCTGCTCCACCGCCTCGGGCGTCACATCCTTCAGCACCTCCAGCTCATACGCCGACTTTCCTATCAGCGCACCCAACGCCACCGCAATCGGCAGACCAATCATGCCCGTACCAGGAATGCCCACACCCATCGCATTCTTCAGGATGTTGGCAGACAGCAACACATGAATCTTCTCGGGCACCCGTCCCAGTGTCTCCGTCGCCTTCGCCACACACAACGCCACCGCTATCGGCTCCGTACAACCCACCGCTGGCACCACTTCGCTCTTCACCAGCGCCACAATCTGTTCTCTTAATGATTTTTCCATCATAAGTCTGATTCTTCTTTATCGTCACGATTAGACCTTTCGCCCAATCTGCGACAAAGTTACGCCTTTTCATCCACAATCACCTCAACTTGGCGGCAGAAAGTTGCTCGAACGCCTCCAGTTCAGCAGAAGACCTGCCAAAACGGAACATGGCGTGATAACTCGCCAGCACCCAAACAGGACTCACCCCAAGGTCTCGACGAGGGTCGCAGAGCCACCCCTTCAAAAAGGGCACAAAAATCGGAGTCCCCGAC
Source organism: Bacteroidales bacterium (assembly GCA_009177185.1). GTDB lineage: Bacteria > Bacteroidota > Bacteroidia > Bacteroidales > Bacteroidaceae > Minthosoma. The sequence continues at coordinate 22,631 of WFMB01000032.1, forward strand.
ATCGACCAATCGGAGTCGGGGACATCGGTCGGTCGATGTCGGGGACTCCGATTTTGAGGCCGTGAAAGCACACCTCACACCGAAGCGTCTCACGCCCCATGCCGCACCTTCCTTCTGAAGGATGATGAGACCGCCTATCCAGCAGACGAGAAGAAGAAGTTCTGGCATTTTATTCCGAAAACACTTGGAGATATCGCCGTTTTTTTTCTATCTTTGCAACTTGTTGTACAACTTTTTAATTCCTCAACGACTATGAATCCAGAAGTGGACATGATTAAGTGGTGGTCGGCACTGAGCATTGAGAACAAAATGAAAGTGTCGGGCAAGGCTTACCCTGACTGCTCCGCGTGGTGGAACAACCTCACGCTGGAGGAGAAGCTGGCAACCAAGGAGGCTTCCGGCATTGAACGCGGCAAGCGCAACAAGACCAAGGGATTTACATAAACTTCATTTATATATAGATTAGCAATATATGGCTACAACTGTCGCTATGCGTGCGCCGCATAGCAAAATGAATTATGCCCTCCAGCATCCTGAGAATGAGGGCGGCATGAACGACCGCGTGAAACGTCTGCACCAGCAGAGCATCGACACGCCTACCACACTCACCATTGAGCGTGCTCTCATCGAAACGGCGTTCTACAAGGAGAACTACGGCAAGATGCCCAACTGCATCCTCCGTGCCCGCAACTTCTACGAGATTTGCAAGAAGAAGACCATCTATATCGGTAAGGACGAACTTATCGTGGGCGAACGCGGCCCTGTACCCAAGGCTGTGCCTACCTTCCCCGAACTGACCTGCCACACGGTGGAAGACCTCCACACGCTGAACGACCGCAAGCTACAACCCTATTACATCAGCCAAGAGGACATCGACACCTATGAGCGTGAGGTCATCCCCTATTGGCAGGGAAGGACACAGCGCGAGCGCATCTTCAGCCATGTGAGCAAGGAATGGGAAGAAGCTTACCACGCAGGAGTGTTCACCGAGTTCATGGAGCAGCGTGCTGGCGGTCACACGGCAATGGACGGCAAGATGTACCACCGTGGCTTACTCGACACAAAGGCACTCATTGCCAAGACCCTTGCCGAGCTGGACTTCATCAACGACCCCGAAGCGACCGACAAGCAGCAGGAACTACAAGCTATGGACATCAGCTGCGATGCTGCCATCCTGTTTGCGGAACGGCATGCAGAGTTGGCAGAGGAGATGGCAGCGAAGGAGGAAGACCCACAGCGCAAGACGGAGTTGTTGAAGATTGCCGACGTGTGCCGTTGGGTGCCTGCCCATGCACCAAGAGATATGCAGGAGGCGATTCAGATGTACTGGTTTGTCCACCTCGGCACAGTGACCGAGCTGAACGGCTGGGACTGTATGAACCCTGGACACATCGACCAGCATCTCTACCCCTTCTACAAGCAGGGACTGGAGGACGGAACGATGACCCGCGACAAGGCGAAGGAGCTGATTTCGTGCTTCTGGATTAAGTTCAACAACCAGCCAGCACCCCCAAAGGTGGGTGTGACCGCCTTGGAGTCGGGCACTTACAACGACTTCACCAACATCAACATTGGTGGCATCGACCGCCATGGCAACAATGCGGTGAACGACCTCTCATACATTATCCTTGAGGTGCAGGAAGAGCTACACGAGTTACAACCCGGGCTCTCCATCCATGTCAGCAAAGTCACGCCCGACGAGTTTGTGCTGGCTGGCGCCAAGGTGATTCGTCAAGGTCATGGTTACCCTTCTGTCTTCAACCCCGACACCTACACGAAGGAGCTGGTGCGCCAAGGCAAGACGCAGGAGGACGCCAACGAGGGTGGCTGCTCAGGCTNNATCGAGGTGGNTGCGTNCGGCAAGGAGGCCTATATCCTCACGGGNTATCTGNNCACGCCAAAGATTNTGGAGATNACGCTGAACAACGGCATCGACCCGATGACGGGCAAGAAGCTGGGACTGGAGACGGGCGACCCACGCACGTTCAAGACTTACGAGGAGCTGTACGACGCTTACCACAAGCAGATGGTTTATTTCGTCAACATGAAGCTGGCGGTGAACAACTACATCGAACGTATGTTCTCGCTCTATGCTCCTGCCACATTCCTATCGCTCTTCATCGACGACTGCATCACGCGCGGACGTGACTACTACAGTGGCGGTGCGCGCTACAACACCACATATATACAATGTACAGGGCTTGGTACCATCACTGACTGCCTGGCGACGATGAAGAAGCACGTCTTCGAGGACAAGAAGTTCACGATGGACGAACTCCTCGATGCCGTAAGCCACAACTTCGAGGGGCAGGAGAAGATGCGCCAGTTCATCATGAACCGCACCCCCTTCTTCGGCAACGACGACGAATATGCTGACTCGATTGCTGTGAAGGTGTATGACGACCTCGTGGAAGCCATTGAGGGACATCCTAACACGCGTGGCGGCACGACACAGCTCAACATGCTCTCCACCACCTGCCACAACTACTTCGGCTCTGTTTGTGGCGCGTCGGTCAACGGTCGCATGGCACGTTTCGCCATCAGCGATGGCACATCGCCTGCGCATGGTGCCGACACGAACGGACCTACGGCGGTCATCAAGTCGCTGGGCAAGCTCGACCAAACCAAGTCGGGCGGTACCCTGCTCAACGTGCGCTTTGTGCCCTCGCTGCTGAAGCGTGAGGAGGACTTGCAGAAGCTCGTTTCTCTCATCCGTGCCTATTTCTCGATGGGCGGTCATCACATCCAATTCAACATCGTTGACACACAAACCCTGCTCGATGCCCAGAAGCAACCCGATGAATACAAGGACCTCCTTGTCCGCGTGGCTGGTTATTCCGACTACTTCAACGACATGACCGAGCAGCTGCAGAACGAGATTATCGCAAGAACGGAGAACGAGGATTTAGCGTAAGTTCCGCCTTGCCTTGTTGCAAGAAGAAGAGACAACTTTTGCAAACGAGAAAACAGCATCAACGCTTATGACCAAAGACATTATTCTTGCTGGAGGCAGCTTTGGGGTNNCGAAGCCNTCCTCCAAGCAGACANACTCANCGCAAAGNCGGAGAACGAAGGACTTGATATTGTCAAGTATNCTTTTATCCATCGCATNCATGGCTTTTCCTGNCGTGAGCACGGCACAATCCTTAAAGACAATCCCCAATCAGCCTTTTGGAGAGGGGAAAGGAGTTCATCCTGGTCGAGTCGTCCTCATGCACAACCCTGAAATGGCTCGATGGGATGGAGAACATGGACATTGGTGGGATGAAGGGAACATTGACCAAGAAGCCCTTGACCAGACTTACACGAAGTCTCTGTGCGCATTGCTGGAGACCAAGAACTGCAAAAAGGCGTGGCACCGTCTTTTCATGCACTACAACCAGACACACGGACGTGGCAAGGCTGGCTACAAGGCTGGTGAAGTGATTGCGGTGAAAATCAATCTCAACAACACTTTTGACACGAAAGACCGCGACAACGACATTGACCAGTCGCCACAAGCACTCATCAGCTTGCTCCGCCAACTTACCCACGACGCAGGAGTGCGCCAACAAGATGTCCTCCTCTACGATGCCTCCATTGGTTTCCGTCCACGGACCATACCTGACCGCATTTATGCTCCCGTACACAAATTGTTTCCTGACGTGCGATGGATGAGCGCCCGAGGATCCCAAGGCGTCGAAGCGGCTGAATGGGTTCAAGGTGCCATCCAATACACAAACCCTCGTGTGGAGCTCGGGAACGCGCTACCCAAGGCGGTGGTGGAAGCAACCTATCTCATCAATCTGGCTCTACTGAAAGGACATGAAATCGCAGGCATCACAGCCTGTGCGAAAAACCATTTTGGCTCTATCCAGTGGCCATTCAAGGAACACGACAAATCAACCGTCAGCCAATTCCGTGCCAAAGACGGAGCTTATAGCGCATTAGTCGATTTGATGGGCTGCCCCAATTTAGGAGGAAAGACCATACTTTATATTGTCGATGGATTATATGGCATGCAGACCAACGTAGGCGCTCCACGTGCCGACCGTGACCATTGGAACAATCTGTTCGACGGCGGCTGGAGCAGTTGCTATCTGATGTCGCAAGACCCCGTGGCTATTGAGTGTGTATGTCTTGACATGCTTGATGCCGAATTTAACAACAATCTGGGCTTCAGCGGAGCACCAGCCTTTCCGAAAGGCTCCAGTGTCAACTGCGACAACTACCTCAAACAGGCAGCCCTTGGAAAGAATGTCCAGTTCGGCAACTATTGCCCTAACGGTGTACCCACTGGTAGTCTTGGCGTGTTTGAACACTGGAACAATGCTCATGACCGCCAATATAGCCGCAACTTGGGGAAAGATGAAGGTATTGAACTGAAAGAAATCCGTTAGTATCCCCTCATACAAAATTCACATCAAACAGTCACATTCTAAAGAAAGGGAACAACATGACCAAAGACATTTTTCTTGCCGGAGGCTGCTTTTGGGGCACCGAACATTACTTCAAACAGATAAACGGCGTGACGAACACCGAAGTGGGCTTCGCCAACGGACAAACGGACGACCCGACTTATGAGGAAGTTTATACCGACACGACGGGCTATGCCGAGACCGTGCGCATTGAGTATGACGACACCATTGTCGATTTGGCGTTCCTCCTGCGGATGTTCTTCAAGGCTATCGACCCCACCAGCCTCAACAAGCAGGGACACGACGAGGGGACACGTTACAGGACTGGCGTGTATTACACTGCCGAGACTGATTTGCCTATCATTCAACGCGTTTTCGCCGAGGAGCAACAGCATATCGACGCTCCCATCGCCGTGGAAGTGGAGCCTTTGCAGGGTTTCTACCCTGCGGACGAGCGTCACCAAGACTATCTTGACAAACACTCAGACGGATATTGTCATTTGCCTGTATCGCTGTTCGAGATGGCTCGGAGGGCAAATCGTTCATATGTTGCGAATAATTGTTCATAAGTTTGGGACAATTATTCACAAGTTATGAATAATTGTTCGTAAGTTATGAATAAGCAAAAGATTCTTGTGCGGTTTACAGAGAAAAGCCGTAACTTTGTGGCAAAATCAATGGCAAAATGGCACTGATTTTCGACATCAAACGGTTTGCCATCAACGACGGACCTGGCATCAGGACAACCATCTTCATGAAGGGTTGTCCGTTGCGGTGTGTGTGGTGTCACAACCCCGAGGGGCTGGAGGAAAAGCCCGCAAAGATGTACACAAAGAAGAAGTGCATCGGATGTCAAAGCTGCATGGAGGCGTGTCCCGAGAAGAATCTGCAACTCACCCCCGATGGCATCAAAGACTTAGGACATTGTGTCGCTTGTGGCAAATGCACCGACGAGTGCCCCACGCTCGCCTTGGAGATGGCAGGAAAGGAGTGGACAATGGAAGCGCTGATGCAGGTGGTGGAGAAGGAACGGCTAGTGATGGAGGAAAGCGGTGGAGGCGTGACCCTGTGTGGAGGAGAACCGCTGATGCACACGGATTATCTGTGTGAGGTGCTGGATGAATTGGGCAAGAGAGGCATACACAGAACGGTCGATACGACCCTGTTTGCATCTCCTGAGCATGTACGGAAAGTAGCTGAAAGGTGCGAGCTGTTTCTGGTCGATTTGAAGCTGATGGACAGCGAGAAGCACAAGTTCTACACCCGTGTGGAGAATGAGCAGATACTCGCCAACATCCGCATGCTGAGTGAGATGGGCAAGAAGTTTTGGATTCGCATTCCGCTGATTGTGGGAGTGAATGCCGACGACGAGAACCTGAACGCCTCGGCTGCGTTCTTGGCTTCGCTGCCCACGAAGCCCGAAGTGGTGAACCTGCTGGTGTATCACGATGTGGGCATCGGCAAGCATGCACGACTGGGAACGGCATACAACCCAGAGGCATTCCCGATGAAAGCCCCATCGGAGGAGGTGCAGCAACATGCGCTGGACATCATGAGGGGGCATGGATTGAACACAAAAACAGGAGGATAATACAGATGCGAATGACAATAAAGATTGGCAGCAACGTGTTGACAAGAGCAGACGGGTCGTTGGACGTGACCCGTATGTCGGCGTTGGTTGACCAGATTGCCTGTCTGCGCAACGAGGGACACGAAATCATCCTTGTCTCATCGGGAGCCGTGGCAAGCGGACGCAGCGAACTGAAACACATACAGCACGACCTCGACTCGGTAGATCAGCGACAGCTCTTCTCGGCGGTAGGTCAGGCAAAGCTGATAAACCGATACTTTGAGTTGTTCAGAGAATACGGCATCCCCGTGGGGCAAGTGCTGACCACAAAGGAAAACTTCTCCGACTCAGAGCATCGCAAGAACCAAGAGAACTGTATGCGTGTGATGCTGGAAAACGGGGTGCTGCCCATCGTGAACGAGAATGACACGGTGTCGGTGACGGAACTGATGTTCACCGACANCGATGAACTCTCTGGCCTCATGGCGCAGATGACACAATCGCAGATGCTCATCATTCTGAGCAACATCGACGGTATCTACACNGGCGANCCAGCAGCCCCCGANTCGCGCCTCGTCANCATCGTGAAGCCAGGCAAGCGGCTGGACGACTACATTCAAACAAAGCGGTCATCAGCAGGACGGGGCGGCATGCAGAGCAAGTCGAGCGTGGCAACACAGACAGCTGCCACTGGCATCAGCGTCATCATCGCCAACGGCAAGCGCGACGATGTGCTACTCAAACTGATGCACGACCGAGACAACACACCTTGCACTGAATTTCTATGTTAGAAGATATTTTCCAAGCATCGAAGGAGGCGAGCATCGAGCTTGCCCTTCTCAACAACGACACCATCAACCGAGTGCTGATGGCAGTGGCAGACAAGGCTATCAAGGAGACCGACACCATCTTGACTGCCAACGCCAAAGACCTTGCCAGAATGGACAAGGAGAACCCCATGTATGACCGTCTGAAACTGACCAAGGAACGTATTGAGGGCATCGCTGGCGATACGCTCAATGTAGCAACTCTCCCCTCGCCTCTCGGCAAAGTACTGAAGCATTCGGTGCTGCCCAATGGACTTGACTTAAAACGCGTGAGTGTACCTTTCGGAGTCATCGGCATCGTGTATGAGGCACGTCCGAACGTGACCTTCGACGTGTTCTCGCTCTGCCTCAAAGCTGGCAGTGCCTGTATTTTGAAAGGCGGAAAGGATGCCGACGACAGCAATCGTGCCATCGTCAACATCATCAAGTCGGTGTTGAGCGACTTCCACATCAACGAGAACGCCATCACCCTGCTACCAGCCACTCACGAGGCAACAGGTGCCTTGCTACATGCCAACGGATATGTTGACCTTGTGATTCCTCGTGGCAGCAAACGGCTCATCGATTTTGTGCGACAGGAGGCTTCTGTGCCCGTCATTGAGACAGGTGCAGGTGTATGCCACGCTTACTTCGACAAGGACGGCGACACAGAGAAAGGGGCACGCATCATCAACAATGCCAAGACCCGCCGTGTGAGCGTGTGCAATGCCCTCGACTGCACCCTGATTCATGCCGACCGCCTGACCGACCTTCCCACTATCTGCGAACCACTGCGAGCCAGCAACGTGCTGATTTATGCCGACGAACCAGCCCTCGCTGTCCTCAACGGCCACTACCCCGCAGAACTCCTCAAGCCTTCTACCGAAAAAAGCTACGGCACTGAGTTCCAGGCCTACACGATGGCGATAAAGACCGTAGTATCAGCCGAAGAAGCCATCCGACACATCCGCCGCTTCGGTTCAGGACACTCGGAGTGCATCATCACAGAGAACCGCACCACAGCCCATCAGTTCATGACCCAAGTAGATGCCGCTTGTGTCTACCACAACGCACCCACCTCATTCACTGATGGCGCACAATTCGGTCTCGGTGCAGAGATAGGCATTTCCACCCAAAAACTTCATGCGCNTGGTCCTATGGCATTGGAAGAAATCAGTACATACAAATGGCTGATTGAAGGGGACGGACAAGTAAGACCTCAATAAAAACGGCTTTACTCGACCTCTTCAAACTCCACATACGTACCCTCGTTCTGCCCAAACATCTTTCCCGATGCTTGGGCTTTCTTTTTGCCTGATGGATTCTCTTGATAATAAGTACGCGAGGAATGACCCGAAGATGACGATTTGGCAGAACCGCGTTGAGCACCTCTCCCCTTTCCGCCAGAGAACACACGGAACAAGGCACGCAAGTTGCGCAAACCTCCCACCAAACGGCTCATCAGCACAAAGCCCAACATGACAAGCCCTAAAATGATAAAAAGGACAAGAAATAGAATAGGTAAGATGAATGACATAGCAATGTTCTGTCGTTAGCTAAAAGGAGTACATTCCCCTCTTAACCTCTATCTTCGGGCAAAACAGATGCCACAATCGACATACAGACATAAAGTCCGATGCAGCACGCCACACCACGGAACAAGCCCATCCATACGCCCAGCTCAGGGCACAGACCGCCCATCACTGCTCCACCAGCCAAAATCAGCAACGAAAGACCCAAGAACAAGAACTTAATCTTATCATTCTTCCACGAAAGGCTCTTGAAAGCAAACATGGGAACTTCACAC
>WFMB01000066.1 GCA_009177185.1 Bacteroidales bacterium
CTGCCTCTCACCGCAAATTGCCCAGGCTCATACACATAGTCCACCCGATTGAAGCCCAGTTCAAAGATGTCCTTCTCCAGCTTGCCGATGTCGAACCCATCGCCCACCTTTACCGTCAGCGTGCTCTCATCCAACTCTCGCTTTGAAACCACACGTTCCGCCAACGCATCGGGATAAGTGACCACCAGCAAGTTCCCAGCTTCAGCCACCCTCGTCAGCACTTCCGTCCTCAGAATCTCATTCCCCGCATCCTTTTGGTTATACTTAATCGCCCTCCTGTATGACGACGGGAAGAACAGCACCTGCACTCCATGCTCCTCAGAACCATCCGCATCCTCCTCCCCCATCATCTGCATCAGGTCGTGGTACATATACCCAGCATCATCCGCATCATTCATCACCACCAACAAGTTCGGGAAAGCCCCCCTCCCACTCTTCATGGCAGCCAACAACAACGCAGCCGACGAACCACTCAGTCCGTCAGCCCTCATCTCCTTTTCCTTGCCACCCTTAATGCGCTTGACAAGCTCCTTAGCTTCATCCGACGAAGCCAAGGCAGAAAGTACCTTACTTGTATCCAAAGATAGAAAAAAACTACTGATTATGCCACACTCATCGCCATCTGCGGTTCATACGCTCTTGCAAACATTTGCAAGAAGAATAGCGTGTCCTCAGACGGGCGCACCAACTTATTCTTCAGTTCCAAAATCCTTGATGTTTTCTTTTCAAATGGAGTAGAGTCATTCATAGGCAATCCGCTTTTACGTTCCCGTTCTATATTACCACAAACGAACCCAAACGGTGTTTATTATAAAAAGCACAACTTTTATTTTGTCTCTGTTCACTTTTGTTCCCTACTTTTCCGCCCCACTCAAAGCATAAGTTTNCNATTNNTTAAAGANTGAAATATGATNTATTCGGGGGGAAANCTTCNTNTTGACTTTTTNTATTTTTCATAATGAACTTGCAACAAATCTCTATCAGGCAAAAACTTTTCAGGAAGAAACATCTTCCGTTTGTTTATTGACTGGAAGTACCGACGTGAAGATTNCTCTTTTATGTTATCAATAAGAACGTCTGAAACCTCAATGGTGAAATCTGGCGTAATTGCAATATAATACTTATCATACGCCTGATGAAAAAAGGGGTTAAGGCAAACCCCATTGTGAGGATTTGTCCTATTCCTTGTATCGTCCTTCCAACCTGAAATATGGCATGCTTCAACAAGTTGAGGATTGGATATACCCGAAATACAACACATGCTATTGTATGAAGCTAACACTGTGGTACGGAAAAACGATTGATTGATTCTTTGTTTGACAATAACTGTTCTTTCTTTACCTTCTGGCAGATTGGTCATATCTATATTTACCATATTCTCAACACTACCATTGGAGTATTTAGCAATAAGGCACTCACTCTCATACACAAGTTTCTCAGGATCCCGATAAAATTCGTCCCATACCAATTGCTCTATTTTGGAACCATGAGACAAACCAACAATACCGTTCTCTTTTAGCAGGGGATCCAAACGACCAAGATTGCCTATTTTCATATTTAGAGCACTCGGACTCCTACTTATGATATTAGCATATTTCACTATCATAGGATGATTCTTATTGCTATCTTTGAACGGAATTTTGCAATATACATTGAAGGCAATAATTGTTTCTTCTCTTGTCCAATTTGCATTCATACAAACACCTGCGATTTCTTCGTCATGAATCCTATTTTGTGACAAAGTTACAAGTTTCCCATCAATAAATCAAAAGAAGGAGAGAAAACCATACGGAAAGGGTGGAGTTTCTTTGTTTTTGTCCTTCATCTCTCTTACCTTTGCAAGGAATAAACATTCCGTACAACTAATACCCATGAATTGATATGATGAATACAGCCTTTCAACTTGCTGATGTGCCGGGCAATTTCCCTTTGTGCCTGAATGGGCAGTGCCCCTTGGCAGAGAAGTGCCTGCACCACATCGTGCGGACGATGGTGCCTGCCGACAAACTGATTCTGCATGTGTTTAATCCCGATGCGGTGCCAGGCGGCGAGGAGTGCCAGTTCTTCCGCGAGCGGAAGCTGGACCGCTATGCCGTGGGGTTCACGGGCATGNAATCCGAGATGAAGCCACGCCAATATGCTGTTTTCAGCGAGCATTTGCAGGCGCACTGGGGGCGCAACCCGTACTATGAACGCAGAAGCGGAAAGCGATGGCTGTCGCCTGTGGAGCAGGAGGTCGTGCGTGAGGCGTTGCGGTGTGCAGATGTGGCTGAAGACTTGGAGTTTGACCGTTATGAGTTCCGCATCAACTGGACGGACTGAACCATCTGTACTCATGCCTTTGCTCGTCAGGAGTCCTGACGTTGCAGGACTGCAATCCTCCCACGGCAGGACAGCAGTCCTTCCGAAGGAGGACTACAATCCTTGTGAAGAAGGACAGAAACGAGGACTGATACGTCGGGGACAGCTGCTTGAAGGTCGGTTTTGTCACCTGAACCATAAAAAGCAGCAGATAGTGCTTGCAATACGGAACATTTCAGTAACTTTGCTTCCAAATTAAGAACATAGCGATATGATTGCTATACTGATATGCTACTTTCTCATCGTCAGCGTTATCACGTTCTTCGTCTATGGCATCGACAAGTTGAAAGCGAAAAAGTCGTGGAGACGCATCTCGGAATCCACACTGCTTTGGCTTGCCTTCATGGGCGGCAGCTTGGGCGCATGGGCTGGCATGAAGGTGTGGAGGCACAAGACGCTGCACAAAAAGTTCCGTTATGGCGTGCCCGCCTTTCTGATCCTGCACATCGGTCTGCTGGGGTTCTGTTGGTACACCACCCTGTCCGCATCGGAGCGCAGCGTCTCGAACGAACTGCTGCAAGAGAAGATAGACAGCCTGCTCAGCATGAACGAGGTGGAGGTGGGCGTAGCGGTGTGTCACGACGGGAAGATGGTGTGCCAAGCCAATGCAGACAAGGCGTTTCCGCTGATGAGCGTGTTCAAACTTCACCAGGCCATTGTGGTGCTCGACAGCATGAAGCGCGACTCGGTGTCGCTGGATTCGACCGTGCTTGTGACCAAAGAAATGCTTCGACCGAACACCTACAGCCCTTTGCGCGATGCCCATCCCGACGGCAACATCCGCCTCACGATTGAGGACTTGCTGCGCTATTCTCTGCTGCAAAGCGACAACAACGCTTGCGACATTCTTTTCTCCCTTTTCGGGGGCACTGCGCATGTACAATCCAAAATGCGGAAGTTGGGACTGAACCGCACACAGATACGCTGGACGGAAGACGAAATGCACATCGACGAGGCTCGCTCCACGGAGAATTTCAGCACGCCCGAAGATGCTGTCCGACTGGTGGAGGTTGCCTACAAGAACGAATGGCTCAAGGAAACGCTCACGCACTGCGTCACCGGGCAAAACCGCCTGCCAGCCCTGCTGCCCCGAGGAGGCGGCGTTCTCATCGGGCACAAAACTGGCACATGGGGCACCATGCCCGACGGCACGGTCAATGGCATCAACGACATTGGCTTTGTCATCCTCCCCGATGGTCGGCACTACTCCATCGCCGTGTTCTGCACCCGGTCAACCCTCTCGTTTGAAGACACCGAGTCCCTCATCGCTAAAATATCGCAGATGGTGTACGACTATATCAGCAACGGCAAAGCATAACGCTGCGTGTGTACGAAGCACACGGGCTTGCGTTCGGGGGGCTCCAAGACAACAAAGACGAATCAAGCTGTACATTTTATGACATATGATATATAAATCCTAACCAATTTGAAATGATGGAATTTAACAAATTATTCGATCTGTCAGGCAAAGTCGCAGTCGTCACGGGAGGCGGCGACGGAATCGGGAAAGCCGCGTGTGAGGTGCTTGCTGCCGCAGGGGCATCAGTAGTGGTGAGCAACCTCACGTTGGAGAAAGCCGAGAGCACAGTGGATGGCATCGTCAAGGCTGGAGGCAAGGCCGTGGCGGTGAAGTGTGATGTGATGAACAAGGAAGACTTGTCCAACCTCGTGTCTTTTGCGGTCAAGACCTACGGCACCATCAACATCTTGGTAAACAATGCCGGATTGGGTGGCGGAGGAAGGGAAAATCCTTTCGACATCGACCTCGACTATGTGGAGCGCATCTACACTATCAACGTTTTCGCGCCTTGGCAACTCAGCAAGCTGGCGGCTCCGTACATGAAGGAGTCTGGCTATGGGAGTATCATCAACATCACGTCCATGAGCAGCGTCAACAACAGCCCNNCCANGGCNATCTANGGNTCNNCNAAGGCNGCNCTCAACCACATGGCNTCNAANCTCGCNTTNGANTATGGTCCAATGGGCATCAGAGTGAACAATGTAGGACCTGGCGCAACCAAGACCCGTGCCCTCTCCACGGTGCTGACGCCTGAAATAGAGGCTAAGATGCTCGCCCACACGCCGATAAAGCGTCTTGGAGAAGCGGCAGACATTGCCGGGGCCGTCTTGTATTTCGCCTCTCCCGTGTCTGAGTGGGTGAGCGGACAGGTGCTGATGGTGAATGGCGGAGGCGTTCAGACGCTGGATTGAGCAACAGATGCGCCTTGCCTGTTGAGGCTGTTACTATTGGTAACAAGTCAACACATCTTTATATAGTGTTGGGACCAAATGGCTCTTTTGTTCGTCGGACAATACACTCAGGAGCCCCCAAAAGGACGAAAAAACACATTTATCGGATGAGCTACAAAAATTTCATCTGCCGATACTAAGATATTGTGATTTTTATCTACATTTGCAGCCAACAGAGAGTGTTCATTATTGTTTCAATCAAAAAACGTTTAGCAAAACTATGAAACAGAGACTATTTTTCCTGCTTGCATCGTTGATGATGCTCACACATGTGACAACTGCAGATGCCTGCACTGGCATTACCCTGCAAAGCCTTGATGGCAAAACCGTCGTAGCCCGCACCATCGAATGGGGCGGAAGCAGTTTGGAAAGCAGCTATGTGGTCGTACCACGGGGATATGTGCAGCAGTCATACATCAACGGAGAGAAAAACGGCATGCAGTTCACGGCTCGCTATGGCTATGTGGGCATGGCTGTGGAAATAGAAGAGTATGTCACAGAAGGACTCAACGAGGAAGGCTTGTCGGTCGGTCTGTTCTACTTCCCACGTTACGGCAAATACGAGGAATACGACCCTGCGAACAAGGCGACAACCATCGGTGACTTGCAGGTCGTATCATGGATATTAGGCAGTTTCAAGACTATAGATGAATTGCAAGAGGGTATCAAGCATGTACACATCGCCATGGCTGATCCTCGCGCCTCCACTGTCCATTGGCGCATAGCCGAGCCGACGGGACGACAGGTGGTGCTGGAAATCGTAGATGGCAAAGTGCATTTCTACGAGAACACGCTGGGCGTGCTCACCAACTCGCCTGGATTTGAATGGCATCTGGCTAACCTCAACAACTACATCAACTTGTATCCAGGCACCGAAGAGCCACGCGACTTCGGTGGTGTGCAGATGGCTTCGTTCGGTGCAAGCAGCAGCATGATTGGCTTGCCAGGCGATGTAACCCCTCCGTCACGCTTCATACGCGCTGCATTCTATCGGGTCACCGCGCCACAGAAGAACACAGCCACGGAAAGCGTGATGCAGTGTTTCCAAATTCTGAACAACTTCGACATCCCCGTAGGCATAGAATACCCCAAGGGCAAGATTCCGTCTGACATTCCAAGTGCCACACAATGGACCGTAGCCACCGACATGAGCGGTCGTAAGATTTATTACCGCACGATGTATAACAGTTCCATCCGCTGCTTTGACCTCAACACCATCAACTTCGCAAAAGTGAAGTACCAATCCGCGCCACTCGACAAGGTGAAAGCCCAGCCAGTGACAATGATGGAGGTAAAGTGAACTACAGCGGCGCAACAACCAACTGAACCGTTTTAACATCTTATTAAAATTCCAGATTCCCCCTGTTCGCATATAAAATAGGCAAACAGGGGGAATCTGCGTTCAAACTCATCCAAATACAAGCATAAAAAATCAATTCATTTGGTGGGATGGAAGAAAATGTGTATATTTGTGGCGAGATTTAGAAATTCAAAAAAATTATAGAACCTTTCGTTTGCCATTCAGGCAATTAACAAATCGGGGATGATGCAAGCTTATTGGGAAATGTTTCAAAGCATGGACGCTTGGATGCAAGTGTTTTGGGGATGCGCGGTCATTGGGTCGCTTATCTTCATCGTGCAAATGGTGCTGACGCTCATTGGCATGGATAGCAGCGACATGGAGGTTGACTTCGATGGTGCCGACACGATGGATTTGGGCGGCGGCATATCATTGTTCAGCATCAAGAACTTCGTCAACTTCATTGTAGGCTTTGGCTGGACAGGGGTCTGCTTGGGCAGTTCCATCACCAACAAGTGGCTGCTCACCTTTATTGCCACACTGGTAGGCGTAGCATTCGTGCTTATGTTCTTCTTCATCAAGAAGCAGACGAAGAAGCTGGAACACAATGGCGCGTTCGACATAACCGACTGCGTGGGCAAAACCGTCGATGTCTATCTCCGCATCCCTGCCGACCAAAGCGGCAAAGGCAAAGTGCAGGTGAGCCTCAATGGTTCTGTACATGAGTTTGATGCCATGACCGAAGGCGAGGTCCTTGCCAGCGGTCAAAAAGCCAAGGTGCTCAGTGTGGTAGATGGTTCGACCGTACTCGTTGCAAGTCACCATTAGCTCTACAAAGAGAGGTTCGCGATTCATTGAGACAAGCTGCATGGCTATCAACATTGAACAGGAATTAAATACATTGTATTATATTATTTGAAATATGGTTTATCTTATCGTTGTGGCAGTGGTCGTAGCCATCGTGCTATTAGTATCCATCATCAATCGTTACAGAAGATGTCCGTCGGACAAGATTCTGGTAGTTTATGGAACAACAGGGAATCGTGGCTCTGCCAAGTGTGTGCATGGCGGCGGTACCTTCGTTTGGCCTATCATTCAGGACTATGCCTATCTGAGCCTGACTCCCATCAGCATTGATGCTAACCTGACCAACGCCTTGTCGCGTCAGAACATCCGTGTGGACGTGCCTTGCCGTTTCACGGTGGGTATCTCTACCGACTCTGAGAGCATGACAGCCGCCGCCGAGCGTCTGTTGGGGCTCACTGCTGGTCAGATTCAGGAATTGGCACGCGACATCCTCTTCGGTCAATTGCGCCTCGTCATTGCCACCATGAGCATTGAGGAGCTGAACTCCGACCGCGACAAGTTCCTCGAAGCCATCTCCAGCAACGTTGAGGTGGAGCTGAAGAAAATTGGTCTGCGTCTCATCAACGTGAATGTGACCGACATCAACGATGAGAGTGGCTACATTGAGGCACTCGGTCAAGAAGCCGCAGCCAAGGCTATCAACGAAGCCAAAGTGCGTGTGGCAGAGCAAGAAAAGTTTGGTGAAATCGGTAAGGCAGAAGCCAACAGAGAGACCCGTATCCGCACAGCCGAAGCAAATGCACAGGCGGTGCAGGGTGAAAACGAGGCGAAAGTGCAGATAGCTAACTCTGATGCCGACCGCCGTGAGCGTGAGGCAGAAGCACAGCGCAAAGCCACTGCAGCAGAGAAGGTAGCAGTCGCCAAGGCACTCGAAGAGGCATATTCAGCCGAAGAGAAGGCAGAGGATGCCCGTGCCAACCGTGAACGCGCCACACAAAGCGCTAACGTGCTTGTCAGCCAAGAGATTGAGAAAAAGCGTAAGATTATCGAAGCAGAAGCTGAAGCTGAGAAGATTCGTGTGAACGCCAAGGGTGAAGCCGATGCCGCCTATGCCAAGATGGAAGCCGAAGCGCGCGGTCTCTTCGAGATTCTCTCACGTCAGGCACAAGGTTACGACAAGATGGTACAAGCAGCTGGTGGCGATGCCAACAAGGCATACATGCTCCTCTTGCTTGAGAAGGTANTNNNNGAAGCTGGTCAAGACACAGGTGGAGGCCATCAAGGGCATCAACATCGACCACGTTACCGTGTGGGATTCAGGCAACTCGACCGACGGAAAAGGCAGCACCGCTAACTTCCTTTCAGGACTGATGAAGAGCATTCCCCCACTCCACGAGCTCTTCGACCAAGCTGGTTTGGCCTTGCCCGAATACTTAGCCAAGAAAAAAGAAGAGGAAGAAACTCCAACGGTCGAGGAGGTTGCCGAAGTAGAAGAATAACAATAAACAATCGAACGTGAAAAAGTTACTCTACATTGTGCTTACGGCTTTCTCCGTAAGCATTTCCATGTTTACAACCACTGGATGCGACGAAGGCGAGACCTATGCTGATCAGAAGAAGAAGGAGCAGGCTGCCATTGAACGATTCCTGCTCGACAACGACTTTGTAGGTCCTATCAAAGCCATTAGCGAAGCACAGTTCTACCAGCAAGACACCATGACAGATGTCTCCAAGAACGAGTTTGTGCGTTTCAACAGCGATGGCATCTACATGCAAATTGTACGCAAGGGCAACGGTCCTTCCATCATTGAGCTTGCCAAAGAACGCAAAGACTCCACCGTCACCCGTCCGCTGCTGTGCAAGTTCCTCGAATACGACATCCGCGATGCAGACACCACTTATAGCAACATCTACCTGTCCAGCATCAACGACGAGATTCTCTGCACCTACAGCCATTTCAGCCGCAACTACACAGCCTCGTTCACTTCAGGCATCATGAAGAAATACTATGGCTCCACCGTGCCTACAGGATGGCTCAAGCCCCTCTCGTTCATCCGCCTCACCAAGGTGGCAGGTGAAGAAGCCAAGGTGCGCATCATCGTGCCCCACTCTTCTGGCACAGCCAACGCCTCGGGTCACGTCCTCCCCTTCTACTACGAGATTACCTATCAGATTCCACCAAACTACTAATCATAAAGCTTGAAGAATTGAAGTTGCCACACAACGCTACGCTTCAATTCTTCAAGCTTTTTCTTTTGCAACTCCAACAACACTATGAGCTTAATCAAATCCATTTCAGGCATCCGCGGCACCATTGGCGGACGTGCTGGCGAGGGCTTGAACCCTCTCGACATAGTAAAATTCACAAGTGCCTACGCCACACTGATTCGTCGCACCACCAAGATTGAAAGCAACAAGATTGTGGTCGGACGAGATGCACGCATCTCAGGCGAGATGGTGAAGAACATCGTGTGCGGCACCCTCATGGGCATGGGCTTCGACGTGGTGAACATCGGTCTTGCCTCCACACCAACCACCGAAATCGCTGTCATGATGGAAGGCGCGTGCGGAGGCATCATCATCACCGCCAGCCATAACCCCCGTCATTGGAACGCCCTCAAACTCCTCAACGAGAAAGGCGAGTTCCTCAATGCCGCCGAAGGTAACGAAGTGCTTCAGATTGCCGCAGCGGAAGACTTCGACTATGCAGATGTCGATGGTCTCGGCAAATACACCGAAGACAACTCCTACGACCAAAAGCACATCGACATGGTGCTGGGACTCGACCTCGTGGATGTGCCAGCCATCAAGAAGCAAGGCTTCAAGGTGGTCTTCGACAGCATCAACTCCGTAGGTGGCATCATCCTGCCCAAGCTCTTCAAGGCATTAGGCGTGGAAGACGCAACCCCTCTCTATGGCGAGCCAACAGGCGATTTCCAACACAACCCCGAGCCTTTGGAGAAGAACCTCTCCGACATCATGAGCCTCATGGCAAAGGGCGGCAAGGATGTCGGCTTTGTGGTTGACCCCGATGTCGATCGTCTCGCCTTCATCTGCGAAGACGGCACGATGTATGGCGAGGAGTACACACTGGTCACCGTGGCAGATTACATCCTCAAGCACACCCCTGGCAACACCGTGAGCAACCTCTCCTCCACCCGTGCCCTGCGCGACGTGACCCGCAAGTATGGTCAGCAGTACAACGCAGCCGCTGTGGGCGAGGTAAACGTGGTGACTAAGATGAAGGAGACCAACACCGTCATCGGAGGCGAAGGCAATGGCGGAGTCATCTATCCCGCAGCCCACTACGGCCGCGATGCCCTCGTCGGCATAGCCCTCTTCCTTAGCCACTTGGCACATGAACGCGAGGCACAACCCGACCTCACCGTCAGCCAGCTCCGTGCCACTTATCCCAACTATGCAATTGCCAAGAACCGCATTGACCTCGATGCCTCCACCGATGTGGATGCCATCCTCGCCAAGGTAAAAGCCATGTACACGGGGCAAACAGGCATCGAAGTGAACGACATCGACGGCGTGAAGATAGACTTCCCCGACAAGTGGGTTCACCTGCGCAAGTCCAACACCGAGCCTATCATCCGTGTCTATTCCNAGGCCGAGACGATGGAAGCCNCCGACGAGATTGGCAAGAAAATTATGGACGTGGTGTATTCCATGAAGTAAACAAACCCACTTTTCATCTCAACACAAAGAGCGTAGCAAGCAAGATCAAGCTGACAACTCGGCATGANNTGTCAGTTTTTTNATACCATATTNCTCCATTTCTCTGCCATACTGATGCTCCACTTNCAAAAAGTGGAGATNTTTTTGTAATATTGCAACGACAAAGCGTGTATATCTAAGTAGAAACAGCTGAAAAAGAAGGAATGAAAGAGACTACGGACATACGATGGCTGGCAGAAGCAGCGAGACACGGCGATGCACAAGCTTGCAAGGTGATTGTGGAGCAGTGCGGACGGCAGATGTTCTCGGTAGTGAGGCGTATGGTGGTCAATGTGATGGATGCCGAGGAGGTGACGCAGGACGCACTGATGCGCGGATTGCAGCAGATGGAGCAGTACGACCCTAACCGTGCCTCGCTTGCCACGTGGTTCTACCGCATTGCCTACCGCATGGCACTCAACCACTTGCGGAAGTCGGAAATGGGAACCCTCTCTTTCGACGATGAGGACAGCCATGTGGAGCAAGCAACCAACGAGCCTCAACTGCCTGACGACTTCGCACAGAAGTTGCAAGAGCGCATCCGCACGGAACGTGAGAAGCAACAAACGAACATTCGACCACGACGGTGGTGGAACGTGGCAGCGATTCTTGTGGGCGTTCTGCTGATGAGCGGAGTTGTCTTTGCCGTGGTGCAGTGGGCTGTGCCTGTGGCTCCCCAGGCTGGAGACATGGTGGGCAACGACAGCGTTGTGGTAAAGGAAACGAAATATAGCCGCCGAGGCTACAAAGACGCTTCGATGAACGACACCGAATGGTGCTGGAACGCCCGCCTCTCGCGCCCTTTCGCCAAAGGCAAGTTCCTCCTGATGCTCGATGGTTTCGACCTGCTCAACCAGCTCAGCAACATCACCCAAACCATCAACGCGCAGGGACGCACCGAGACGTGGACCAACACCCTACACCGCTATGTGCTCCTCCATGCAGTGTGGCGCATGAACCATCAACCAAAGAAAAGAAATTAACTGGTCGTAAGTTCGGAATAAAACGATGCTGTAAACAGCCCCAAAAGGGGAGTGAGTCAGACCCTATTTAGGGTGTGACTCACTCCCTTGGAAGGGTGTGACTCAGACCCCTCCAAGGGGATATTTTACAAGGAAAATCACATCTATACAGAAACGCCCTCGTGCAGTAATGCACAAGAGCGTTTTCTTTATTTATGACAATGAGAACTCTTAACGATGCGTCAATCTCCCCAACCCAGTGCGGAAGCTCCAAGCACGGCAGCGTTGGCGTTCATCAGACCACTGACCAGGAACTTTGCCTTGCCGCGGAAGATGGGCATGACGTGCTGGTTGTAGGCATCCACAATGGGACGCATGATGAGGTCGCCAGCCTTGCAAAGACCGCCAAAGAAAATGAAGGCTTCGGGAGAGGAGAAGGCGGTGAAGTCGGCACATGCCTCACCGAGCATCTTGCCCGTGAACTGGAAGATTTCGTTGGCAACCTCGTCACCTTTGCTTGCAGCGATGGCAACATCGAGAGACTCAATCTCATCGACAGGTTTGTCGCGGAGGAGCGATGGACGGTCGGTGTTGGCAAGGATTTCACGAGCAGTACGAGCCACTCCTGTGGCTGAGCAATAGGTCTCGAGACAGCCTGTGCGACCGCATCCGCAGGAACGACCTTCGGCACCACGCACCATCGTGACATGACCGAGTTCGCCTGCAAAGCCGTCGTGACCGTAGAGGAGCTGACCATTGACCACAATGCCTGAACCGACACCCGTGCCCAGCGTGATGACGATGAAGTTCTTCATGCCGCGTGCAGCTCCGTATGCCATTTCACCCATAGCTGCCGCATTGGCATCGTTGGTGAGACGAACNGGAAGCGGAGTCGAAGGATTGAGGAATGAGAGTTGGTCGGAGAACATCTGAGCGAGNGGCACCACGCAGTCGTGTGCCCACAACAGATTCGGTGCTATCTCGATGGCTCCACTATAGTAGTTGGCATTGGGAGCGCCTATGCCCATACCTGCTATCTGCCCGATGCCGCCTACCTGAGCGATAAGGGGCGTGAGACAAACCACACCTGCCTCGACAAAGGCTTCGGCAGTCTTGTAAGCTTGGGTTTTGATGGAGTCTTGTGCCACGATGTTGCCGCGTGCATCAACGATTCCGAAAACGGTNTTGGTGNCTCCGAGGTCAACACCTATCACATAAGGCTTGACCGTGTCAAGCTGAAGGTTCCGTGTATCCATTTCTTTGCTTTAGAGAGATTTGACGGCAAAGTTATGAAAAAGTTAAGAGTCTGGGGGCTGGAGTTGGGAGTTTTTTTGTACCTTTGCAAAATAATTCCCTATTTTTCCTATAAAGACTCAAAGATGAAAAAGGTTCTCCTTTTTATGTTCAGCTTTTTTTGCATGTTTGGGGCGCAAGCGCAACAACCTGCGTTTGATATTGACTTGTGGCCTAACGGGTTGCCTAACAGCAACGGCATTGACAAGACGCAACCGTATGACGACGCAAAACAGAACTTCAAGCCTTCCATCCGTGTGTTTCTGCCCGATGCCGCCAAGGCTACAGGACGGGCGGTGGTGTGCTGTCCTGGTGGCGGATATTCTCATTTGGCAACGGGGCACGAAGGCTATGACTGGGCACCGTTCTTCAACGAACGTGGCATTGCTTTCATCGTGCTGAAATACCGTATGCCACACGCCAACACGGACGTGCCCATCAGCGACACCAAAGAAGCACTAAGAGTGGTGAGGGGGAATGCCAAGGAATGGGGCATCGACCCCAAGAAGGTGGGCATCATGGGGTCATCGGCTGGCGGACATTTGGCTTCGACCATCGCCACCCACAGCGACGCACTCACTGTGCCTGCTTTCCAAATCCTGTTCTATCCTGTCATCACGTTCGATTACCGATATACACATCAGGGCAGTCGCCACGGCCTGATTGGCAAGCAAGCCACACAGGAGATGGTGAATCTCTACAGCAACGAGAAACAGGTGACGAGCCTAACGCCTCCTGCCATCATGCTGCTGAGCGACGACGACAAGGTGGTGCCTTCGCAGAATAGTGTGAACTACTATTTAGCTTTGAAACAACACGGCATCAAGGCAACCATGCACATATACCCCTCGGGCGGTCACGGCTGGGGATGCAGAGAGAACTTCAAGTATCACAAAGAGATGACGAGCGATTTGAGCGCTTGGCTGGAGACGATTCGGTNATNCATGAAGAATGAGTTNTACACNNCCCGAAGACGATNGTTGCTCATCTACACGGGTGGCACGATTGGCATGATTCGCAATCCCGAGACAGGATTGCTGGAGACTTTCAATTTCGACCACCTGCGAAAGCATGTGCCGGAAATCGGGGAGTTCAACTATGTCATCCACCACTATACGTTCGACCCACCTATCGACTCGTCGGACATGATGCCACAACAGTGGGCAAAACTGGTGAGAATCATCGACGACAATTATAGCAAGTATGATGGTTTCGTGATTCTTCACGGCACAGACACGATGGCTTACACCGCTTCGGCGCTCAGTTTCATNCTGGAAAATTTGAGCAAACCAGTGATTCTGANTGGTAGCCAATTACCCATCGGCGTGTTGCGGACAGACGGGAAGGAGAACCTGCTGACAGCCATAGAACTGGCTGCGGCACAGGACAAGGACGGAAATCCAATGGTGCCTGAGGTGTGTGTGTTCTTCGACCAGCACCTCTACCGAGGCAACCGATGCACGAAAAGCAGCTCGGAGCGCTTCGACGCATTCAGTTCATACAACTATCCCGCACTGGTCAAAACGGGCATCAACATAAACTACAATCCATCGGCCATCCGCAAGGTGACAGCCACCAAGCCGTTCACGCCTCACACCGAGGCTGACCCCAGCGTGGTGGCACTGACGCTCTTTCCTGGCATCACACCACAACTCATCAATCGAGTGATGCAGCTACCAGACATCAAAGGTGTTATCCTGCGCACGTTCGGCAGTGGCAATGCGCCAACACAGCAATGGCTGAAAGATGCTATTAGCAAGGCGACCGAGGCGGGCAAAGTGGTTGTGAACATCACGCAGTGCCAAAGTGGCGGAGTGACGATGGGACTATATGAGACAAGCCGCCAACTGATGGAGGCAGGTGTGGTGAGCGGTCACGACATGACGATTGAGGCGGCAATCACAAAACTAATGATACTCTTCGGCAGAGGGTTCCGTGCGTGTGAGGTGAGACAGCTGATGAACACGGACATTGCAGGAGAACTAACAAAATGATATGATGATACAAACAATACCTCAGATGCCTGATTTGAACTTTCAGGAATGGATGAAGGATGTGGGCGTGTTTGAGGAAATGATGAAAGGATTCCTGATTGGTGTGCTGGCTTCTGCACCAATGGGACCTGTGGGCATCCTGACGGTGCAACGCACCCTGAACAAAGGGCGTTGGGAAGGATTTGCCACGGGTGTGGGTGCAAGCGTGAGCGATATCTTGTATGCCATCATTACGGGTTATTTCATGTATCTGGTGGTGGACATCATCGAGGACCCTATCATTGCCTTATGGATTAAGGTGATTGGCTCAGTGTTGCTGTTCATCTTCGGTGTCTATACTTACAGGAGCATTCCGAAGCAAAAGGTGGTGGACAGAGTGGCTCCTGTGGAGACGAAGAACAAACTGACGGGCTTTGCCATCAGTGGCTTTGCCATTACGGTGTCGAACCCCTTGATTGTATTGCTGTTTGTGGCATTGTACGGTCAGTTCACGTTCATCTTGGCGGGCAACTGGATAGCACAGACCATGGGCTACATCTTCATCATGGTGGGGGCGCTGACGTGGTGGTATGTGCTGACGTGGCTGGTGGATAAGGTAAGAGCCAGATTCAGCAATCAGGTTATCTGGCGACTGAACCGCATTATCGGCATCATCGTCATGGCGGTAAGCGCCATCATGATTGTATATGCTTTGACGGGACACACGTTCCATTTCATCCCGTTTGGCAGTGACCCTGGATTTCAACTGTTTGAATAATATATAAAAAATGTATATAGCAGAGCAACTGAAGAAGAAAAGTGTGGCTGAATACTTGCTGTACATGTGGCAAGTGGAGGACACGTTGCGTGCCTACGGTTGGGACGTAGAGAAGATGGCGGAGGAGTACATTCCGCAATTCGGCTTGGACGCAGAGAAGAGCGAGGCATTGAAGGGCTGGTATGACAGCCTTATCCAGATGATGCGAGAGGAAGGGGTGACGGAGCATGGTCACCTGCAAATCAATAAGAACATCCTGATTCTGCTGAATGACCTGCATGCACAACTATTGAAGTCGAGCAAACATCCTTTCTACTCAGCAACCTACTACAAAGCGTTGCCGTTCATTGTGGAGTTGAGGGCGAAAAGCGCAGAAAGCCAAGAGAAGAACGAGATAGAGAACTGCTTCGACGCGCTGTATGGCACAATGCTGCTCAGGGCACAGAAGAAGGAAATCTCGGCAGAGACTGCCACCGCAATAAACAACATTGCGAAGTTTATCGGCATGCTGAGCGACTATTACCTGAAGGACAAAACGGGAGAAGTGGAATTTTAATGAAGAAACAGAATATAGGATATGAATATCTTGGTGACAGGATGCAACGGTCAGCTCGGCAATGAGATGCAGTTGCAAGCAAAGGAACATTTACANCACAANTATTTCTTCACGGNTGTNGTTATNNCGGAAGGNTCANAGGCNCAGAAGNTGGACATTNNTAANGAGCAGGANGTGGAGGCTTNCGTGGAGGAGAACGGNATTGACTGCATTGTGAACTGCGCTGCTTACACGGCAGTAGATAAGGCGGAAAGCAACGAAGAGCTTTGCAATCTGCTGAACAGCATCGCCCCTGGCTACTTGGCAAAGGCTGTCGGCAAACGCGGAGGAAGCATCGTGCAAATCAGCACCGACTATGTGTTTGACGGAACGAGTTACACACCTGTGACGGAAGAGTTACCGACATGTCCCAACTCTGTGTATGGACGCACAAAACTGGCTGGTGAGGAGAGCGTAAAGGCGAATTGCAGGGAGTACCTCATCATCCGTACAGCATGGCTCTACTCCACGTTCGGCAACAACTTCGTGAAGACGATGATTCGTATGGGCAAGGAGAAGGCTGAACTTGGTGTCATCTTCGACCAAGTGGGCACNCCTACCTATNCCTGTGACNTTGCCACCGCAATCTTCACAGCCATCAANCAAGGCANCGTACCAGGCATTTNCCACTTCTCCAACGAGGGTGCCATCTCGTGGTATGATTTCACCAAGGCTATACACCGCATTGCTGGCATCGACACCTGCCATGTGAAACCGCTGCATACCGCAGAGTACCCCGCTCCAGCACCTCGACCTCACTACTCGGTGCTGGACAAAACAAAAATCAAAGAAACATACGGCATTGAGATTCCTTATTGGGAGACTTCGCTGCAAGAGTGCATTGAGCAACTAACTGCAAGATAAAGAGTAACAACATTGTGACATGAACGAGATAGAAAGAAGAAGAACCTTTGCGATTATCTCGCACCCTGATGCTGGTAAGACAACACTGACAGAGAAGCTGCTGCTGTTTGGCGGTCAGATTCAAGTGGCTGGTGCGGTGAAGAGCAATAAGATAAAGAAGACTGCCACCAGCGACTGGATGGAGATTGAGAAACAGAGAGGTATCTCGGTGAGCACGTCTGTGATGGAGTTTGACTACTGCCCCACCAACTCGAGGGGAGATGGCAAGACGAATGTCAAGGAGGACGAGGTATATAAGGTGAACATCCTTGATACACCTGGTCACCAAGACTTCGCAGAGGACACTTTCCGAACCCTGACAGCTGTGGATTCGGCTATCATCGTGATAGACGGAGCAAAAGGCGTGGAGGCGCAGACGCGGAAACTGATGACCGTGTGCCGCATGAGGAAGACACCTGTCATCGTGTTTATCAACAAGATGGACCGCGAGGGCAAAGACCCCTTCGACCTGCTGGACGAGGTGGAAAGCGAGTTGCAAATCAAGGTGCGCCCCCTTTCTTGGCCTATCAACCAAGGCGCACGATTCAAGGGGGTATATAACATCTATGAAGAAAACCTCAACCTCTTCACTCCAAACAAGCAGATGGTGACGGAGAAGGTGAATGTAGATATCCATTCGAAGGAGCTGGATGAACGAGTAGGCGTAGAGGACGCCAAGAAACTTCGAGAGGATTTAGAGATGATTGACGGAGTATACGATGCTTTCGACGTGAACACGTATCTGGAGGCAGAAGTTGCACCAGTCTTCTTTGGTTCAGCATTGAACAACTTCGGCGTACAAGAGCTGCTTGACTGCTTTGTAGAGATTGCCCCAAAACCACGTCCAACGACTGCAGAGGAACGTATGGTGCAACCCGAAGAACCGAAGTTCACAGGCTTCATCTTCAAGATTACAGCTAACATTGACCCGAACCATCGTTCATGCACGGCTTTCTGCAAGGTTTGCTCAGGAAAGTTCGTCAGGAACGCCCCCTACTTGCACGTTCGCAATGGAAAGACGGTGCGTNNTTCAAGCCCCACACAATTCATGGCACAACGCAAGAGCACTATTGNCGAGGCANATCCAGGTGACATTGTGGGCTTGCCTGACAACNGCATCNTCAANATCGGTGACACGCTGANCNAGGGTGAGCAGCTACACTTCAAGGGATTGCCGAGTTTCTCGCCCGAGATGTTCAAATACATCGAGAATGCCGACCCGATGAAGACGAAGCAACTGGAGAAGGGCATCAACCAGCTGATGGACGAAGGTGTAGCGCAGTTGTTTGTCAACCAATTCAACAACCGCAAAATTATCGGCACCGTCGGGCAGTTGCAGTTTGAGGTCATTCAGTATCGCCTTGAGAATGAATACAACGCCAAGTGCAAATGGGAGCCTATCAGCCTCTACAAAGCATGCTGGATNGAGAGCGATGACGAGGNTGAGCTGGAGATGTTCAAGAAGCGCAAATACCAATATATGNNGAAGGANAAGGNAGGAAGAGATGTCTTTCTGGCTGACTCCAACTATGTGCTACAGATGGCGCAACAAGACTTTAAGCACATCAAGTTCCACTTTACAAGCGAATTTTAGAACATCATCACTGCATAGAAAAAAAAGAAAGAGCATGTTACAAGATGAAGTTAAAAAAGCGATTGAGGTGATGAAGGCTGGTGGAGTCATCCTCTACCCGACCGACACCGTGTGGGGCATCGGTTGCGACGCCACAAATGAAGAAGCGGTCAAGAAGGTGTACGCCATCAAGAAGCGAGAGGATAGCAAGGCTCTCATCTGCCTGGTGGACAGCGATGTGCGTCTGCAACGCTATGTCAGGAATGTGGCAGATGTGACTTGGGACATGATGGAACTGAGCGAGAAGCCCCTTACTATCATCTTCGACAATGTGACAGGACTGGCTCCCAACGTGATAGCCTCAGACGGCAGTGCAGGCTTGCGCATCACAAAGGAAGAGTTCAGCAAAGAATTGTGTTTCCGCTTCCAAAAGGCCATTGTCAGCACAAGTGCCAACATCAGCGGTGAGCCTACCCCAACCACATTTGAGGAAATCAGCGACGACATCAAGAATGCGGTTGACTATGTGGTGAAGTACAGCCGCCAAAGCCGTGAGAAGCATAAGCCCAGCAGCATTATCAAGATGAATGCCAATGGGCAGTTTACAATTATCAGAGAGTGAAAACTGGCAGATTTGACCGATAGGAGGCGGTAGGCACATGAACCAGATTAGCATCAGACGCAAGGAAATCAAACTCATCAACTTCTTGACAGAGTGGCTGAAAGGCGACCATACAGAGCGGCAAATCGTTCTGATGATTAGCCTNATNGTCNGCGTATGNACTGGGTTGACCGCTTTTGTACTGAAATCGCTGATTGAGGAAATCAAGCATCTGCTCACATCGGAGATTGTAGCGGAAGATACGAACCTCCTATACCTCGTCTTCCCTGCTGTCGGCATCCTCATTTCTTTACTCTTTGTTAAATACATCGTGCGCGGCGACATCAGTCATGGCGTCACTAAGATTCTCTATGCCATGTCGAGAGGTCGCAGTCNCATCAAGNCACACAATCGTTGGTCGAGCATCATAGCCAGTNCCATCACCATCGGGTTCGGAGGCTCGGTGGGAGCCGAAGCCCCCATAGTGCTGACAGGAGCCGCATGGGGGTCAGACTTTGGCAAACGTTTCCATCTGCAACCCAAGACGCTGATGCTCTTAGTTGGCTGCGGTGCAGCAGGTGCGGTGTCAGGGGTGTTCAAAGCCCCCATCGCAGGACTCGTATTCGTGCTTGAAGTGCTGATGCTCGACTTGAGTTTCTCGTCTCTGCTGCCTTTACTCGTAGCCAGCATCACCTCAGTATGCGTATCCTATGCCTTCTACGGCACTGACCCTCTATTTGAGTTCAACCTCAACAAAGCCTTCACCATCGACATCATTCCTGGCTGCATCCTGCTGGGCATTGCCTGTGGACTTGTCAGCTTGTACTTTACACGAGCCATGAACTGGTTTGAAGGCATCTTCGGCCACATCAAGAAACGTCGCTACAAGTTCTTGCTTGGTGCCATTGTGCTGGGTGTGCTCATCTACTTCTTCCCCGTCATGTATGGTGAAGGCTACGATGTCATCAACCAACTCATCAATGATGCGCCAGAGCGAGACATCATGCACAACACGCTTTTCTCTGCCAACCAAAGCAATTTGCTCATCTATTTAGGGTTGGTGCTGATATTCAAGGTATTCGCCACCACTGCGACCAATGGCGGCGGCGGATGTGGCGGTGTGTTCGCCCCCAGCCTCTTTCTGGGGTGCATTGCTGGCTTCATCTTCGCCCACTTATGGGACATGGGGCTGGGGCTTTCGATGGGAGACACATGCTATGTCTCGCCCAGAAACTGCGGTCTATACGGAATGGCAGGCCTCATGTCGGGCGTTATGCACGCCCCACTCACTGGCATCTTCTTGATAGCCGAGCTTACAGGCGGATACAACCTTTTCGTTCCGCTCATGATTGTGTCGGTCGTATCCTATCTGACCATCAACCTCTTTGAGCCTCACAGCATCTACGCCATGCGCTTGGCGCGACGGGGACAACTGCTCACTCACGACANGGACAGCNCAGTCCTCACTGTGCNCCACCTCGANTCGCTCATCGAACGCGACTATCAACCCATCTCCCCCAACCTTTCCTTTAGCAAGTNCGTAGCAACCATTGCCAAATCGCACCGCAACATATTCCCCGTTGTAGCACCTAACGGCAATTTGCTGGGGGTGGTTTCGCTTGATTCCGTGCGCCTCTATATTTTCCGTCCCGAACTATACCGCCAATACACAGCTGGTCAGTTCATGAAAGAGCCTCCAGCCGTACTCACGGTGAACGACTCACCCAAAGTCGCCATTCAGAAATTCAAGGACACAAAGGCGTGGAATCTCCCCGTAGTGGATGAACAGCATCACTACATCGGTTTCGTTTCTCGTTCAGGTCTCTTCACCCGATATCGCGAGACACTTATCACATTCAGCCAAGAATAGGAAGCATTGAAGATTATGACAAAAGAAGACCTCCGTATCATCTATATGGGCACTCCCGACTTTGCAGTGGAGAGCCTTCGTGCCCTCGTAGAGGGCGGCTACAATGTGGTGGCAGTTGTCACCATGCCCGACAAACCAGTGGGACGCCATGGCAGCGTGTTGCAACCCAGCCCAGTGAAGCNATACGCCGTNNCGCACGGGCTGAAAGTGNTTCAACCCGAAAAACTGAAAGACCCCGCTTTTGTTGAAGAGCTGCGTTCCCTCCAGGCAGATTTGCAAATCGTGGTCGCTTTCCGCATGCTGCCAGAGGTTGTCTGGAATATGCCGCGCTTAGGCACGTTCAACGCCCATGCCAGCCTCCTGCCCAAGTATCGCGGAGCCGCCCCCATCAACTGGGCCGTCATCAACGGTGACACAGAAACGGGCATCACCACCTTCTTCCTGAAACACGAGATTGACACGGGCGACATCATCCAACAAGTGCGCATCCCCATTCAGGACACCGACAATGTAGAAATGGTTCACGACAAGCTGATGGTACTCAGCGGACAACTCGTCACCGAGACCGTGAACAACATCATGGAAGGAACCGTTGTCTCCATTCCACAAGACCGCTTCAAGGACGCGCCCCTCACCCCTGCCCCAAAAATTTTCCGCGACACATGCCGCATTAACTGGAACCAGCCGACAAAGAAAGTGTATGACTTCATCCGAGGCCTATCCCCCTACCCCGCAGCATGGACAACGCTCGATGGCAAGTCGGTGAAAATCTACGAGGCAGAAAAAGAAGCAGCCAGCATACTCAAACCTGCCGGCACGCTCGACACCGACGGCAAAACTACCCTCCGTGTCGCCACGGCTGACGGCTGGCTCAAAATCAAGGTCTTGCAGCTTGAAGGCAAGAAAAGAATGCCTGTAACTGACTTGCTCAGAGGACTAAAGATTGCCGAAAGTGCATTTTTTGTCTAAAAAGTTTGTACCATTCAAATAAAAGACGTTACTTTGCAATCGGTTCATACAATAGCCCCATTATTCACTCTCAAAAAACAACTGCCTATANAAANCNCNTTACGCTTTANCAAACACTGAAAGCATAATGAANAAACTTCACGAACTCGCTGANGAAGAGTTGGTCAGTTTATACATAGAAGGCAACAACAACGCATTCGATGCCCTACTGAAGCGTTATGAGAGTAAGGTATTTTCCTATCTCCTATATTCGGTAAAGAATCAAGAACTTGCAGAAGACCTTTTCCAAGATGTCTTCGTCAAGATGATTGTGCGCTTGAAAAACGGTCAATACGCCGAGAACGGAAAGTTCTCCTCATGGATGATGCGCATTGTCCACAACCACCTCATTGATTACTATCGCACATCGGTGGCAGACAAGACGCTCTCCAACGACGCCACGGAGACCGACCTCTACAGCAAAGCCGACATTGCGCTGAACGAGAACCGTGAGCAGGAGATGATAGACCAACAGACACTCAAGGAAGTGCGCAGTCTCATCGCCCTGCTGCCAGAGTCCCAGCGCGAAGTCCTCCTTATGCGTGTCTATGACGAGCTGTCTTTCAAGGAAATCGCCCAAAAGACAAATTGCAGCATCAACACCGCCTTGGGTCGTATGCGCTACGCCATCCTCAACCTGCGCCGCTTCGCCAAGGAAAGCAACATTGTGCTCACCCATTGATTATCACATCTGTAAGACATCTTTTCACTCAGCATATCCCATGCTCGAAACTTTAGGAAATTACATTGTTCAGGTAGCCGACTTCCTTTGCGGCTACCCTTTGTTTTTTCTGCTCATCGGCGGCGGCCTCTATCTGTTCCTCAGCTCGGGAATGGTGTCGCTGCGCCGCCTGCCCGCCGCGCTCAAGGAACTCCGCACCAAAAACGACAGCCGCAACGGCCAGATATCCTCGGCCCAGGCGCTTGCCGGCGTCGTGGCCGCCACGGTGGGGCTCGGCAACATCGCGGGCGTGGCCATCGCCCTGGTGATGGGCGGCCCCGGCGCCATCTTCTGGATGTGGGTGAGCGCCCTGGTGGGCATGTCCACCAAGTTCCACGAAGGGGTGCTCGCCATCATGTACAAGGGCAAGGACGACGCCGGCAATCCCCAGGGCGGCCCCATGCACATCATCACCCGGGGCCTCGGGCCCCGCTGGACCCCCATGGCCAAGTTCTTTGCCGTGGCAGGCCTGTTCGGCACCCTGTGCATCATGAACTCCAACCAGCTCAC
>WFMB01000099.1 GCA_009177185.1 Bacteroidales bacterium
CGTATCCGTACTTATCGGCAATCGCCATCCCCATAGTTACNGTTCTATCTGNTTTCTTCTCATCGGCAGTGCTTGGATTTGCCCCAATGATGATAAGGGATTTGTTCCCCGAAATCTCAAGTAAGAAACGCTCTGTTCCAGCATCTCCTATCATTTTAATGTTCTCGTATTTCATATTATTCTTCAATTATGGTTTTGAACATTCCCCATTCTTTGTCCTCTTGATACTTGGAAAGACTTCCCTTGGGGACATATAGTTTTGTTCAAATCTTAATGAATACCGAGAGGTTGCCCAACATGCTAAAAGTCCAATTGCATATCGGTGGTTCAACAGACTTGCAATGAAGACTTTTTAGNCGTTCATTACCATTAAAAACATCCAAACCGAGATACTTTACAGTTGATGGCAATGTCAATGATTCCAAAGCTGTTAAATCAGCCAATGCACATTGTTCAATAAATTCAAGCCCATCGGGCTATTCCAAATCAGTCAAAGCATTGTTACTTATAAGTCCGTAAGCATCTATCGACTTTAATTCTTTCGGCAATTTGAGTATTCGCAATTTTTGACAGGCACAAATTGCAGTTGAACCGATTTTAGTCACTTTATGCGGAAGATATAGTTCCGTGAGGTTATTATAACCCGAAAACATATTCTCAGTTATTTCATTGTCTCGGGTTTTTACATATCTATGATTATCGTATGACCCTCCCTCAACTATTGTAGCCTCAGACAAATCAAGAATAGATAATTTCCCATTCCGTCCCATGTTGATTATTAAATCAAAATCTGTGCCATTCAGTGGTCCATTGACTTTAAGTTTTGTTATTTTAAGAAATCCACCACTAAGAAAGGAAGACAACGTTCCAGGATTCTTCATTGTTATATCAAAATCGGTATTACCATTTTGACGCACTTTGATGTAGTTGGCAACCTCTGCTACTTGCAACGTGATGATAGTTTCCCGATCTTCAGAACTCAGATTCTTTTCAAGAGTTATCACGAACTTGTTAACTCCTTTCTTTCCGCTTGAGGGCGATAAGACACACCATGAAACACCAGCCGTCACACTCCATGATTTATTGGATGTAAATGACACTTCAACGCTGGATGCGTTTGAGGCAAAATCAATACCATTTACAAGATAACCCACCAACTCTGTCGATGGCACAAACTCTGTTGATTCATTAGGATTGTCCCCACTATTACTCGAACCATCATCTTTGCTACAAGAGAGCAATAGGGCAATTAGCACGAAACTACATAAAACTCTAATTAGAGTCAAAAAACTTAACTTTTTCATTTTCATTGGATTTTTGTAGGATTAAATGTTTTTTGGGGTTGTCATATCACGGATATGACAAAACTGCGAACTGATGTTACGCCATTGTTTACTGTGTACCTGTCATAACTATACCTCCAGGTCTTCCAGCACATGAAGACCACCTTTATTAAACAAAGAAGCGAGGTGCTGACTATACCCTACTCCTAAGTTGACGGTCCTGAGAAAACCTTTGTGTACAGATGTAGTGATAGCAGCCCACGCTATAGCGTGAGAACCACTATGCCTATCCTTGTACACGTTTGAAAGTTTCTCAGGTTTTCAACTTACAAGATGAGCATACGCGCTTCTTCCAATATGTCTTGGATATGAGAGTTGCCTCAATCCAACTGCAAAATTACTGATATTTTCTATATTGTTGGTAATTTCTACATTTTTTTCGGTGACGGAAACAAAATAAGTCGTAAAAATGTCTTTCTGACGGGATTGCCGTACCTTTTGAAATTTTCATGACGAAGGTTTCCTCCGCTTGGAGTTGCGAGAGGGCGAGAGCCGAGGAGAAAGGGATGAATCCATTTGATGCCAAGACTCACCCCGTGTAGGAGAAGCCATACAGCCATTGGAGTCAAAAAACAAGCGACCGCCCTGCTATCAAGCAAGGCGGTCGCATAAGAAGTTTTTGTTAAATGGGAGGGGAAGCACTTGAACGTTGCTTCGTGCCGCAGTTACTTCAAATTTCCCAGATATTCAAGGATGTTCGGGTGGCTGGGGCGCGGAGCATTGGCATCATACAGACGCCCCTCCTTGTCATAGATGAGAAAGCGGGGGATGCCCTGTACGTTTAGGGCACGCGAAAGGGCTTCGTTCTTGTCGTGCCATTGGTTGCCGTGCATATTCAAGGCCTGCATCTTGTTTTTCCACGACTTCTCGTCGCGGTCGAGAGAGATAGAGACGAACTTCACGTTGTCGTTCTGCAAGTCCTTTTCAAGTTGCTGGAGGAAAGGGACTTCCTTGCAGCAGGGGACACACCAAGATGCCCACAAGTCAACATAGACATACGAGCCTTTGAAGGCTGCCATGTCCATTTCCTTGCCGTCCGCATCGACCAAGACGACACCTTCGGGAAAGGGAGAGCCTTTGACGGAGGTTCTGCGCCGCGTAAACTCCTCGACCAGTTCTGTATCTATGCCATAGGTGCTGACCGCCTCTTTCAATTCAGCCAAACCAGCCTCGAAGTCGTTGCCATAATTGAAGCGGCGCACAAAATTGTCTGCTATGATGTCGCCAACCTTCTTTCTCATGTCCGCGTTAGAGATACGGGCATGCAGGGCTGCCAGCCGCTCGTTCATGGACCCTACCGGCAGCATTTGAGAAATGATATAGGATGCGGAGGAGAAACAAGCCGCCAATGGGGTGTCCAATATCTGCAAGGGGTCTTCGCACAAATCGGCGGAGGTAAAAGAGAGTTGGTCAAGCGCAATGCCCACGGCTCGTGGGATGGACTCATAGCTGTTCCATGCCGAGGTGTAAGCCCACAGGCGGAGATACTGCTTCACGGGGTCGGAGCAAGCATAAACCTGTGTGAGGGAATCTACGGCAGCTTGGTAAGAGCGGAGGAAGGTCAAAATCTCTTCTGCCTTCAAAGTCTTTCCCTGCGTCCAAAAGAAGCGGTCGTTCGCCCACAACNTNTTGTTAAAGGCAGACAGCGCCTTGTTGTCGTNTCCTGCATCTGTTNTCATGGGGNAGNCTTGCTCCAGTTGCAGCGTAAAAGGCTTGGAAGCGTTTGTCCCCGTGAGATAGACGGGCATCAACAGCTGCACATTCTCGTTGTGCCCATACAGTTGGTAGAACCCGTTTGAAGACACAGGCGCATCGCCCTCAAATGTCTTGTCGGCAGCCTTCAACTCCACTCCGCCAGAGGACGAAGTGCCATCCAAGGGGCGAACATGCAAAGCCAGCTGCTCGGCATTTCCTGCTGGATAACGTCCTTGTATGTGAACGGTCTGTGCGTTCAGCGCAAAAGCCCCCAAAACTGCGGCTATTGTGAAATAGATTCTCTTTCTCATAATCTTTTGTTTTAGAATGCGTGATACTTTATCGTCTGTTCGATGGGTTGTCATTGGGGCAATGGACGAAAGCGTCGCAACTTGGCGGNGTAAAGATTCCAAGCATTACGGGTCGCTGTCGCCATGCTTACCGAGGCAAAGTTACTGAATTTATCTGTGCGGCGGATGACTTCTGCCTGTTTTTTGTGCCCAGACGGCAAAATATGCCTTGGAAAGCCTTCNAGAAAGAACCACGCATGCCTTTTGACCTCTCCATCATGAGGGTTGCCCCGTTCGGAGCAAAGAACGCCTCTTTTATTCCCCGACAGGAAGGGGTGACAATGACCCAAAGCACTTCGGCGTGTGGCACGCTTTCACAGCCCCAAAACCGATGTCCCCGACTCCGATTGGTCGGAGTCGGGGACATCGGTCGGTCGGAGTCGGGGACTCCGATTTTGAAGGGTAGTTTGGGAGTGAGAGACGCGTTATAAAAAATTGCCCTGCGACCCCACGATATTCACAGAATACCCCCGTTCGGAAAAGGCGAGCCAAAACAGAATCAGTTGTTTTGGCTCGCCTTTTCCGAACGGGAGATATCTATTCCGTCGAAGGAGGGTCTGACGATCTATTGCCTCTATGCTGCGGTCGTCGAACTCACGTCAATGCTCATTTCTTCTTGTAGATAATGCGAGACGGGCGGTAGCAGACGTTGTCATATCGACGGAGCAAGGCACCGTCTTCTGTATTCAACACCCACACATGACCGTTCAGCCCCTCTTCGTCAGGCTCGTAGAACGCCACGAAGGTTTCGGAGTGGTCTTCGCTCAGTTCCATAGCAGTGATGACAGCACGGTCGCTGCCCACAGTGGCGCATATCTTGACGTTATCAAGCATCTGTGATTGGGTGTAAATCCAACGTGCCACCTTGTTGCCGTCGCCATACAGCAAGTAGTTGTACAGTTCCGTAGCCACATGGGGGGTCCTCTCTGTCAGTCGGCAGCTGAAACCTGCAAGCACCGTACCGCCGTAGGTTCCAAGTTCATTCTGCATGGTTTCCTCGTTGTAGTACCAGAAGTCGCGGTCCATGATGGTCTTCTGATACATCATGCCCTGCTGGGTGCTGGTCACTACGACGATTTTATCGCTGAAAGCACCTGCCTTGCCTACGGTTCGGGGCAAGAACATGAACACGGGGTCGTAGCCCTTGAAGTAATTGGAGGCTTGCGCATCACCCTCGCTGACCACGCTTGGCGTGAACAGGTATGTCTTGCTGCAATAGTAAGGTCCGTAGCCGTTGTACATCATGCACACGTCGCCAAACTTCTTGTCCCAAAGATACACATTGTTATACGCAACGGCTCCTGAGTCGTAAATGAAGCCACACAGGGAGTACTCTGACTTGAACTTCACGGGGTTTCCGACAGCCCCTTCCGTGGGAGACAACTCATACACTTTCCCGTTCTCGCACAGAATCGGATAGATGGTGCCAGCAGTACCGTGAGAAGGAAGCAGAATCCGATAAGGACGGAAATCCTCCAAATCGTTCACGACAAGCATGTTTTCCACCACCAAGGTCTTGTCGTTCAGATAATAGATGGCTGGTGCTTGCCCAATGGAGGGGTCACCCTGACAGGCGAGTATCAGGCTGCCGTCGCATTGAACCACGTCCATCACATTGCGGGTGAATGGATATTCGGGGTTGTTCAGCACAAAGCAGTCTCCGCTGGTAAAGTGGTCTTCGACCCCTTCCACACGCTGTTTCAGCATGAACGACAGCATGCTGTTTCCGTCGGCATCGTTGCTGATGACCGTGATGCCCTCCTCGTAAGGAGAGTTGACGTTCAGAACAAAAGGGAAGAATGTTTTTCCATCTTCGTTCTCCACAATGAGGCGGCAACGGAAGCTGCCCAACGCTTTGCCGACATACACCAGTTCGCGTTCGCGAGAATACACCTTTTGGTCAATCTCCCATGTATAGGACACAGGTTTGTCCACATAGGACTGGCTGATGACGGGAGAGATGGTCAGCGTTTCGTTCTTGTCTATGTCGTATTCTGACTTGATGCACCCTTCTTCTATCGTAATCTCTGAGATGAATCCTACACCCTCCGTTGTTTCATCCTGAAAGCAGGACGAAAGGCACAACAGAACACATAAAATACTCAATTTATTAAGCCTTTTCATTTTCATCTTTTATGTAACAATGGTTAAACGCCTTCTCATTCGTATGGATTGGGGAAATCGAACGGGAAATCGGGGTATAAACTCAATATCTCTTCCCGATTGGCTGGGTCTGCGAAGTACTCATAGACAGGATACTTGATATGCTTGTTCACTATCGTTCGGAACTGGAAGAAGTCACCATACTGCACATTTTCCAGGTTCTCACCATAGGTATCGACCATCTTGGCGTATGACTCAGGCAGGACATCTTTCAAGGCGTGGAAACACTCCACCATCTTAATGAGCTTCAGCGGATGCCAAATGCCGAACTCATACTCGTGCCACACTTTGTCGCCTTTGTAATCCAGCCATGCGGGCTGGTCAACGGCATTGTCAAAGAACAACACGCATACCTGAGATTTGTTGTTCAGCGTGGGCACAAAAGTGCCGTTAGCGTCCAGACGGAGTTCCAACCTGTAGCGAATGAAGCCATTCTGGTAGTCGCCAGCAAGGGCATCCCTATATAGGTGTACAGGGATATATCCTCTGACAGAGTCTGCCTGAATCACAGGCTGGCCAATGGAGAACTGCACGCCTTCTTCTGCTGTAGTCTTTTCGTTGTCAATCTTGTAAGAGAATGTGCGGTCATCCGAAGAGGGTACACCCATCAAGCAGACAGGTATCATGTATTCCGTTTCGCGTATATTCGTGGGAGTCACTCCGAATGAATAGCGCAATGTGTCGTTTGAGAAATAAATGCCTGAATAATCTGTATCATACGTCAAATACTCTTCTGAGCAGGAAGTGGACAACAGACCTCCAGCCACGACACACAGAAGCCACACCGCNTTAGTCCNTATATNATGNTTTTCCATNTTCTTGATTGANTAGNTACGATAGTCATATTCTATTTCAGGAATGGGGACAACATACACGTCTTTGGAAGGCGCGATACGCTCTCCGTCCTGATTGATGATGGTTTGGTTCAGACGCTTCATGTGGAAGAACATCTGCCCTTCGCCAATCAGTTCCTTATAGCGCTCTGCATTGATGACCTCCTGTATCATGTCAGAGGTCATTTGTTCCCAATCAACTTTCACCTCGATGCCACGGCTCTCACGAACCTTGTCCAGCATGGCGGCTGCAACATCCAAGTGGTCAGCCCTGTTCTGACACTCTGCCACAATATAATACATCTCTGGCAAGCGAATCAGGTTAAGCCCCTGAATGGTGTTTTCGGGACGCTTGGCTTCGTTGCCATCCACCTTGTACTTGTCCAATATCTTTGTGAAACGGATAGTTCCAGAAGGTTGGGTCGTATAGTAAGCCCCTAAGCGATAGTCATTGCCTTCGGCCGTTTCATAGAAGGTTGCATAGTCCTTTCGCGGGTTCAGAGAGTAGAACGAGGTGGACAGCCAGAGGTCGTTATACACGTTGGAATAGAAGTCTGTCGTGGAATAGATACCGAAGATGGTCTCCTTATGGGACAGACAGCCAGCCACGTCGCCAGAGATTTCTATTCGTCTCAGCAAGGACAACTCACTCTCGTCAATGACCTTTCGGGCATACTCCTCCGCTTTCTCATAGTTTCCCATGGTCATATAGACACGAGCCAATGTCGCACGAACGGCATGTATGTTGAAGTGTATCTGACGCATAGTCATATACGCTCTGTCATTGGCGTATACGTCTTCATCAGCCAACAAAGTCTCGGCTTCCAGCAAATCCGCAAGAATGTACTCATAAACTTTGGATGCTTTGGAGAACTCGGGGGTGACAAGCGAGAACGTCGTAGCATAAGGGATTCCCTCTGCTTCGGGGTTCAGGGTAATCTGCTCGGTAAACAGACGCAGGAGGTCAAAGTGCATGAAGGCACGCAGACCCAAGGCTTCGCCTCTGTAAATCGTATATGGATATTCCGCAGCGTTGCTGACCAATTCACTTTGTAGGATGGAATTGACGTTGGATATATTGCTGTACATATCCGTCCACAGACCCTGAAACAGCGACTCGACAGAGGAGTAGGCATAGTTGTACTTCAACAGATTCTCCACCTTGTAATTGCCGTATGACTCGAAATACTGCGCCATGACATCCAGTGCGGAGTAGCTCATTTCTCGTCCATACAAGTTTTGACCACGCATCTGAGCGTATGCGCCATACATGGCATCTTCGATTCCACTGGCAGAAGACAGTAGCTCCTTCCGTTTCACTTGCCCTTCGGGAGTGATATCCAAAAAGCTCTCACAGGCCGACAGCATCAGCACANCCGAGCACACANATATATATTTTANAATCTNCATCTTCCNTCTNAATNAAAAAATCGTACTTACAGTAAACTCAAATCCCTGACTATAGAGATATTCTGTTCCTCGCTCTATCTTGACAGTAGAGAGGCGGAACAAGTCCGTCGCATTCACACCAACACGCAGGTTGCGCAGATGCAGTTTCTGACAGACATTCTGCGAGAACTCATAGCTCAAATTAAGAGCCGTCAACGTGAGCGTGTTCTCTTTTTCGGCAAAACGGTCCGTCTGCTTTGGAACGGACGTGTCCGCTATGTCTTTATAGATAGCCACATCACCCGGTACTTTCCAACGGTCATCGAACACACGCTGGTCAGCATTGTATTTGGGGTCCACACCCTCTACCTTGGAGGCACGCGTCGTGTTATAAATCCACGCGCCACAGCGCATACCGAAGAGCGCATAGAGGCTGAAACCCTTATAATACAACGAAGTAGTGATTGTGCCGATGAAAGCAGGTTCCGTATCGCCAATCAACACCTTGTCGGAAGAATCATAGTCAAACGTGTATTCACCATTTCGCTTGATATAGATTTCCTTACCCGTAGCAGGGTCAATACCAGCTGAACGCACCAGTTTGAGCGCGGTCACAGACTCGCCTTCCGCATATTGTGGCAATGGAGCAAGAGCATTGGTGGCGTGTTGCTCGTTTTTCTTGTTCATCTCCTCCAGAGCGGAATTGATTTTCGTTATCTTATTACGGTTGATATAGCCGGTTGTACCCAGTTTCCAGTTAAAGTCTCTGGTACGGAAGATGTAACCGNCAACCTGATATTCAAGACCCTTGTTCTGCAACTCGCCCAAGTTCTCCTTGGCACTGGTCNCACCCACAGNCGNAGCTTTGGCCTTGTCCAACAACAAATCCTTGGTCTGTTTGACGTAGGCATCCNCTACAAGGTTTAATCGNCGGTCGAAAAGGCTGACATCCAAGCCCACGTTATAAGTCATGNTNCGNTNCCAGCACAAATCGATATTCCCGATGGTCAAGGGCACAGCACCGATGCCCGTTCCGTAAGAGTAATTGCCGCTATACTTATACATAGTAAGAGCTTGGAAGGGGCTGAAGCTCACCTTTCCTGTATAGCCTACACTGCCACGCAACTTGAACAAATCAACATGGTCACGAATACGCTCCATGAAGCTCTCATTCAAGATATTCCATCCTGCACCAGCAGCCCAGAAGTGACCGAAACGCTTGTTCTCACCAAACTGAGAAGAGCCTGTCGTGCGGTAAGTCAAATCAGCATAATAGCGGTTGCGGAACGAATAAGTGCCATTGGTGAAGAAACCCACATCTGCCGTCTCCGACTGCTGTCCATAAGGCGTTTCGCTATCGGGATAGGAAGACGCATTGCCGATAAAAGCCAACTTGTCAGAATAGAAACCAATGCCTTTGGTCATCGCCTTCCGACTTTGGGCATGATTGATTTCCCATCCAGCCGTCAAGCTCAGCAGCGACTGGTCCTGAAACATCTTGTTGTACGCTCCTACGATATTGCCGTTGTAGCTCACAGCCTTGGACGAAGAGATTGCCATATATCCTTTCTTGTCCGGGTCAGTTTCGTTCTTAAACATCCGAGAGTCGGGTGACTGGAAGTCCTCTCCCCACCCCGTTTCAGACGAGATGTTGAAGTGACCAGTGACACGGAACTCACGATTGATATCCCAGCGACAATCAGTAGAGTTAGACAAAACGTGCGTTCCATCCTGCGAGTAAGAACCCAACGTCGCTTCATAGAGCGGATTGTTCAAATCCCACGCCAAATCCAAGTTCACAGAACCGTCTGCATTATACATGCGGTCATAGGGATTCATGCGAGTGTATTGCGAGAAACTGCCATAAGGAGAGTCCTTCGAAGACACCTCCGAATAGTTCGTTCTGTTGGAAATCTGTATGACGTTGTTGATAAAATAGTCGAATTTGAATCCCAAACCATAGCGATGGCGATAGTCACCCTTCATCACACCCTTGGTATCTCCAAAACGTCCAGAAAGTTCATAACGCAGATTGCCTGCACCGCCATAGATGCGCAGCGAGTGGTCGTGAGAGAAAGACGTGCGAGCAGGCTGTGAAAGCCAGTCAGAATCCTGTCCGCGGCGAATGGCCTGATAACGCTCGTTGTACAGCTTGTCATATTCCCACTGCAACGGGTTACCCGTATTCGGGTCCAACGCCCCCTTGGCATCATAAAGTCCAGCCAACTGCTCATAATGCAGTTTGTCGGCAGCATTCAGCACGTTGTAATCCCCAAGTACAGGGAACTGCACATTACCCGTGAAGTTATACGCCACCCGAAGTGTTGACTCCTTGATAGGCTTACGAGTGATGACAATCACACCGTTAGCAGCCTTTGAACCATACAGCGCAGTGGCAGCCGCATCCTTCAAGACGTTGATGCTCTCCACCTCGTTCATGTCCAAATCATACAGCTCCTGCAAGGATATCTCCGTACCATCCAAGATGATGGTAGGCTGATTGACGGCTTGCCCCTCGTTGGAGAAAGAACTCATACCGCGTATGATAAGCTCTGGCACATGGTTAGGATTGGAACCAGCAGCAGTGTTCTGAACCATCTCCATACCAGGCNTCAAGGCAGCAATGGCGGAAATCAGGTTTGTTCCAGACACTTGCTTGATTTCTATTCCCGAGATTTGCTTCACAGCACCCGTGAAGCTCTGTTTATCCTTGGCAAAGAATCCGTTCACAACCACCTCGCCAAGCTCCTTCGTGTCTTCCTCCATCTCTATTTTCATGCCCGTCTTACACTTGCTGGCAGGAATGGTGATAGTCTTGTAGCCCAACAGCGAGAAACGCAGTTCAAAGTTGCCCGTCGGTCTGGAAAGGTTGAACTGACCGTCCAAGTCGGTGACCGTTCCTCCGCTGAGGCTGTCTTGCTGGAACACAGCCACGGACACTCCAATCAATGTCTCACCAGTTTTTTTGTCAAAAATCGTACCGTTTATGAACTTANAAACGGTTTCATCCTNCTNCGGAACGCTCGNAAGTGCTTCCATTGCGTGAACAGACACTCCNCTACAGGCGAAGGCGGCACACCACATGCAGGCAAACATTTGTAATTTCATCTATGACTTTATTTTCGTTTTAATGACTGTTCTTTCTGATTAAGGTATCAAGACCTTCCGACTGACATCGCCGATGCGTATCACATAGAAGCCCTTGGGCAGGGAGAATGTGGTGCATCGACCATCGGTCAGGCGTGCGGCACGCAACTGCCCGTTAGCCTCGATGACCTCTACTCTGCGAGAAATCGGTTCAGTTTGTATCACGCGGCATTCTCCTCTGGACACTTCCACCTCAAACGGGCATTCCTGCACAGCGTTCACCTCATCTATGCCCGTAAGCAAGCGGTCGAAATCCAGTTCCAACAAGAAGTCGATGGGCAGCGGCTCGCGTATCGTCTTGAAATTCTCCCATATACTCGTGCTTCTGAAAGCATCCACACAACCCTCGGGCACAATCAGCGTACCGTCGCTGGCGTAGGTCGTAGCCCGGAACGCACACGGAGGTATGGAGAAACCGCTCAAAAGCTCTTTGCCAGCCTCAATGGGATTCCACTTCACCCGTACCGTCTTGATTGCCGAGCCGAAGAACGCGTTCAAGCCGAACCAATTCAGATGTTCAGGAAGTACGATGGAAGNAAGGNTGGTCGTATNGCGGAAANCATTGTTATAGAGCGCCACCGTGTTGGGCNGCAGGTGAATCTCCCGCAGGGTTTGGTNGCTGTCGAAAGCACCTTGGGGAATCACGTCATATTGTGTGCGAGACTNTCTCNAATCCAGTATTTGCNGAGAAGNCATACGAGTGCGGAAGAANGTGANATCCNCTTCCAAAAGATAGCCCTTCACTTTCAGACCGAGCAAGCAGTCCGCTTCCGTCTCTGTCAACACGTCCGCCACACGCACCGTTGACGAACATTCTATTTTTTTATAAGGAAACACCGTCCCTTGCGGATATACCTTGATGTCAACGTCGCAATCCTGCATCACGCCGCTGAGCATATAAAGGTGGTCTTCCGAGCCATACCACAACTGTCCGTTGACCCGCACCACCACAATAGACTCTGCATCATCAGGTTCTATATACAGGTAGAAGTTACGACCTTTGACCGTCTTGTCCGACCATACAGCCTCCTCGTTCGTGTGTATGGTCGCTCCAAGCACATTGCTCGGATAAGTGATGTGGCACAAAGGCAGTTCATAGTTTGTCGCAGGGATTCTGTCAATAGCCTCCCCCGGATAGAGAG
Organism: Bacteroidales bacterium; assembly: GCA_009177185.1. Taxonomy (GTDB): domain Bacteria; phylum Bacteroidota; class Bacteroidia; order Bacteroidales; family Bacteroidaceae; genus Minthosoma. The sequence goes on from WFMB01000099.1 coordinate 12,063, forward strand.
AACAAACCCAAGTATAAGACTGGTTGTCCTCGGTGAACAGCAGCCGAACTTCATCGCCAGGCTGCACTTCAGTATCGGCTTTCAAAGCACAAGAGAAATACATAAAGCCGAGTGATGTATTTCCCGAAATGGTGCATGAAGACATGACATCCACCACTGTATTGTCCTGACGCACCAAGCCCACCACCAGGCGGCCCTTGACGCTGAAGACACGATTCAGGGAAGACACCGTCACGGTAAAGTGGTCGCCACCCTTCAAGGTCAAGACATCATCCTCTGGAGCATAACCTGGCTCCAGCATCATGCCGAGACTTCCTCCTACAGAAGTAATATATAAATAAGGGTCTGGTCCCGATACCGTCTGCGCTACAGCCCGACAAGAAACAGACAGAGCCAAAAGCAGCATTGCCCCCAATAAACCTTTGTGCATCATATTCCCCGATTGAAAAGAAAGAATGAGAGGAGTTGTTGAGACTCCTCTCATTATGATTAAAGATATGTATTAAAGAACGACTTTCACAGCAGCGGCACCCACTTTCACGATGTACATGCCCTTGTTCAGACCTGACACGGCTGACGTAACACCGCTATATACAAGCGCACCAGCAGTGCTGTAAACCTTAACAGATGCAGGCTCGCCCATCACATAGATAACGCCGTTTGCTACAGAAACCTTAGGAGCGGCATCAGTTGCCTTCACGTCGTCCACGCCTGATGTAACAGACAATGTGCCATAGAAAGCAGCGCGTGCGAACTCGGAAGACATGTTCCACTCTGCATCATACGTTCTTGTTTCACGGAACAAGAAGAAGTCACCCATCGCACAAGTTCCGTCCTCATTCACAGTCAAATCGATTGTGCCAGTTGGCTCGCCCAAACCGTTATACAGAACATGGTAAACCATCGTGAGATAATCATCTGACATATAGACTCTGTCCAAAAGCTTGCCAGCAGGAAGCTTCAATGTGTTGCCATCAACCTCACAGGCCGTAGCACCCCAGTTGTTGGAGAAGATGTCTGCACCCATGAATTCCATTACACGATACTCACCATCAACCTCATCATACTCAATGACGATATCGAACTCTTGGGGATACTCGTAGTTATAAGGGTCAGTTTCACCACCCATAGTAATCATATTCCAGAAGTTATCCGTCTTCACATGGTATGAGCCAGCGAACTCGGCAGTGTCAGTCGATGGCAGAACCATCGCACCAGCCATATACCACTGCTCGTAACCATATTTCACTTCGTCTCCATCCTTCACGGCACGGCTGAAACAGATGCCACTGGTCAAAGAGAAAGCTTTGCCTGAACCGCCCAAGCTGAAAGTGATGTCGCTTTCCAGCAAACTTGGCTTACCATAGCTGCAAAGAGCCAATGTCTGAGCCTCATCCAAATAAGCATCCTTGAAAGGAATGACCAGTTGTGAACCATCAAAAGAAGCGGTCAAATCTAATGTCTTGTAATCAGCACCGAAATTGAAGACAGCAGAATACTCCGAGTAAGTAGCGTCCTTGGCAGTCAAAGTAACGTCGCACTCCGTTGGGAATGTAGAACCCTCCTTAGTACTTGAAGCCGTGAAGTGGTACTCACCGCTCATGTCATTCAACTCAATCACGATAGCCTCCTTGAAGGCCAGTTTGCAATTAGTGAACTTAGCAAGAACCTTGTCTGTGTTCCACTGCTTATTCACTGTGATGGCGGCGAAATCGGCAACGGTGATGTCCTTTGTAGCAGGGTCAACGGTATAGATGATAGTCGATTCGACTCCGCCAAACGGACTTTCACCCCCCCCAATACCATAAAGAACTGGCGAACCCCACAGATAATAGCTGGATCCGTTGTAGTCCATTAACTCGAGATTGCCATTTTTCAAGTTAGCGGTCTGAACGTCTGTAGCACCAGCCAAACCAGCAATGCTCACATCGCGATACTCGTCCCCTTCAATTATCACTTCGCACTGGGCTTTGAACAAGTCGGCATACTCTTTGCCGTCTTCCGTCAGTTCGATGTCTGCCGTGAACTCATACTTTCCGTACAAGTCAGAAGGTTTCGTAATCTGTGCGCACACAGACGACGAGAACAACAATGCCACGATGGCACAACTCAGTTTGGTAATAGTTTTTCTCATAAGCTTTAATTTTTATATGATTAAACAAAATGAATATATCTAACAAATTCTTTACTCCTCCCTGTTTCTTCCGTGGAGAAGGGGAACTTTCGGTTTGCAAAGTTAGGAAGAAAATCTTGATTCTGTCACATCTTTGTATTAGTATTTTACAGGGGAGGCATGAAAATAGGCACATCCGACCTCCGTTTGAGGCGAGACGAGCCTCTTTTCTTCTCAGGCAGGAAGGGCGAACATGAGCCGTAAAACGCCCCCACGGATGATGCGCTTCCACAGCCCCAAAATCGATGTCCCCGACTCCGATTGGTCGAAGTCGGGGACATCGGTCGGTCGGAGTCGGGGACTCCGATTTTGAGGGGTATTTTTACAGGTATGCCATGTAGAGATAATTGGTCTGAGCCGGATACTCTGCCGCCAGCGTGTCGATTTGGTTGACCACAGGCACAATGCCCAGTTCCTTGCGCCATTTACGCACGACAAGGCCTGCTTCTTCCATCGTCATGAACGACTCCAGCCCTATGGCACGGGCTATCTGAAAGTCGGAGAATCCGTATTCCTTCGCGTCATGCAGCACCTCGACAAACCCCGAGGCTTCCAACTCTTCCATGAACTCCGAGGACTCCATCAGCTCCATCATGGCTGCCAGCTGCCTAAACTCGTGCAACCGCGCATCCATGTCCATCACGTGCTTCAACTTCTGCAAGAACCAGCGGTCTATCTTGGTCAGCCCGTGAATCTGGTCGATGGTGTAGCCCAGCTGCATCGCCTTTGCAATGACAAAGATGCGTGTGTCTGTAGCATGCTGCAGGGCGTCGTTGATGTCATCAGCCCGCAGCACCTTGCAGCCGACACGCTCGTTGCCAATCTCGACAGGCACATCGGTATATACGCTGCGCTCCGTGCCGCTCTCCTTGTTGCCCACAAATCCGTGCATGCCCTGCCCTATCATGCGCAGACCTTTTTGTAACGACTCCTCGAAGGTGCGCCCAATCGCCATCACCTCGCCCACGCTCTTCATCGACGAACCAAGCTGGTGGTTCACGCCATGGAACTTGGTGAGGTCCCAACGGGGGAGCTTGCACACCACATAGTCGAGGGCTGGCTCGAAGAAAGCCGAGGTGGTCTTGGTGACGGAGTTCTTCAACTCGAAGAGTCCATAGCCAAGGCTGAGCTTGGCTGCCACGAAGGCAAGCGGATAGCCCGTGGCCTTGGAGGCGAGTGCCGAGGAGCGGCTCAGACGGGCGTTCACCTCTATGACGCGGTAGTCTTCGCTCTGCGGGTCGAGGGCATACTGCACATTGCATTCGCCGACGATGCCGATGTGGCGGATAATCTTGATTGCCAATGCCCTCAGCTTGTGATATTCAGCGTTGCTCAGTGTCTGACTGGGTGCCACCACGATGCTCTCGCCCGTGTGGATGCCCAGCGGGTCGAAGTTCTCCATGTTGCACACCGTGATGCAGTTGTCGTAACGGTCGCGCACCACTTCGTACTCTATCTCTTTCCAGCCTTTCAGCGACTTCTCCACCAACACTTGCGGCGAGAACGAGAAGGCTTCTTCGGCCTGTGCCTCCAGCTCTTCGTCGTTGTCGCAGAACCCTGAGCCTAAGCCGCCCAAAGCGTAGGCGGCACGGAGAATGACGGGATAGCCCAGTCGAGCCGCGGCTTGGCGCACCTCGTCGATGGTGCTGCATGCGTGGCTCTTGATGGTCTTCACGTCTATTTCGTCCAGCTTCTTGACGAAGAGGTCGCGGTCTTCGGTGTCGATGATGGCCTGCACAGGCGTGCCCAGCACTTTGACACCGTATTTCTCCAAAACACCGCGCCGATAGAGTTCCACACCACAGTTGAGTGCTGTCTGTCCGCCAAACGACAGCAGGATGCCGTCGGGACGCTCTTTCTCGATGACACGCTCCACAAAGTCGGGCTTCACGGGCTGGAAATAGACCGTGTCCGCCACATCCTTGGAGGTCTGCACCGTCGCGATATTTGGATTGATGAGCACGCTCTTCACGCCCTCCTCTTTCAGTGCTTTCAATGCCTGTGCGCCGCTGTAGTCAAACTCGCCTGCCTGCCCTATCTTGAGCGCGCCCGAGCCTAACAGCAGGACTTTGGAGACGGAGGACTTGCCTCTCTCTGCGGACTTTCCATCCACCACGGCAGGGGTTGGCTGCACGCTGCTCTCAAGCGCAACGGGGGCTCCTGCCTCACAGGAAGCCTGAGAGAGCATCTTCACAAAATCATCAAACAGGAATTCCGTATCCACAGGACCCGAACATGCCTCGGGGTGGAACTGAGCCGACATCCAGGGCTTCGTCTTGTGGCGAATGCCTTCGTTCGAGCCGTCGTTCATGTTCACAAACAATGCCTCCCAATCCTCGGGCAGCGTGGTGTCATCGACGGCATAGCCATGGTTCTGCGAAGTGATGAAGCAGCGTGTAGTGCCCACCTGCTGCACGGGCTGGTTGTGCGAGCGGTGACCATATTTCAACTTATACGTTGTGGCACCGGCAGCTTTTGCCAACAGCTGGTTGCCAAGGCAGATGCCCATACAGGGACGCACTGCGGGGCTGTTCAAAAATGCCCTGATGTGCCCCACCGTCTTCTCGCAACGCTCCGGATCGCCGGGACCGTTTGCCAAGAACAAGCCGTCGAAGTCAAGCTGATTAAAGTCATAGTCCCAAGGCACACGCACCACCTCGATGCCGCGCCTGATGAGACAGCGGATGATGTTTGCTTTCACACCGCAATCGACCAGCACCACACGGTGTTTCTTCTCGCCGATAGGCTGATAGACAACGACATCCTTGCAACTCACCTTTTCCACCCAGTTCACCGAACCATAGTCATGATTGTCTGAGGTCGCAGGCTGTTCCACACCTTCCAACTCGATTCGTCCTTTCATCACGCCATGCTCCCTCAACAGCATGGTGAGCCTGCGTGTGTCGATGCCCGTAATGCCNGGCACNCCCTCACGTTTCAGCCATGTCGCCAGCGACTCCTTGGCNTTCCAGTGCGAGTATTGCTCGCTATAATCAGCCACGACCAATGCCGTGGCGTGTATGCGCTCGCTCTCCATCAGCACTGGCAAGCCGTTGTCTTCCAGTGCCACCGTTGGCACACCATAGTTGCCAATCAACGGATAGNTCGTCACCAAAATCTGCCCCGCATAGCTNGGNNCGGTGNGGCTCTCAGGGTAGCNTGTCATGGCCGTGTTAAACACCACCTCACCCGTCGCGTTCTGCTCGGCTCCGAACGACCATCCGCAGAACACCGTTCCATCATCAAGAATCAGTTTCGCTTCTCTCCTCATATTCCAGTTGTTTCTATTTGCATACCACTCAACACACGGGCAGGTCAATAAGCCTGTTCATGCACACCTTTCACTGCCCTGCCGCTTGGGTCGTTCATATTCTTGAATGCAGCGTCCCATTCCAGCGCAATGGCCGTGGAACACGCCACGCTGGCTTCCTGATTCACGCTTCGCGCTGCCGAGTCGCTGGGAAAATGCTCCTCGAAGATGCTGCGGTAGTAGTATTCTTNCTTATTGAGCGGTGGGTTCACAGGGAATCGCTNGGCGGCATNCGCNATCTGCTCGTCCNNCACNGCAGNAGCCGTTATGGCCTTGAGCGTGTCAATCCACGAGTAACCGACACCGTCGCTGAACTGCTCTTTCTGCCGCCATGCCACGCTCTCAGGCAGCATGTCGGCAAAGCCCTCTCGTACCACACCCTTCTCGATGGCCTTTCCCGGGCACATCTTCAACGCCGGGTCAATGCGCATCGCCACATCCAGAAACTCCTTGTCAAGGAACGGCACACGCCCTTCAATGCCCCATGCCATCAGCGACTTGTTCGCTCTCAGGCAGTCGTAGAAGTGCAGCTTGCCCAACTTCCTGACCGTCTCCTCGTGGAATGCCTTCGCATCGGGAGCCTTATGGAAGTAGAGATAACCACCAAAGATTTCATCAGCACCCTCACCGCTGAGCACCATCTTGATGCCCATTGAGCGAATGACACGCGCCAGCAGATACATCGGCGTGGAAGCACGAATAGTGGTCACATCGTATGTTTCAATGTAATAAATCACGTCACGAATGGCATCCAAGCCCTCTTGAATCGTGTAGTTCACCTCATGATGCACGGTGCCAATATGCTCCGCCACCTCACGCGCCTTCGCCAAGTCGGGCGCGCCCTTTAAACCCACAGCAAACGAGTGCAGCCGCGGCCACCACGCATCGTTCTTGTCGCCCGTTTCAACACGCTTGGCGGCATACAATTTAGCGATTGCCGAAACCACCGAGCTGTCCAAGCCGCCCGAGAGCAGTACGCCGTATGGCACGTCGCTCATCAACTGCCGCTTCACCGCAGCCATCAGCCCGTCCTTCACCATCTGCACCGCCTCGTCATGGTCGCTGGTCGCCCACTTCATGCCGTCATACTGCATCCAGTCGCGCTCATACCATCGCTTGAAGTTGAAAGACAGCATGGCAGCAGGACAGCCATTCGCCTCTCCTGCCCCAGTCGCTCCTTCCATGTAGCTCGTCAGATAGTGTCCAGGAGGGAATGGTTCGTATTCATCACACTGCCCTTCCAGTGCCTTCATCTCGCTCGCCACATACACCGTGCCGTCCTTATCGTGCCCTAGATATAAAGCAATCACGCCGATGGGG
>WFMB01000104.1 GCA_009177185.1 Bacteroidales bacterium
TTTTTATTTCANNTCGTTCCAACTTGGAGGATCCACGCCTAACAGGTTCTTGACGAAGAAGTCGGCACGCTTGTGTTCGCCAAACGACTCGCCCATGGTGTGGTGTGCTCCAGGGATGAGGATGAACTCGAAGTCTTTGTTGGCTTTGATGAGGGCATTGACCACTTGGTAGGAAGAGGAAGGGTCGACATTGTCGTCCATTTCGCCAACGACAAGCATGAGTTTGCCTTGCAGGTTCTTGGCATTCTCCACGTTGGAGCATTCGATGTAGCTGCTATCGACGGGGTAACCCATCCACTGCTCGTTCCACCATATCTTGTCCATGCGGTTGTCGTGGCATCCGCAGGCTGCGTATGCGGCTTTGTAGAACTCGGGGTGGAAGAGGAGCGCACCGAGTGCTTCCTGACCGCCTGCTGAACAGCCATAGATGCCCATGCGGTCGATGTCCATGTAGGGGTATTTTTCGGCTGCTGCCTTAATCCATGCGATGCGGTCAGGGAAACCAGCGTCTTTGAGGTTTTTGTAGCAAACCTGCTCGAAGTCGAGGTTGCGGAAAGAAGTGGTCATTGCGTCAAGCTGCACAACGATGAAGCCGAGTTCGGCTACGTCTTGCAGATAGTAGAGCCACGGGGTGAACTTCTTGGGAACGTATTGGTCGCCAGGACCTGAATAGATGTATTCGATGACTGGGTATTTCTTCGTGGGGTCGAAGTTGGAGGGACGCTGGATGAGTCCCCACATGTCGGTTTTTCCATCACGTCCGGGAGCTACGAACACCTCGGGAGCTTTCCATCCCGTTGCTGCCAACTTGCTGATGTCAGCGGTTTCGAGGGTGGAGATAAGCTTGCCGTCAATGGCTGAACGCAGCACAGTGACGGGTGCTTGGTCAATTGACGAGTATGTGTCGATGAAAGCGGTGTGGTCGGCATTGAGAGTGATGCTGTGAGTGCCGCGCTCTGGAGTGAGGTTGACAAGGTTCTTGCCGTTGAGGTCGATGCGGTNGNANTGGANGTGGTAGGGATCTTCTTCGGGAATCNGACCATCAAAGCTNGATTTTACNACGCCCATGTTCTTGTAGTTCATGCCATTGGCGGAGAAGATGATGTAACCCTTTCCTTTCTCGTCAATCTCGGCATGTTGTACGCCTCGTACCCAATAGTCGCCTTTGGTCACTTGCGTAAATTTCCCTTTCTTGCGGTCGTAGAGATAGAGGTGAGCATGACCATCGCGGTCGCTCTTCCAGAGAATGTGCTCGCTATCAAGGTCTTGACGGAAGTTACGTGAATAAGCCACATACTTGTTGTTCTTCTCTTCGATGAGGGTGCGCACATTGCCTTCGAGGTCCATTTCCAGCACTCGGTAGGTCTTGTGACCACGTTCGTTGAACTCAAAGGTAAGGGTCTTGCCGTTCTCATCCCAGTCGGGGGAGGTCACTTGGTATTGTGAAGCGAATAGGGCGGTGCTCTTCGGGTAGATGGTTCTCTGCTGTTCCACATCTACCACCACGGGAATGCGGTAGTTGAGCGAGTCGCCAGGTTTGGCATATTCTTGCTGTGAGTATTTGGGTTGCACTTGGTCGGTGGGGGAGGATAGGGTGTAGGTCACATAGTGCTTGGGAGCTGGTTTGATGAGCACAGTGGCATAGTACTTTCCATCCTTCGACCAGTGCCCCCATGAAGAATAGTAGCAGGTATCGACACCGTCGGTCGTGATAGGCACAGCATTCGTCGGGTCGTCACCTGTCTGCACATAGAGGTTGTTGTCTTTGTGGATGATGAACGTGCCTTTGTTTACAGGGCTTTCGGCTCGTCCGTCCTTCTCATCGCGCACCTCCATCCAGTGATGACCGTCACCGCCTCTCCGTCCGTTTTGCTGACGGGGTTCGGGGTTGGCTGTCAGCTTCTTCTCACCTGTCTTTACATCCACCTCGTACCACACGGTGCTGTCACCGTTGAAGGTGGAATAACGGAAGACCGCAGGATTGACGTGCCAAGGAGATTGCACGTGGATGTTGCCATTGGTCATCTTGTTGGAGTACTTGCCACGAACGGCATTGGCGTTCTTGTAATCTTGCACAGTGCCTTGTGCATAAGTGCTCAGCGTGGACGATGCCAGCAGAGCAAGCAAAAGTAGGCTTTTCATTGTTTCTTTGAATAGATAGCTAATCAGTTTGTGTTTATTTCACGAATGTTGCCTTCACCGCATCTTCCTTCGCCTTGCGGGCAAACTCTTGTGCGCTGATTTTCACAGGCTCTTTCATAAATTCGGGTCGGTTGAACGAACGGAGGAAGAATGTGTAGAAGTCGGGTTCTTTCTGTGGCACTTCAAAGGCTTTGTGTGCCTTGCCTTGTCTGTCGAAGTAGGCAATGTAAGGGCGTGTGTAGTTGCCATCGTCGCGACGAGAAGCGACCATAATCCAACGCCCGTTGCTCGACCATGTAGGATAACTCTCTGAACGTGAACTGTTCACTGCGTCCAGTTTCTGTACCTTCTTTGTTTTTAAGTCCATCATATAGATGTCGGCATCGTTGTGCCACACATGGAAGCAACCGAACTCTGCTTGTGCAAAGAGGAGGTATCGTCCGTCAGGGCTGACACGGGGCAGGGTCACGCTTTGATTCAGCGAATCGGCTGCGTCGTAGATTTTCTCGAAGTTACTGAATTGCTTGGTGTTCGGATTGAAGTCAGCTTGCCAAAGGTCATACTTCACTTCCTTATAGCGTTGAATCATTTCCGTCTCTGGTGGCATGCTGTCTGTCTGGTGGTATTCAAAATGTGCCGAGCAGAAGTAGAGCTTCTTGCCATCAGGGCTCCATGTGGGGAACACCTCCAATTCATTTGGCTTGTTGGAGATGTTTCTCACTTCATTTTTTTCCACGTCGTAANGGATAAGGTCGCTGTAAGTGTCCTGTACCTNAANTNTGTTTAGNTNTTTCNTGTGGNACNACTGCCNCNNCTTGTTAGTGGAGAAAGCGATGAGGCTCTTAGTGGGATGCCATGCAGGATAGACACCTGCGCTGATGGTGCTGTCTGTCTTCAAATCTACTTTTCTCAAGTGACCATCTACCACCATCATGGTGCCTCCATAGCCTTGACGCATGTGGAAAAGCATGTTGTCCGTTTTGAAGTTCTGGTAAGAGTGGCAATTGATGCACTGTCCGTTCCCTTCCGTGCTGACCGCCATGTTGTTGTAGATTTCTGTCTCGTTAAAACTGGTAAGGTCGCGCTGGTTGATGCTCAGTTGCTCGTATGCCACATACGAAGGCTGAATGACACGATATGATAAGTATTGGTCAATCGAATCCTCCGCCACATAGATGTTGAAAGGTTTGAACACCTTCCATCCGTTGGCGGTCTTGCCATACACTTCCACTTGGATGCTTCCTCCTTTTGAGGCTTTCAAGATGTTTTTCCACTCCATCTCGTCAATCAACACCTGTTGATGCTCTCCATATGTGAGTTCACCCTCAGGATAGCTGAATTTTGCCACCACCTCGCTCACGTCCTCTTGTACGGCAAAGTTCAGCGGACAGATGTTGCAGGGGATGGTCACTTCGGTATAGTCAGGGTTAATCTTTGGCAGTCGATTTTCCTGTTGTGCATTTTCAGGCACAGCTGGGTGGTCACAAGCCATCAGCAGAACCACCATTGCTGCTGAGAGTATATTTATGAGTTTCATATATCTGTTTATCCGTTTACTTTCAACCATTTAGTAAGAGTGTACATTGCGCGAAAAGAAATAGAACCAATAGAAGGTGTCTCCATAGCTGCTTTTCATCGCTTCGCCCACCTCTTCTGCTTTCATACCCGTCTGCAAGAGTGATTGCGACAGTTGTTGGAAACCTTGATAGCGTTCCACTACCTTCTCGTCAAATGGCATCCGAGAGGTGTTCATTGACTGAGGTTCCAGTTGTCCATACAGATAAGCCGCTTCTTGGTAATGCACAGGCATATNCTCATTGGCATNCAACTGTGCATAGACGANNNAGCNTGGCCAGNACAGCTGAATGTCTTNCTGTANCNTCGCATAGTTGAGGGTCAGCTCTTGTAGCAGTTTGCTGTCCTTGCGCATGGTGTTGCTGAAATAGTTAAGCAAGTACATCTCGCACAAACCGTTGTCACCATCGAGGACACTGCCCATGTGGTCGCGCAATTCACGCACTGTGTCGAACTCATGATAGTTCTTGATGAGTTTAGGGTCTTTCGTAATAGGCATCAGACGCATCGACCAGTCGTGGTAGAAAAGGCTGGTGGAAAGTATGTCAAGGTATTTCTTCGCCAGTTCCATCTCGCCTCCCACCAAAGCACAGCGAGCCAATATCTTCAGATTGGCAAAGTTATAGCCAAATTCCACGCTGTTCTCAATACACCAGCGTGATGCAAAGTTTGTCTTGCCGTGATAGTAGTAAATTAGGGGAGCTGCTGTCTGCACCATGTGGACCTTCAGCGTGTCGAAGTCGTTCTGAGGTCGTGCGCCCATATTGTTGTATTTGAACATCTTCGTTCCCATCTGACCTGTATATAACAGCGCAATGTTTTTCATTAGTACCATTTGGCGTGACGCATCGCCTGGGATGTTGCCCATCTCGTCGAGCACTTTGTCCCACTCCTGATTATCTGCCGCTTGATACATACGCATTTCAGCGTGGTAGTTGTAATTCTGGAAGTCTCGCTTTTCTGTCCCAAAATATGCACCGACCATCAGCAGAACTGTCACTCCATATGCCAGCTGTTCCATCACACCTTTCAGTTCCGTCCGTTTGGGCAGCAGGGGGAAGAAGAGTGGAGCGGCAGCCATCACATAGAATGGAATGAGGCGTGTGGCACTGATTGTTTGGTCGCTTTGGAAATTATAAAGACCAACTGTCCATGCTTCTTCCAAATTCAATTCTGTATAGAGGTGGTGGAACAACCACGGGGTGAGGCATGCCAATGCCAATGGAAGTAAGATTGCCAAAACTCTCCTGCCTTTAGGTCGGTCAGCAGGGCTTTCCACATAAGCTAACACAGCGAGATAAGCGAGTGTCAAGAGGGTGTACCAGCCGAGGAAGGGATAGGTGAGGGCGACCAGCACCGTAACGAGATAGCGGTCTTTCCCTTTCAAGATGCGATGACCTACAAACACCAAAAGTGTAGTGAAGAAGT
>WFMB01000089.1 GCA_009177185.1 Bacteroidales bacterium
TCAAACAATAATTGCCGATAATGCGCAATAATTTGCTCCAATAATAAAAAGGGCTGGGAGCGTTACTTCCGCTTCAGCGTCATCACCACCTTGCCTTTGTTGTCATATACCGTGGCTTTGTCGCCATCGACAGACACCGACTTGGCATCGTTAATCGCCTGAAGGATGGCACTCTCCGCCTGCATCTCTTCCTCGGGACCCATCATCTTGGTTGCACCAATGTGGTCGAATTGGATGCTTGTGCCGTCAAGCGCATAATCACCAAAGAAGCCATTGACCACCGCACGACCGTTCGCCTTGCCGTCCGCAGTGAATGTCACACTTGCCTCGTCTTCATACTTTGCGGTTTCCACATCGTTTGCCTTGGTGATGAGCCACGCTCCCTGCAACGACTGGGTAGTGTTCTCTTGTTGTACTTTACTTTCATCGCTTTTCTGTGTGTTTACAGACGAACATCCTGTTGCCGTCACACTCACAAGGGCAATCAATGCCACCGATGCTTTGAAAAAGTTCTTAATCATAGTCTTGGTTGTTTATAATATGATGCTCGCAAAGGTACGAAAAAACCAAGTAGCGGTAAACAATCCCTTGTTAATAAAACGTAAATACTTCCCTTCTTAGGGCTTACGCCTCCCTGATGCCCCCCGACAGGAACTGCCCCGTGCAAGTGTGACCGCCACAAAAACAAAGCGAGACGAGGCATATGCCTCGTCTCGCTCCTATAGAATTAGTGTATGAATCACTTCAAGAGGTCGATATCCAAGTCAAAGTCAAACGGATTGCGCAGCGGGCTTTCCATGACAGGTCCCTGAGGATTCGTGATGGCGTCGAACTCGTCCAGCACGTCCAGCGCAGATGATGCGCAGATGACGCGCTCCGTATTCATGATGATGGTTTCCGTCTCAGGCTTCAAATATGTCTTTTTCATTGTCTTGTAATCTTTAGTGGGGTGGAACAATTATTTTTTCAGCATCGCCTTTCCTTGCTTGACGACGATGCCCTTGTAGGAAGCGTCAACTTTCTGACCTGCCAAGTTGTAGAGGACGCCGTCCTCTGCGCTGGTAGCCTCTGTAGCCTCAATGCCTGTCGTTCCCTCCTCGCTGCCGAAGAAGATGGCACGCAGAGGTGCGCTGCTTGCTGGCATGGTGAGGTAGCAGCGGTTTGCCACGCCTTGACCTGCGATTGCGTCCTTCACATGGTAGAATGCCTGTCCATGCTCGCTTTGGGTCTGCAGCACATAGCTTCCTGCTGGGATGTCAATGCCTGTCTGATAGATGCCTGTGAGCTGTCCTTCTGTGACAGTTTCGCTTTCAGGCAGCCCGACTCCAGTGAGTGTCTTCTCGATGTCCTCTTCTGTCTCGTTCAGCAGCACGACGGGCGTGTTGGCAGGGATGGTGTCCTCCACTTCCGTCTTCACGATTTGGCTGTTCTCCACGCCAGTCACGGTGTATGCCTTGATGCCCTCGGGGATGGCAACGTCGAACGGAGCGACGAACGTGCCCCATTTGCCGGCATTGACGCTCATGGTGGCAACGGAAACCTCTTCGATAATCCAAACCACATGGTTTCCTGTTCCCTTGTTTGCGAAGCAAGAAGAACCATTTTCGGTATTATCTGTACCCACGAGACCATTGGTATTGTGGATGTGATACTCACCATTGCCAAGAGCGGTGAAGTCGCACGCTATGTGCCTATCGGCCTCAGTGGTCATGCTCCAGGTGCTGCCTGATTTGAGACCTACATAAAGTCCGCCCTCTGCTGCAAGATAGTATTTGCCTGCTTCTGCTGCAACGAATGACAGAGGAGTTGCCTCTTCTTTGATTTTGATGCCATCAGTGAGGTTCATGTAGAGAGTCTTGCTGTCTTTCAGCCTGAAAGCGTACTGCTTTGTTGGGTCAGGTGCGTTTACAGGAGTGTTGTTGTATGTCTCAATAGCCGCTGTGAGAGCCTCAATAGCGGTTTGTACCTCAGTTGTAGTAGCCCCAGCCTTGTCGTTGACAGCTTTGGCATCGTTCACTGCTGCTTCGAATGTTTCAAATGCTTCAGTTGGAATCATGAATAAGTCTTCGCCCACACCTGCCTTGTTTTCAACAATAGCCTGAGCTGTGGCAAGGTCGGCTGTCAGCATCTTCTTGGCAATTGCTCCATTGTCAGCAGTTGTCAAGAGTACAGGGGCTGTGAAACTCATCCACTGCTTTTTATCTGTAGCTGAACCGCCAATCTCCAATGTGATGTCTTCGCCTTTGTCGGCAGTCACTTCAAATGCAATGTAGCGGTACTCAAAGCCACGACCTTTGCCATCATTTGCATAGGTTGCGTTTGTGTCGAATGTGCCAGTGCCATCGGTTGCGACACCATAGCCTGTATCACCCTTGGAAGAGTAAATGCGCATTTCGTCGTTCACCTTGATGTATGCAGTACAAGCCGTACCCTCCGATACACGACCTGCTGCATACAGCACATACTTACCCTTAGGCAGGTTCACAGTCGTTTTCTTGTTGTTNNNCCAGNTGGATTGACNCCACTGAGCACNAGTCTGCTCNTAGTAAGTAGATGTGGNAGTGCCGTCCCAGTGCTGACCCTTGTTAGATACCATGCCACCTTCCCACTCTGCGAAATCAGGAATGAGAGCTGCGGCATTTTGTGTGTAGTCGGCATTCACTTGTGCGTATTCAACCGTTTTGAGATTTTCGACAGCGGCAATAACTTCATCAGCATCCGCAAACTCTTTTATCTCGTATGCTGATACGTCAACGCCCAGTGTCTTGGCAACAGCTACTTCTTCGTCAAAAGCCTTGGCAGCTGTATATGCAGCGGAAAAAGTGGTAGAAAGATTGCTGATGTCCTCACTTGCAAGTGTCCCTTCGGCGTAAGCTGTGCTGAAATCGTTGGTTAACGCGTTATAAATAGTCTTTCCTGTTTCGCCAAGTTCAGCAACCTTGGTGGCGTTTTCATCAATCGCCGCCTTTACTTTTGCATATTCGGCAATTGAATTGTTTGCTTCGGCAATAGCTTCGTTCAAAGTGTGGATGGCGGCTTGGATGTCAGCGGACTTTGTGTAGCTTGATATATCTACAACAGCGTCCTTCATTGATTGAAGTACTGTTGCATCCATTGGCTCGTTATAGAGAGCCTGTGCTGTCTCTACAGTTTTATTGTAGTCAGTTATATATGCGTCAAGGCTGTACTTATAGAGTTTCACAGGACCGAGAATACACCAAGAAAGAGACAGGTTGAAAAAGCCCTGAAAACCTACGTCAAGAGTAGTCTCTTCATTCAACGTGAAGTCGAAAGCATTGGAGAAGTCGNCCAATGAGAAAGCGTTTGCANCTTTGTNGAGGTCACTTTTACCAGTGTAGTTTGCTACGCCAGCACTTGACAGCGCAACTACGTTTTGTTTCGTCTCGCCAGCAAAAATCCATGCCTTGTCCTCATTTGTTCCGTCACCATTACCATTACGGTAGAAAGCATTTACGGCGATGCGGTAATCACCTGCGGGCAGAGTGATTGTCTGTGAGAACTTAAAGTCCTTCTGTGTTATGGATACAGGTTCCCCTGAATTCCATTGTGAGTAGAACTCAACCACAGCGACATCGCCATCTGTTTTCCAATCTGTGTACTTGAAAGCATCTGAATAGTAATTCCATCCATTGTCCACTGTTTTCAGATTGGCATTCTTCAAATAGGAATCTGTTATGTCAACCTGTGCATGAACAGCAACAGATGCACACAACAGTACGACCATTGAGAAAAGAAATTGTAGTTTCTTTTTCATAAATGTAAAGTTGTTTAGTTAATAATAGTGTTAGTTATATGTACGGATTCATGGAAACGCAGTTATCCCAGAAAGGGGCGTGATGCTCCTTTCTGGGATAACTGCGTCTGCTTAATGCTGGTTGTTTTGTTACGAGGGGCTAATTTACCCCCCCCCACATGGTACGTTCATAGTGCTGTTGTTGCGCACAACAGCACACCCTTCGGGGTTAGCCATACAGGTTTCTCCCATCACGCTGATGGTCAGGTATTTCGTCATGTGGTTTGGTTTTCGTACCAAAGGTATGGCTTTTTCTGCTTGTGGACAAGAAAACAAGCAGAAAATTGCAGAACCTGTTGGTTGTGAATGCGTATTCACACAAAAAGGACACCCACAAGCGCACTTGTGGGTATCCTTTGACGTTTTGTAATGTCCTTTCTTCTATATCCTGTACATAGCCGTTCGGCAAGGCTTAGAAGAGGTCGATGTCCAAGTCGAACGGATTGCGCAGCGGGCTTTCCATGACAGGTCCCTGAGGATTCGTGATGGCGTCGAACTCATCCAGCACGTCCAGCGCTGATGATGCGCAGATGACGCGCTCCGCATTCATGATGATGGTTTCCGTCTCAGGCTTCAAATATGTCTTTTTCATTGTCTTGTANTCTTTAGTNGNGTGGAACAATTATTTTTTCAGCATCGCCTTTCCTTGCTTGACGACGATGCCCTTGTAGGAAGCGTCAACNTTCTGACCTGCCAAGTTGTAGAGGANGCCGTCCTCTGCGCTGGTAGCCTCTGTAGCCTCAATGCCTGTCGTTCCCTCCTCGCTGCCGAAGAAGATGGCGCGCAGAGGTGCGCTGCCTGCTGGCATGGTGAGGTAGCAGCGGTTTGCCACGCCCTGACCAGCGAATGTTTCCTTCACGTAGTAGAATGCTTGTTTACCGTCCTGGGTCTGCAGCACATAGCTTCCTGCTGGAATGTCAGCACCTGCCTGATAGATGCCTGTGAGCAATGCTCCCTCAACGGTGGCGTTCTCAGGCAGCCCAGCTCCAGTGAGTGTCTCTTCGATGTCCTCTTCTGTCTCGTTCAGCAGCACGACGGGCGTGTTGGCAGGGATGGTCTCCTCCACTTCCGTCTTCACGATTTGGCTGTTCTCCACGCCAGTTACAGTGTATGCCTTGACGCCCTCGGGGATGGTCACATCGAACGGTGCGACGAACGTGCCCCACTTGTCGGCTTTGACGCTCATGGTGGCAACAGAAACCTCTTCAATAATCCAAACCACATGGTTTCCTGTTACCTTGTTTGCGTAGCAAATAGCACCGTTTGTGATATTATCTGGACCCACGAGACCCTTGGCATTGTGGATGTGGTACTCACCGTTGCCAAGAGCAGTGAAACTACATGCGATGCGCTTATTGGCAGCAGTGGACATTGTCCAGTTGTTAGTACCCTCGAGACCTACATAGAGTTCTCCTTCTGCAGCGAGATAATACTGACCTGCTTCTGCGGCAACGAATGACAGAAGAGTTGCCTCTTCCTTGATTTTGATGCCATCAGTGAGGTTCATGTAGAGAGTCCCACTATCTTTCAGCCTGAAAGCGTACTTCTTCTGTGGGTCTGGGGTGATAGCCTGAGGAGCGAAGTCAGCCACGAATGAGTTGAGTGCCTCGGTTGCGGCTTCTACTGCTTCTTTCGATTCTGCTGCCTCGTAAGTGGCTTGAGCCGCAGCGATAGCCTCTGTCAACGGTGTGATTGTCGTCTCGGGATATTGGAAAAGGTCGTTGCCAATAGGATAAGTTGGAACAATGGCTTCTGCCTCTTCAATAGCTTTTTTCAGGTCTATAAGTGCAATGTCTACACCAGGCACCTTTACGAACTGTACGTTGTCGAGGAAGAAGTCTGAACGACGCGCACCGCGTGCATCGAGTGTGATAACCACCTGTGCACCAGCCGAAACTGCTTCTGCGAGCGTGAAGGTTGCAGTGAGCTTGCTCCATTCTGCATCGTTGAAGTAGGTAGTATTGGAAGAGCCTTTCACGCCTTCTGCAGCGGGAGAAGTCGCAGCCCCCAATGTTTTATCGTCCTTAACGAGGGCAATGTTCACTTTTGTGTTGTCATTCTTTTGGCTGTCTTCGTCATAGCTGTAGTGCTGCTTATAGTCAACAGAAAGCATGTAGTCGCCAGCAGGAATCTCTGTTAAAGCGTCAGAAGTGAAGGTGATAGTGGTGCCACCATTGTTCCATCCGTGACGAGTGAACAAAGAGTACTCGCCATTGCTTGGGGCGGATGTGCCGAACTGGGATGAACTTTTAGAGGTTGTGGCAAGAATCTCCGTGTTGTTAAAACTGTTATCAATCGTCTCTGTCCAGCCTGTGATGGTCAATGGTCCATTAGATGCAGTTTTTTCTCCATTTGCCTCGAAACTTGCGTTGGTAATTTGGGGAGCACCAGGGAGATACTCGATGACGAGTTTGGGAGCATTGGCAGAAGCCTTGCCTGCGAGTGTTGCGCCAGCTGCATTGCCTGTCCATTGGAAAATGATGTAGTCTTGACCAGCCTCGGCAATCGCTTTCACTGCTTCAGTTACGTCAATCTCCCCTTCGAAAGTATTCGTGCCTATGTGGTTGGTGATAAAAGTTTTTGCGTTAGAGTAGAGACGTTCAGTATCGTTAACGTCNTCTGCTGCTTCTGCTGCGATAGTTTNATAATCGACAGTTACTCCTGCATGGAGGTAGTAAACTTTGTTGTCACGGCTTTTATTTGCTNTGCCACCAGTGNTGGTTGTCCAAGTGAGTGTCGCCTTGGTGATAGTTGCGCNTGTGGGAATGCCTGTGTTGAANTCTGCGAAAGCAACACCTGCCCAGCCTGTAGTTGCTTCATTNTTGTAGTATTCTGCTTCTNAATCAACATAGTGTTTTTGTTAGAGTTGCTGCCCCAAGAAGAGCCGGCAGTGTGAACAAGTGTCGCAGTTATAGCCTTCTTGCTGCCTTCGTCAATGGCGTTTGCGCCAAGACAAAACATCATGGCGGCTACAGCTACCATCATTCTTTGTAGTTTTTTTCTCATAAATGTAAAGTTGTTTAGTTAATAATAGTGTTAGTTATATGTACGGATTCATGGAAACGCAGTTATCCCAGAAAGGGGCGTGATGCTCCTTTCTGGGATAACTGCGTCTGCTTAATGCTGGTTGTCTGATAACGAGGGGCTAATTTACCCCCCCCCCACATGGTACGGTCATAGCGCTGTTGTTGCGCACAACAGCACACCCTTCGGGGTTAGCCATACAGGTTTCTCCCATCACGCTGATGGTCAGGTATTTCGTCATGTGGTTTGGTTTTCGTACCAAAGGTATGGCTTTTTCTGCTTGTGGACAAGAAAACAAGCAGAAAATTGCAGAACCTGTTGGTTGTGAATGCGTATTCACACAAAAAGGACACCCACAAGCGCACTTGTGGGTGTCCTTTGACGTTTTGTAATGTCCTTTCTTCTATATCCTGTACATAGCCGTTCGGCAAGGCTTAGAAGAGGTCGATGTCCAAGTCGAACGGATTGCGGAGTGGGCTTTCCATGACAGGTCCCTGAGGATTCGTGATAGCATNGAACTCATCCAGCACGTCCAGCGCTGATGATGCGCAGATGACGCGCTCCGCATTCATGAGGATGGTTTCCGTCTCAGGCTTCAAATANGTCTTTTTCATTGTCTTGTAGNCTTTAGTAGTGTGGAACAATTATTTTTTCAACATCGCTTTTCCTTGCTTGACGACGATGCCCTTGTAGGAAGCNNCAACCTTCTGACCAGCCAAGTTGTAGAGGATGCNGTCCTCTGNGCTNGTAGCCTCTGTAGCCTCAATGCCTGTCGTTCCNTNCTCGCTGCCGNAGAAGANGGCNCNNAGNGGTGCGCTGCCTGCTGNNATGGTGAGGNAGCAG
>WFMB01000068.1 GCA_009177185.1 Bacteroidales bacterium
CTTTCTCTGCATCCGCAGAAGCAGCAATCAAGGAAAAGGGCGGAAACGCAGTAAAACTCTAAACTAATGGGAAAAGCAATTGATAAACTACAGAATATCAAGCTTGTTAAGACATTGACAAACATTTGGCGTATTGAGGATTTGCGTTCGCGCATCCTCATCACGCTGTTGTTTGTTGCTGTCTATCGTTTGGGCTCCTATGTAGTGCTTCCTGGTATTGATACAGCGGCATTGCAGGGATTGCACAACCAGACGGAAGGCGGTTTGATGTCTCTTCTTGATATGTTTTCTGGTGGTGCTTTCTCTAAGGCTTCTATCTTTGCGCTTGGAATCATGCCTTNCATCTCNGCCTCAATTGTGATGCANTTGTTGGGTATTGCTGTTCCATATTTCCAGAAGATGCAGCGTGAAGGAGAAAGTGGGCGTCGTAAGATGAATCAGTACACTCGTTATTTGACAGTGGCTATTCTTCTTTTTCAGGGCCCCATGTATTTGCTTAACCTCAAGACGCAAACTGGTGGAACAGCTCTATATTCATCATTGGATTGGAATTGGTTCCTCTTCACTTCTGCTATTATTTTGGCGGCAGGTAGTATGTTCGTATTGTGGTTAGGTGAACGCATCACAGATAGAGGTATCGGAAATGGTGTGTCTATCATTATTATGATTGGTATCATAGCACGTTTCCCAACTGCTGTCATTCAGGAATTTGGCTCACGACTCTCTGCTGGGCAGGGTGGTTTGGTGATGTTCCTGTTGGAGATTGTACTCTTCTTGGCTGTAATTGCTGCAGCTATCCTTCTTGTACAAGGTGTACGTCAGGTTCCTGTCAACTATGCCAAGAAGATAGCTGGTGCTCGTCAGATTGGTGGTGCTCGTCAGTACATTCCTCTTAAGCCCTATGCGGCAAATGTGATGCCTATTATCTTTGCGCAGGCTATCATGTTCATCCCTATCACGTTAGTTCAGTTCTCTGCTGACAAGTTGAATCCGCTTGTTACACAATTGATAGACAACAATAGCTTTGTATATAACTTAATCTTTGCTATTCTGATTATTCTGTTTACATATTTGTACACAGCAATCACTATCAACCCTGTACAGATGGCTGAAGACATGAAGCGCAACAATGGCTTCATTCCAGGTGTTAAGCCAGGCAAGGATACTGCAGACTATATTGACAAGATAATGTCTCGTATCACTTTTCCTGGCTCCTTGTTCTTGGCCATCATCGCGATTCTTCCTGCATTTGCAAGTCTCTTTGGCGTACAGCGTGAGTTCGCTGCCTTTTTTGGCGGCACCTCGCTTTTGATTCTTGTGGGTGTCGTACTTGATACACTCATGCAGATTGAGTCTCACTTGATGATGCGTCATTACGATGGACTGCTNGATACGGGTCGTGTTCGTGGTGAACATTAAGCATCGCTTGAAGCAAGATGATATATCTAAAGACAGACGAAGAGGTAGAACTTCTTAGGGCTGCAAATTTGCTGGTTGGGCAGACGTTGGCAGAGTTGGCGAAAAACATAAATCCAGGGATTACGACGAAGCAGTTGGATGCTATAGCAGACACCTTTATTCGTGATCACGGAGCCATCCCAACGTTCAAAGGGTATCCTAATCCAAACGGTGCTCCCTTTCCTGCAAGCATTTGTACCTCTGTTAATCATCAGGTGGTTCATGGCATACCTAACGACATCCCACTGAAAGATGGGGATATCGTCTCAATAGACTGCGGCACGCGACTGAATGGGTATTGTGGAGATTCCTGCTACACCTTTGTTGTAGGCGCTATTTCTCCCGAAGTTCAGGCGTTGTTGTCCACAACGAAAGAGGCTCTATACAAGGGAATCGAACAAGCAGTTGTTGGTCATCGCTTAGGAGACATCTCCTATGCCGTCCAGTCTCATTGCGAAGCTCAAGGATATGGCGTTGTCCGAGAGTTTGTAGGGCATGGTATCGGTAAGGACATGCACGAAGATCCCCAAGTGCCCAATTATGGTAGACGGGGAACTGGTATGTTGCTTAAGAACGGTCTGTGCATTGCTATCGAACCCATGATTACGATGGGGGCAAAAGAGGTCTATATGCAGCAGGACCATTGGGGGATTATCACCCGTGATAAAAAACCTGCGGCGCATTTCGAACATACCGTATGTGTACGTAAAGGTCAAGCTGATATCCTCTCGTCGTTTGAAGAAATAGAAAAAGTATTAAGCACAAAATCTTCATAATAAGATATGGCTAAACAGTCTGCTATCGAACAAGATGGAACAATCATTGAAGCATTGTCGAATGCAATGTTTAGAGTCGAATTGGAAAACGGACATGAGATAATTGCTCATATTTCTGGCAAGATGAGGATGCACTACATCAAGATTCTTCCAGGTGACAAGATTCGTGTAGAAATGTCTCCTTATGACCTTTCCAAAGGTCGAATAGTATTCAGATATAAATAAAACTACAATATGAAAACAAGAGCATCATTGAAGAAGCGTACACCTGATTGCGTAATCGTAAGACGTAAAGGTCGTCTATTTGTTATTAACAAGAAGAATCCTAAGTACAAGATGCGTCAAGGATAATTCTTAGGTAAGAAATTGAAATAAACATAAGATATGGCAATAAGAATTGTAGGTGTCGACCTCCCACAGAACAAGCGAGGTGAAATTGCGCTCACATACATCTTTGGTATTGGACGCAGCAGTGCTGGCAAAATTCTTGAAAAAGCTGGCGTAGATAAAGACATTAAGGTAAAGGACTGGAACGATGAGCAGGCTGGTAAGATTCGTGCGGTGATTGCTGCCGAATACAAGGTTGAGGGTGACCTTCGTTCTGAAATCCAGCTCAACATCAAGCGTCTGATGGATATTGGTTGCTATCGTGGCATCCGTCACCGCCTTGGTCTTCCTGTGCGTGGTCAGAGCACTAAAAACAACGCTCGTACACGTAAGGGCAAGAAGAAAACTGTTGCAAACAAGAAAAAGGCTACTAAATAATCATTAGATATGGCAAAGAAAACAACAACGGCTAAGAAGAGAAACGTAAAGGTTACCGCAGAGGGTCAGCTTCATGTACACTCTTCTTTCAACAACATCATTGTTACTTTGGCTAACAGTGAAGGTAATGTTATCTCTTGGTCAGCGGCCGGTAAGATGGGCTTCCGTGGTTCTAAGAAGAACACTCCTTATGCAGCTCAGATGGCTGCTCAGGATTGTGCAAAGGTTGCCTATGACCTCGGTCTTCGCAAGGTGAAAGCATACATTAAAGGTCCTGGTAACGGTCGTGAAGCAGCTGTGCGTGGTTGCCATGCTGCAGGCATTGAAGTGACCGAGATTATTGACGTTACTCCACTTCCACACAACGGTTGCCGTCCTCCAAAGAGAAGAAGAGTTTAATCATAACATTATGTCATTTGCTAACGAGTTCGTTTTTGTCGCATCTTTCCTTTCTGCGGCTGCTGCTGAGAACTGCATGGCATTAAACATTAAAGAAATATATGGCTAGATATATTGGACCAAAATCAAGAATCTCTCGTCGTTTCGGCGAGGCAATCTTTGGACCAGACAAAGTTTTGTCTAAGAAGAATTACGCTCCAGGTCAGCATGGCAACAATCGTCGCAAGAAGACTTCTGAGTACGGTCTCATGCTTGCTGAGAAGCAGAAGGCAAAGTACACTTATGGTGTGCTCGAGCGCCAGTTCCGCAACCTCTTTGAGAAAGCCTCTAAGAAGTCTGGCGTGACGGGCGAGATTCTCCTTCAGTTTCTGGAGTCTCGTCTTGACAATGTCGTTTTCCGTTTGGGACTTGCCCCCACTCGTGCAGCTGCGCGTCAGTTGGTGAGCCACAAGCACATTGTTGTTGACGGTCAAGTGGTAAACATTCCTTCCTATTCTGTTCAGCCCGGTCAGGTGGTTGCTGTTCGCGAGAAGGCCAAGAGCCTTGAGGTGATTGATGCAGCTCTTGCAGGTTTCAACCACAGCAAGTATCCATGGATTGAGTGGGACGAGAGCGTGAAGGGTGGTAAATTCCTCCACATGCCTGAGCGTGCAGATATTCCTGAGAATATCAAGGAGCAGATGATTGTCGAGTTGTACTCTAAATAATAATTAAACAAATGGCGATATTAGCATTTCAAAAACCAGAAAAAGTTGTAATGTTGGAGGCCGACGATAAGTATGGAAAGTTTGAATTCCGTCCTTTGGAGCCGGGTTATGGTATTACTATCGGTAATCCTCTCCGTCGCATTCTTCTTTCGTCGCTTGAGGGTTATGCTATCAATACAGTCCGCATTGCAGGTGTTGAGCATGAATTCTCCACAATTCCAGGCGTCAAGGAAGATGTCACCAACATTATCTTGAATCTGAAGCAAGTTCGATTCAAGCAAGTCGCTGATGGTTTTGAGTCAGAACGAGTCTCAATTTCCATCGAGAATTCAACCGAGTTTAAGGCTGGAGATATCAACAAGTACCTCAGTGGATTTGGAGTGTTAAACCCAGATTTGGTAATTTGTCATTTGGATCCTCAAGCAACATTAGAGATTGAATTGAGCATCAACAAGGGCCGTGGATATGTTCCTGCTGAAGAGAACCGTGAGTTCTGCAAGGAAATCAACGAGATAGCCATTGACTCGATTTACACTCCCATTCGCAACGTCAAGTTCGCAGTAGAGAACTACCGTGTGGCTCAGAAGACCGACTATGAGAAGTTGGTGCTCGAAATCACTACTGACGGTTCTCTTCATCCCAAGGATGCTCTCAAAGAGGCATCCAAGATTCTCATCTACCATCTCATGCTGTTCTCCGACGAGAAGATTACGCTTGAGAACGCCGACTTCGATGGCAACGAAGAGTTTGATGAGGAAGTATTGCGTATGCGTCAGTTGCTTAAGACCAAGCTTGTCGATATGAATCTCTCCGTTCGTGCCCTCAACTGTTTGAAGGCAGCTGACGTTGAGACTCTCGGCGACCTCGTACAATTCAACAAGACAGATTTGCTCAAGTTCCGCAACTTTGGTAAGAAGTCACTCACAGAGCTTGACGACCTGTTGGAGAGCTTGAACCTTTCGTTCGGAACGGATATTTCTAAGTATAAATTAGACAAAGACTAATCAAAAATGAGACACAATAAGAAATTTAACCATCTGGGGCGTAAGCATTCTCACCGCAAGGCAATGCTGGCCAACATGGCAATCTCTTTGATTATGCACAAGAGAATCACCACGACGCTCCCCAAGGCAAAGGCTCTTCGTGTGTATGTTGAGCCACTGATTACAAAGTCCAAGGACGATAGCACACACTCACGTCGTGTTGTGTTCAGCTATCTCCAGAACAAGTACGCCATCACTGAGCTGTTCAGCACTATTGCGACAAAGGTTGCCGATCGTCCTGGTGGCTACACTCGCATTATTAAGTTGGGTCGTCGCCCATCCGACGATGCTTCGATGGCGTTCATTGAGCTTGTTGACTTTGACGAGAACATGGCAAAGACCGAAGTCAAGAAGACTCGTACTCGCCGCTCTCGCAAGTCTGCTCCCAAGGCAGAAGGAGCAGCCGAAGCCGCAGAGGCTCCTGTAGCAGAGGAAGCACCAGCAACCGAGGCTCCAGCAGAGACACCTGCAGAGTAATTTATTCTCAACGCACATATCTTGCAGACCGCACACCTCCCCGTGTGCGGTCTTTTTTTTGTGCCTGCTCGTATAGGGCAATACATCAGCTTGGGATAATCCCCTCTTATCTTAGAAGATACGACCTGTATTATGCCTTCCCTCTTATTCGTTTTGTCTGTGTTGCCATTTGTTCACTTAATAATCACGTGAATTCGTCGAACTCATGCTAACAATCGTGCCCATGCCAGTTTTAAGCGCTTGTTCGTATCGTATGTGTTGCCTTTTGTTCACCCCGTATGACGCAGTTGCTTTAGCCCGTCATGTATGGGTGCTTCACCCCTTGTTCCCCCTTATGTGGCGCCATCACTTTTAGCCCCAGTTGTTCACAAAATCAGTCAAAAGTTTCGTCATTTAGGGGAAAAAGCGTAAGTTTGCCATCAAAATTGAAATTGACCTATTTATGAAGAATCTTCTGCTAACTTTAGCGGCTTTGCTTGGTCTTTCCGTAGCAAGCCGCGCCCAGTCAGCCCCCACACAGCTGACCACGGCGCAACTCACTTCCCTCTATGCAGCCAGTGCTCGCAACTCCATCTCTATCCACGATCCCTCTGTCGTGTGGGACTCGAAGACAGGCTACTTCTACCTCTATGGTTCTCATTATGCAGGAGCCAAAACGAAAGATTTCAAAGCCTACACAGCCATTTCTCGTTATTATCAAGGAGGCTATTACGATGATGGCTGGACCAAAACATATAATACATACAAAACCTTTCTTTCCAACCCCACCCATACCGTCAAGCGTTGTCTGCCTGGTAGCACCACGCAAGAAGAGGTCACCCTTGGCTCGTTCGACGCCTCGGCCTTTGCCTCCACATACGCGAGCATCACTGTTGGCGACCGCGCTCCCGTGACCGAAGCCGAGTGGGTGTCAGGTTGCCAATGGGCGCCAGATATTGTCTATAATCCCCACATGAACAAATGGTGTTACTATCTCAGCATCAACGGAGACTATTGGGCGTCAGTCGTTGTCCTGATGACCAGCGACAATCCCACAGGTCCTTTCACCTACGAAGCCCCCATCGTGTTTAGTGGCTTCGATGGGCAGACCCGTTCTGGCAAGCGTGTCAACTATAAGGACACCGACCTCGAAATCGTACTCGGCACTCAGAAGTCACTCCCCAGCCGCTATGCGACCAACCAGTGGGGCACTTTCTATCCCAACAGCATAGACCCCTGCGCCTTCTTTGATGAAGAAGGTGAACTTTGGCTCGCCTATGGCTCATGGTCAGGCGGCATCTTTATGCTCAAACTCGACAAAGAGACAGGTCTCCGCGACTACACCTACACTTACGCTGGCACCAGCACGACACCCAACGCCTCTGCCACCAGCGATGCCTATTTCGGAACGAAAATCGCAGGAGGTTGCTACGTCAGTGGCGAAGGCTCATACATCCAGCACATCGGCTCCTACTACTACCTCTTCATGAGCTATGGCGGCTTTGCCCCCGATGGCGGCTATGAGATGCGCGTCTTCCGCTCCACAAGCCCCACAGGCCCATACAAAGACGCAGCAGGCAAGTCCGCCATCTTCACCTCCTGGGTGCTGAACTACGGCAAGAACGCCAGCGACAACCGCGGCATGAAGCTCATCGGAGCCATGAATAATTGGGGCTTGATGACGGTAGGGGAGTGCGCCCAAGGCCACAACTCCGTCTGTCAGGACGACAAAGGCCGCACCATCCTCGTGACCCACACCAAGTTCAACGATGGCACACTGGGTCACGCCGTCCGTGCCTATCAGCTGTACCTCAACAAGCAAGGCTGGCTCTGCACCGCCCCCTTCCAGTTCAATGGCGAAGAGACTACAGACGAGACCATTGCCACCACCCAGCCATGGTCGGCGGCCGACATTGAAGGCGACTACCATGTCCTCATCCACCCCTACCGCCTCGACCACGACAACATGCAGGAAGCCACCCCCGCCACCATTCATCTCTCGGCCGACGGCACAGTTACAGGCTCCTACACTGGCACATGGAAATACACCGACGAAGGCACATCCTACTTCCAAATCAAGCTCGGCTCCTACACCTACAACGGCGTGGTGGTAGAGCAGACCCTCGAAGGCAACACCTCCAAAGCCCTCTGCTTCACCGCCATCGGCACTTCTGGCACCAACTGCGGAGTGCCCGTGTGGGGCTACAAGTTGCAGCCAGCCTATGCCCTCTCACGCAACTACCAGCTCTATAGCGCCACCTACCTCAAGCCCGGCCTCTTCACCAGCGTGTCCAAGAATCTCGACCTCATCTTCGACCCCATCGAGAATGTTCGCCTCTCTTGGACCTCCTCCATGCCCGATGTCCTCTCCGACGAAGGCAAGTACAACGCGCCGGCCGAACAGCAGAAGTTCACCATGACCGCCCGTCTGTCGTGTGGCAACTACTTCTGGGAGAATACTTACAACGCCACAGCCAAGCCTGCCACAGCCGTCACGGGCGACCCCACCTCTGGCATTGTTGCTTACTATAACTTCGACGAATCCCCAGCCATCAACCTCTTCGACGAGACCCAGACAGCCGAACTGCGTCGCAGTTCCACCTCCACCGCCTATCCCGTCTTGGAAACCGACTATGCCCGTTTCGGACAAGTCCTTCACCAAGCCTTTGGCTCCATCGGAAACAACAGCTACACTCGCATGCCCAACCCCTTGGCTGGGCAGGACGACCTCGACGGCTTCACCGTCAGCTTGTGGGTGAACCGTGCCGATGCCGCCAACCCATGGGATGCCCTGTGGAGCTTCTTCAGCGGTGCCACAGCCAAAGCCTCAGGTCCGCGCCTCTTTTTCACAGGCAATAGCTACCTCGGCTTCAACGACAACGCAGGCCACTGGTTCGATGTCAACTATCCCGTAGCCAACGACATCCACGCATCAGGTCAGTACAAAACCGTTGACCGCATAGATGCCAACACGTGGCGTCTCATCACCGTCACCTACTCCAAGACCAACGGCTACACCTTCTACCGCGACGGCACCAAGTATGTGTCAGGCAACATGGTCTATGCTGGCAGCGAGACGAAAGACGCCTTCGACCGCAATCTCGTGCTCAACTTCGTCAAGTCCGCCACCTACTTCTACTTAGGTCTCGGCTCCTTCTGGGGCTCAGCCGAAGCACGCTTCGACGACCTCATCATCTACAACCGCGAACTCTCGTCCGATGATGTGAAGGGACTCAACACCCTCCTCAACCGTGTCAGCCCCTTCAGCGAAGGTACCATCGTCGGCATCGACCAACCGACCGCCCCCACAGCGTCGCCCGCCAATGCTACGCGCAAAGGCATCTACGACCTCATGGGACGCCCCGTGCAACNCCCAACCNAAGGGCTTTNCANCATCGNCGGCAAAAAGGTGCTCATTCCATAGCCCTCCGTTCCAAGCCGCTCCCAGCGGTCCGTATCTGGAACCGATTCCAACAGCTCGATAGAGCAGCTCCCCCACACTCGGTGCGTGTTATTTCGTCCACCCTGCGCGAAATAACACGCACCGACTGCGTATATGATTTCGTCTACCCTGCCCACTTCGTCCCTCTCACCGTGTCCGCCAAGCTCCCCTTCATGTCCATCCTCTCAGTTGCCCCGTCTCGTCCCTCGCTTTCGTCCCTCATTTGCCACTTTTTTCTCTCTTTTTCACCCCTCAAACGTTAAATTTAACCCATCACCCCCAATTTTTAAGATTTTTTATTGTTTATTATTGGGAAATACTTTTTCTTTGCAAATGCTATCAAAGTCTATAACGGCAATTTGGCCAAATGTTGCCGTAACAAACTTTAGCTAACCTCTTTTTAATAAAAGTTGCAAATCGTGTTTTGCTAACTTAAAGAAGACAAACAAATCTATTCTAATATGTTGTATAACTTTCAGAGGAAAAAACTGTGCAGTCACGCCCTCATAGGGGGTGCGCTGCTTGTTGCAGGTTTAGGAGTTTTCTCTTGTACCGACAAGTATGACCTCGATGAAGATCAGCCCTCAGGACTGAACACCATCTATGGCTACATGAAAGACAAGGGGAATTTCCAGTATTACCTGAAACTCATTGACGATTTGGGCGAAACGGAAGTCTTGTCCAAAACGGGTAGTAACACTATGTTTATTGCCAACGATGCAGCATTCGAGGAGTTCTTCAAGTCCAACAAGTGGGGCGTGAAGAACTATGCCGAGTTGTCCCAGACGCAGAAGAAGCTCCTGCTCTACACTGCGATGATTGACAACCCCTATTCCTCCTCCATGCTCTCCACGGCACAGGGTCCCGTCCCTGGCGAGGTTTGTCGTCGTCCGTCATCAACCACCCTTTACGACTCCGTGATGGTGGTTCCTGCCGACGACCCCGAAGGCATCCTGCCCGACAACGAACTCTTCAACACCTTGAAGGCTGAGTCTGGCACCGAGCCTATCGTGCTCTTCACCGACGCCTCCACGCCAGCACCCATGATTCACTTCACGGGACGCTTCCTCAAGGGCAACAAGCTGGAGAGTGCCGACGTGGACTTCCTGTACAATCAGGCACCAGGCACACGCCAGTCCGACGATGTGTATGTCAACAACTCCAAGGTGATTCAGTCCGACATCTTCTGTAAGAACGGCTTCATCCATCAGGTGGATAAAGTCATCCTTCCGCTTGACAACATGGCAGAAGTCATCCGTCAAAGCCCAACCATGAAGAAGTTCAGCCGCATCATCGAGCGTTTCGCTGCGCCCGACTATCAGGAGAGTCTGACCAAGGCCTACAACAACAGCCAAGGCAACGACTACGAAGCCGTTTATGCCAAGCGTTACTTCTCCAAGTTCTCCGCTGGCGGCAACGAATTTACGACAGCCACCGACAAGGCAGGTAACACCCACAACATCGGTGCAGACGTGACACTGAAATTCGACCCGGGATGGAATGCTTACTATCCCAACATGTTCAATGCCCGCGACGGTATGATGGAGGACATGGCAGTCATGCTCGTTCCTTCCGACGAAGCTCTCGATGAGTGGTTTGAAAACGGTAATGGTAAAATCGTCAAGGACTACTACGGAACGCTTGACAACACCCCAACTGACGTGTTGCGTCAGCTCGTCAATGCCAACCAGTTCATCTCCTTCGTGAAGGCAGTTCCTTCTCAGTTCGACCACATGCTGGACGATGCAGGTATGTCGCTGGACATCACGCTTGCCGACGTGGACAGCGTATTCTTGGCATGCAACGGTATGGTGTATAAGACCAACAAGGTCTTCTCTCCTGCATCCTATCGCTCTGTGTATTTCCCTGCCGTGATTGACAAGGGACGCTTTAGCATGATGGCAAGTGCCATCGAGTCGCTGAACTACGAAGCCTACCTTAACTCCATGGTGTCAAGATATGTGTTCTTGATTCCTTCAAACGACGGTATGGCATCCTTCATCGACCCAATTTCCTTCGGTCAAACCACAGGTCCTCAGATGTGGAAGTTCTACTACGAACCCTCCGAGAAGAGCGGTGCTGCTGGTCCAGTCAAGGCAAAGATTTATAATTGTGAGTATGTTGATGGAGAAGGATGGCAGGAAGTGGGTTCATCCATCGCCGACATCAACAAGAACAATGACATGCAGTACATTCCGTTCACAGCCTCTGGTAGTTCTGTGTCGAAGACCGTATTGCGCGACCGTTTGGAGTACATCCTCGACAACGCCATTGTGATTGAGCCATACGAAGTTGGCAAGCAATACTACAAGACCAAGAGCAACAACTATGTGAAGATTGAAGCCCTTTCAGGCGAAGACGTGAACGTAAGCGGTGCACTGCAGAACAGCGATGGCCTGCCAATGCCTTCGCAGGGAACCTACACCATGGAAAATGGTAACACCTATGTGGTGAATGGTGTTGTAGAAGGTACGAACATGTCAGTGGCAAAAACATTGGCAAAGCATGCAGAGCCAGAAGATGGCAGCCAGGGAGAGTTCTCCAAGTTCTTCTCCATCATGGAAAAGTGCGGTGCTTTCACCAAGTCTGTAAAGCGTGAGAGGTGGACGGCTGCCGACCAAGTCTATGGCAATCTGACCAATGTGAAAGATAAGGACGTAGTGGGCAATGAGGGCAGCGACAAGGAGAAATATGCCTATATGCTCGACAACTACCACTATACCATCTATGCACCGACCGACGCGGCTATGGACGAGGCTTTTGCCATGGGACTTCCCACGGTTGAAGACTACGAGGAAGCCGAGGAGTTGGATGCTGTGCGTAGGGAAGAGTACGACGAATACCAATATACCAAGGCCGACTCCATCAAGGAAATTTGGCTGAATTTCGTCAAGTATCACCTCCAATCCAATGCTGTCTTTATCGACGGTGGCTCAAACAACAAGTCTGGTACTTATGAGTCAGGCAAGACGGAGATGACACCTGCTATTGAAGTTGCTGACGGTGTGGCGGAAGATGCTTTGGAAAAGAACGAGCAAGGCAAGTTCATTGCTGTGACGATTAAGGGTACGAAATACGAACTCAAAAATGGTTCTTCGCTCACGAAGGATGCTGACGGCACCTATTCAGGCGTTGAATACTATACGGGTCTGTATTCACCAGGAACTCCATACCGACTGAGAGTGAATGTTTCCGCTTCTGACCTCACGATTACAGACAACCGTGGCAACACTGCTCATGTGTTGACCGACAAGGGGCTGTACAACATGATGGCGACAGAATACTGGATCAATGCTTATTCGGATAAAGAACTCAATCCATACGAAGTGCAGTTGGCAAACTATTCGTTTGCGGTCATTCATGCCATCGATCATCCATTGCTTTATTCTGTAGCGGGGGAAGATAAGACGACAGAGGACGGAAAGACGATTCCGTCGCAGTTCATCTACGTCAAGAAACCGCTTTCTGTTACAACTTCCGCTAAACGACGCTAATCCTACCTATCATGAAGAAAATACTATCAATACTAATGCTTCTCGTGTGCTGTACGCTGACGCTCAGCGCACAAGTGAAAGCGGGCGATATTATCAGTGGTCAGGTGTGGGACGATTTTGACCCGTTGATGATGTGTAACGTCGTCGAAATCGACCACAACAACCGTATCGTCGCCCATGGAGTGACCGATATCAATGGTAACTTTTCATTCAAGATTGTAAATCCTAAAGATAAAATCAGAATCTCTTACGTTGGTTGCGAAACGATTACGCTCCCCATCAACAAGCGTGCCTTTGGTAAAATTGTGCTCAAAAGCAGTACCACGCTGAAGGCCGTGGAGGTCAAGGGCGTCCGCAAGACCCAAAGTTCAGGCTTGCAGATTCCTGTCACCGAGATTTCTGTGGCGAGCCAGACCATCGACATGAAGGAGTTTGAAGGTGTGGCAATGACTTCGGTCGATGAAGCCCTGCAAGGTCGTATCGCTGGTCTTGACATCGTGGCAAACTCTGGTAACCTCGGTGCAGGAACCACCATGCGTCTGCGTGGTGTCAGCACCATCAACGGTAACGCTAACCCCCTCATCGTGGTGAACGGTAACGTGTGGATGGACGACATGGATTCCGACTTCGACTATACCAACGCTAACGAAGACAAGTTCGCCGAGCTTCTCTGTGTCAACCCTGAGGATATCGAGTCCATCACCGTCCTCAAGGACGCTGCTGCTACAGCCATTTGGGGTTCACAGGGTGCTAACGGTGTAATCGAAATCAAGACAAAGCGTGGTAAGCAAGGTAAGACTTCCATTCAGTACTCTTATAGCTTCAAGGGTAACTGGCAGCCCAATGGTTACGAGTTGCTCACGGGTGATGAATACACCATGTATCTGAAGGAGGCATACTTTAATCCACGCCAAGAGAAAGGCTTTGCTACCAATACGTCAAAGGGTTATATCCCCGAAATTGCCTACAACAAGGCTTTCTCTGAGTACGATATGTATAACGACAACACCGACTGGCGCAAGGCTGTTCAACAGTTCGGTGAGACCCACGACCACTACATCGCGTTGTCGGGTGGTGGCGAAAAGGCAAACTTCCGTATCTCTGGTGGTTATCACACCGAGACGGGTACTGCCATCAAGCAGAAGTTTGACCGTTACACCACACGTGTCGCCCTCGATTACTTTGTCAGCGACCGCATCAAGGTGGCGAGCAACTTTGACTTGACCTATTATAATAATAAGAAGAATCACCAAGCNTATGGCGACTTGTTGGGCATTGCGNTCNAGAANATGCCNAACCTCTCCATCTATNAAGAGGAGNACNGNCGTGACACAGACNGTTTCTACACGATGAATCNTTTNCTCACGAAGGAGGAAGCAGGCTTCAATGCAGGTTCAGGTAACTTCTCTGATTATGACCTGTTGAAAGACCAGTATGCGCTCCCTAACCCTGTAGCTATCGCTCATTTGGCAAGACTCAATGAAAAGATTGTGCAGCTTCGTCCGGAGTTCATCCTTTCTTACGACATCCTCGGTACAGAGGCTGACCAGCATCGTCTGAAGTATGAGGGACAGATTCGCTTCGACATCAGAACGAGCAACACTGATTCCTTCTTCCCAGGTTCTATCCTGTCTTCAAACTGGTCGGATAACAACTACAACAGTGCGTCTTCATCCAGCTACAAGAGCCATGGACTTTCCACCCGTCACACACTGACGTTCACACCGCACTTCAACAATGAAAATCACTCTCTTTTGGCTATGGCGCGTTTCGAGTACGGCGAAAGCTCTTCATCCAGCCAGAATTTGGGTAACAAGTGGCTGCCAACGACCGATGCCCACATCGTATCGCCTTCAGCAGGTGGTGTAAACACAGGCTTCGGAAGTGGTGCAGGTGAAGGACGTTCTGAGAACTTCCTCTTCCAGGTACACTATGCTTGGAAAGGTAAGTATGTGGCCGATGTCACCCTCCGCCGTGATGGTTCAACGCGATTCGGTCCATCCAAGCGTTGGGGTAACTTCCCTGGTGTGTCGTTCCGTTGGAACATCAGCGACGAGCCTTGGATGGAGCGCGTGAAGTGGATTTCTATGCTTTCTATCCGTCCGGGATGGGGTATCGTAGGTAACTCTCCTGGTCAGGAAGGTCTGTACTACTCAAAGTATGCGACAGGTGGCTCATATCTGGGCGGTACGGCTACTTATCCAAGCAACATCCGTCTCACTGCTTTGAAGTGGGAGGAGAAGGAGACTTGGAACCTTGGTTTCGACTTCGGTTTCTTTGATGGCCTGATTGACGGTGACTTGTCTATCTATACCCAGAAGACGACTGACTTGTTGATGGGCGGCTATGCTATCCCTTCATCATCGGGTTATACTTCGTTGTCCAACCACAATGTCGGTTCAATGCGCAACGAGGGTTGGGAGTTCAATTTGAATGGTCATAGGGTAGTGAAACTCGGTAAGTTCTCTATGGACTTCAACTTGACTTTCGCTAATAACCGCAACGAAATCCTGACGATGGACGANACCGTATTGGAGTNCANCAACAAGGAATNTGAATATAGGAATGAGCAGTACCTCTCGCGTNTGCAGTTGCACAACCCGCTGGGTTCTATCTANGNTTTCCGTTTCAAGGGCGTTTACCAATACACAGATTATTCCGAACCTGAAATCAAAGGCGTGAGTGGTCCTAACGCACCTGTCGTTAAGAATGAGAAGGGTGAGGTCGTGCTCAATTCTGCGGGCAATCCAAAGATGATGTACTTCGACTACAATGGTAAGCAGTATCCTTTCGTGGGTGGTGATGCTATCTACGAGGATGTCAACCACGACGGTCAAATCAATGAGTTGGACATCGTTTATTTGGGTTCTTCTCTGCCTAAGCTCACGGGTGGTTTCGGTTTCAGGTTCAACTATGCGCAGTGGAGTCTCAACCTCCAGTTTAACTACCGTTATGGTCAGAAGGTCATCAACGAGGCGCGCATGGGTCTGGAGAACATGGCAACGAACCAGAACCAGTCAAGAGCCGTGAACTGGCGTTGGCACACAGAGGGTGACGATTACGGTCGTGACTGCCTCATGCCACGCGCTGCCACTACGCAGACAGGCTTTGCAACTTATAACTATTTGGGCTCTGACCGCTTTGTAGAGGATGCTTCGTTCATCCGACTGAACTATGCGCAGCTCTCTTACACCTTCGACCCCAAAATGCTCAAGAAGTGGGGCATTAAGGCTTTGCGCTTCAACTTGTCGGCAAACAACCTCTTCGTACTGACCAAGTACTCAGGTGCTGACCCAGAGCACCCACAAGGTGGATGGTATCCTGCCAGTGACGTTTCGCGTACACCACGTGCAAAGTCCTTCACTGCGGGAGCATCTATCACTTTCTAACAGTTAATATCGATTACACTATGAATAAGATAAATCAAACAATAAAAGCCATTGTGGCAGCCGGGGTGGTCGGCATNGGCGTGTGCGCTTGNTCCCTCGACTTGCTCCCGCTCAATGAANTTGTGCNGGAGAACTANTNGACCAACAAGGCTGATGTGGAGAGTGTGGTCACTTCATGCTATTNGNCCATGCAGGATGGCGGCTATGTGAGCCAGCTCATCGTGTGGGGTGAAACNCNCTCTGACAATGTNGAAGAGACTTCTTCGACGCCAGAAGCATNGAAGAACTTGATGAAAGGTACTATCAAAACAACAAGTCCATACTGTGACTGGAGTGCCTACTACAATGTCATCAACCGATGCAATACGGTTATTTACTACGCTCCACAGGTAGCAGAGAAAGACCCGAACTACACCAGCTCGGAGTTGGCTATCAATATCGCGGAGTGTAAGGCGCTGCGTGCCATCTCTTACCTCACGCTCATTAAGACTTTCAAGAATGTTCCTTTCTCGATGGAGCCGTCAATTGATGACAATATCAATTATCAGATTCCATCGACACCTTTTGAAACCATTCTGGATACGTTGATTCTTGATTTGGAGGCGAGCAAGAATGCTGCTCCAAAGCAATACACGAGTTATCAGGACAATACGGGACGCATTACCCGTGCGGCAATGTATGCTATTCTGGCGGAACTCTATCTTTGGAAGGCCTCTGATGCGAATCTCGGTAAGGCTGAACAGAACGAGAATTACAAGAAGTGTATTGAGTGTTGCGACTGGGTGCTGGCGTTCAAGCAGCAGCAGTTCAACGAGAACAACAAGCTGGCTGTAGGTACGAACCTCTTGACCTGTGTGGATGACAAGGTATATACACAGTATGGTTATCCCTTGTTGGCAGAGGAAAGTACAGGCGGTTCTGCACAGATGGGACCTAACGCCTTTAACATGATTTTTGGTGATGGTAACTCGTATGAATCCATCTTTGAATTGACCTTCCCTAACTCGACTTCGGAGCAGGAGAAGAAAAATTCTGACGTGTCAAACATGTATGGCAGTACGGATGCGAACACGGGTAATGAATCGCGTTCATTGTATGCCAGTACAAACATGATGCCTGCTGCTCCCAATGGGACAACATACGATGNCAAGNGNCTTTTTGTTNTGCCTTCGNNCTANCGTTCCTTGNCTCCATTCCGATATACAGAANGTGGTAGTTTCCAAATCAATAAGTATGTGGTTTCAACGAGTATGGCTGGCTATACAGACGGGGATAGATATGGTCAGGTGGGGCAGAGGTTTGANCCAATGACCTATGAGCAAAGNCCNNGCAGCANAAATGNTCAATATGAGAACNGGATTTTCTATCGCATGACTGAAATCATGCTGTTCCGTGCGGAAGCAGAAATTGAGTTGGCTGGCAACATGACCGACATGGCACAGGCGGCTGAGGATGAGAACAACGAGAACGATGAGAATGGAGAGGAGGGTAGCGAGGAAGGTGCTTCCGCTGCAAAACGTAAGGCTGCGGTAGAAGGTGCTTCCTTGGCAACACCCGAAGCATTGTATGATGATGCCTTCAACCTGATTGTGGCGGTCTTCGCGCGTTCAAACCCTTATGCTTTGAGAAAGTCAACGAAAATGTTGCCGCAGCGTAACAGTTATACGGACAAGGCATCTTTTGAGACGCTGCTCTTGAACGAACGCCGTCGCGAGTTCCTGTTTGAGGCGAAACGTTACTACGACTTGGTGCGCTTTGCTCGCCGTGAAGGTAGCATGGATTCGTTCCGCGCAGCCTTGAGCAGTCGCTATGAGAGTGCTGCTGTGAAGGTGAAGCTGGGCATCATGGACTTTATGTACATGCCGGCTGCGAAGGCTCAGAAAAAGGTGAACCCCCAGCTGTGGATGAATCCGGCTTATGATGATGAAGAAACAACAGTTAAAAACTAAAGGATATGAAACG
Source organism: Bacteroidales bacterium (assembly GCA_009177185.1). GTDB lineage: Bacteria > Bacteroidota > Bacteroidia > Bacteroidales > Bacteroidaceae > Minthosoma. The sequence goes on from WFMB01000068.1 coordinate 17,892, forward strand.
ATTGAAAGATACATTCATGGCATTGGCGTTGGGTGTTTGTACCGCTATACCAGCCATGTTGGTGGGTTGCTCTGACGATCCAGGTGTGGAGAACTACTACACCTCCACCAAAGAATACGCGGCCGACTATTTGAAGAAGCATGAGAAATTTAGCGATTTCGTCAAGATTCTGGAGCGTGCCACGGGCGATAAGGAACTCCGTCTGATGAATCTCTTGAGTACTTACGGCTCTTATACTGTCTTCGCACCCACGAACGATGCGGTCAAGGCGTATCTGGAAGAGAAGCATGCGGCATCGGTGGAAGACTTGTCAAAGGAGGATTGTGACACAATTGCCCTCAATTCCATCATCGAAGGCAGAGCTTACTTCACGTCTGACCAGTCCAGCGACTCTTACGGAAAGACGAATATGTTGGATTTGTATATGACCATTTCATCAGTGGAGGAAACGGACGAGAACGGTGATCCTCAGCTGGTGATGTACATCAACAACAACGCACGTCTGATTCAAGTGGATGACTCTGTGCTCAACGGTGTGGTTCACACGGTGGGAACGGTTGTCGGTCGTAACAATCAGATGTTGCAGAGCATGCTGGAGAAAGATGATAATATCAGCATTTTCCGTCAGGCTTTGGAACGCACAGGCTTGCTGGAGGCACTGAATGGTGAAGACTTGATTGATAAGAACTATTCGGTGGGTAGTGACTCTATAGACTGGACCAACAAGACATTGGTGGTTCATACGGCAGCTGAGTGTGACAATGTGGCATATATGGAGAAACGCTACATCAAATACACTGTTTTTGTTGAACCTGATGAAGTACTTGCAAATAAGGGCATCACAACGGTGGATGAACTGGCTGAATACGCAAAGAACATCTATAAGGAGATGTATCCTGAAGATGAGAACGTGACGAATGAGAAGGATTCTAAGAACTATCTGAACCGTTTCGTTGCCTACCACATTTTGCCATTTGATGGTGCTTATTATAAGTTGACCTATATGGATGGCTCTAAGAACCAGCAGATGGCAAAGGCATTCAACAGACGTAAGGCGGACATCTGTGACTATTATGAAACGATGATGCCGCATTCACTGATGAAGTTCTCCTTCCCTTCTGGTAGTGAGGCGGGTCTGTACATCAACCGCTGTGGTGTGCAGAAGCGTCCTGACCAATATGGTCGATTTGAGCGTGGCGCGAAAGTTGCTACCGATAATGACATGAAGGCAAAGTTGGGTGAAGGTCTCACCTCCATTGGTCGCAATGGTCGATACTTCTACATTGACGATATCATCACCTACGGCAAACACACCCAAGAGTATGTGCTGAATGAGCGTCTCCGCATGGACACTTCTACACTGTCACCTGACTTCATGACATCGGGCGCACGTGGATTTGAATATGAGGAATTTACCGATGGTATGTATGCGAACAGCGCAGGTGAGAACTACAATCCGCTGACGAACAAGGCACGCTGTTTGGGCTTCAAGGCTGGTGCGGCAAAGAACTTTATATATAATGATAATACCCACCTCCATGTACGTCCGCGTTACATCTGGTTCTGGTCGTATGAAGGTGATGAGATTATCATTAAGGGACGATTTGACTTCATCGTCAAGTTGCCACCTGTGCCAGCTGGTACGTATGAGGTTCGCTTCATGACTTGTGTAGGCTTCAGGTCTCGTGGTATCATGCAGGCATATCTGGGCACAAGTCCAGACCCGAAAGAGATGCACGCTCAGGGTATTCCGTTTGACATGCGTCCAAGCGGAGAAGCACTCTTCGGTTTCAAGAACGACGCGGCTCTGGGCGATGATGAAGCTATCAATGCCTTCGACAAGACTATTCATAACCAAGGATGGATGAAGGGACCTGGTAACTACATTGCGCTCGGCAACACTTATTCGGATATCAACAGCAGTTTCCGTAGCCAGAACAACACGATTCGCAGGGTTTTGGGAACGTTCACTACCGATGGTAAGACTGACCAGTATATGCGTATCCAACAGATGATTGACTCGGAGGATAATGAGTTGAACTTCGATTTCATCGAGCTGTGTCCTCGAACCATCTACGCAAACGAGTATATTGCAGAGGATAAATGGTAATCACTAATTAAGAAAAGCAAGATTATGAACAATAATATCAAGAATACGCTCAGATGGGGACTGCTGGCTGTGACGGGTGTGTCTGTGATGCTGTCGTGTACGGATACGTGGGACGATCACTATGACGCTACACTNCTTCCANNGGTTATGCAGGAANCACTTTCAAGGCGATAGAGGAGAAGGCAAGCGACTTTGCTGACATCGTTAAGGCGGTGGACTATCAGCGAGAACTCGCCTCGGAGAACATCTACACGATATGGGCACCAGCTAACGGTACCTACAATAAGGATTCGCTGTTGGAATTGGCTGCTACGGATAAGCAGCAGGTCATCAACCGGTTCATTAAGAACCACATGACGCGCTATGCGGTGTCGCAGAACATGAGCGATCAGCAGATTACACTGCTGAACCAAAAGCTGGTGACCATGACGAAGGCACAAGATGATAAGTTTGGTGTTCTGCCAATTCTGGAAGCGAACTTGGCATGCACAAATGGCGTGCTGCACATTATTGATGGTCAGAATAAGTATATACCAAATATCAACGAGCTGATTCGTGACCAGTACCTCGCTTCTGATCAGGAAGGGAAGAAGGAGTGCTCGCTCTACGCGTTCATCGAAGAAAAGGACTCAGACATTTTGGATGAGAGCCGCTCGGTGAGTCGTGGTGTAGATGAGAATGGCAACAAGATTTGGGTGGATAGTGTGACTACGCACACGAACCTTGTGCTGGATGCCATGTCGGCAGAAATCTATGATGAGGACTCCAGCTTCATCGCCATCATTCCTTCGGATGCTGCATGGCAGAAGCGTTACAAGTTGGCGGCTTCACTTTTGAAGTTCAATCCAGTGGAGGATCGTCTGCGTCCAGGTACCGTCGATTCACTGACACACTACTATGCTGGTTCCTTTGCGATGCGTGACCTCTTCTTCAACCGCAATGCCAATCTGCACATGGAGGATTCGCTCATTTCAACCTACTATGTCAGTACGAGGGGTTCTGATTGGCCTAATGGCGTGTACTACACGAAAGAACCAGCCCGTGGTTTGCCAGCGGATAAGGCTGTGAATGACCTCATTGGGAAGATGAAGGCGGACAATCCTGCCAATCCTGTCGCTTGCTCGAATGGTGAGAGCTATTTGGTGAATGATTACCCCATGACACCTGTGGAGCAGTTCTTCTACAAGCGCGCTTTCTGGGCACGGGAACGCTTTATCGACCAGACGACCACCACGCCTGAGTTTACGAAAGGTACAGGCATCATCTCTGAGAAGAGTGCTACATTTGATGTTCCNGTCTATCAANAAGACGAGGATGGTAATTTANTGCTGGACGACGNAGGAAATCCTGTGCAGGTGGATGCTATCACACGTCCATACCATTTCACAGATGTGACAGCAAAGAACACCTCTACGCAGGTGGAAGTGGGCTTCAAATTGTACAATACTTTGTCGGGTACGTATGATTTGTACCTCGTGACTTGTCCTATTTGGGCAAAGGATGGCTACACGGATACGGATGGAACGCTTGTCGATAAGTCGAAGGACGAGAGAGGCTACAAGTTCAGCGTGCGCATCTACGAGCGCAACGAAGAGGGCGAATACTCTACGAACAAGAAGTATTATACGGATTTGACACCACCAGAGGGTAGTGGTGAGGGCAAGAACTTCATCATCACTCCTGACGAGTATGAGAACTATACGGATACACTTTACTTGGGTAAATTTACCTTCAAGAATGCTTACTATGGGCGTTCGGACGAGGGCGTTATCATCAAGTTGTCCTCTACGGCAAAATCAAGTGAAGTGAAGGGTACGTATTCCCGTGAGATGCTGATTTCGGACTTTATTCTCGTGCCTGACTTGGAAGCGACAGAAGCTGCTATGGCAGGTGAGGATCCCGAAGAGGCAGGAGAAGAGGANNAAGGTAATTAATCNTGACAANAATGAAGAATATGCANGNATATAACAGTTNAAANGTCCTGCGTANCNGNANATACGGGTTCGCAGCAATGGGATTCTTGATGGGCACACTGCCAGTGGCTGCACAGGACGAGGTGGAAACCTCGGAAGTTGCTGAGGCTGCTGAGGTGGTGGCTGTGCCAAAAAAGCCAGCCAAGCCTGTGAAGAAGTACCCAACCATAGAAGTGAAGGGTAAGGTAGCGGACGCTGCAACTGGTGAACCTTTGGCGGGCGTGCAACTGCAGTCCTACAACAACAAGCATTACACAGCCATGACGGACGAGAATGGTGAGTTTACCATCAATGTACCCAAGTTCGTTACGTCGCTGTGGGTGAAGTTGGAAGGTTACAATCAGGTGCAGGTGGCACTCAATGGTAAAACAAAGGGTGTGAACGTGGCACTTTATGCAGACACCTATCTGCCTGACTACACGGCAAAGACGACTGGAGCAAAGTCTGTGTCAACGTCTGATTTTGAAGAATCGACAGCTGTCACAGTGGACCAGGAGATTCAGAACCGTTTGGGTGGCGACGTGCGCGGCATGCAGCGTTCAGCCATTCCTGGTCAGGGAGTCTCCATGTTCATTAACGGTTTGAATTCATTGAACTCTAATGCCATGCCGCTGATTATTCTGGACGGTGTCGTATATGACCAGATGTATTCAGATGGTGACATGATTCATACGGGCTACTTCAACAACCTGTTGCAAGCCATCAACATGGAGGACATCGAAACGGTGGAAGTGCTGAAGAACGGTACTGCCATCTATGGTGCCAAAGCAGCCAATGGCGTAATCAACATCAAGACAAAGCGCTGTCACTCTATGGCAACACGCATTGATGTAAACATTTCTGGTGGTGTGGAACTCATCCCGAAGGGACTGGACATGATGAACGCCAGCGAGTACCGTGCTTACGCAGCAGAGATGCTCGGCTCTACAGATACGAAACTGACAGAGTTCAAGTTCTTGAACACGGATCCGAAGTATTTGTATTATAATATGTATCACAACAACACAGATTGGCGTGATGAGGTTTATCGCGAGGCATGGACTCAGAACTACGGCATTGTCATTCAGGGTGGTGACGATGTGGCACAGTATAACCTTTCTGTAGGCTATATGGACACAGAGTCAACGTTGAAGATGAACGACATGCAGCGTTTCAACATCCGTTTCAACACGGATATTTCGCTGAACAAGTGGTTCTCAACGCAGTTTGATGCCAGCTATGCGAACGTAACGCGCGACTTGCGCAGCGATGGTCTGAAATCTGACTTTCACCTTCAGTCGCTGGATTCTCCTGGTTTTTTGTCTTATGCCAAGGCTCCATTCCTGAGTCCATACGACTTTACCAAGGAAGCTGGCGGCCTGTCGCATGTGACATCGTTCATTGCCGATGCAGATGACTATCTGGATGAAGCAATCGGCAAGAAAGCATCCATTGCTAATCCCAAGGGTATCTTGGAAAATGGTGAGGCTAAGAACAAGAACCATTCGGATTGTACGATGATTCATCTTGCCATCGCGCCAACATGGAAGCCTACGGCAAACTTTAGCTTGACGGAGCGTTTCGCCTACACCATGCAGAGCTTTGACGAGGACTACTTCACGCCACTGGAAGGTATGCCTGAATACTTCAAGGATGGTAATATCGCGGTGACACAGAACTCAAAGCATTCGCTGTTCACAAAGCATGATGCTCTCTTCTCCGACACGCGTGCCGACTGGGTGGTACTGCCCAATGGCGCACACCGTCTTGAACTGTTTGGAGGTGCTCGTTTCATGAGCGACACATTCAACTCTTCTCACATCAGTGGTGACAACACAGGTACGGATAAGACTCCGAACATGAAGAATGACTTGGCAAACAGAAGGATTCTGGGTTCTGACACGAACTGGAAATCGCTTGCTTACTACGCCAATGTGGATTACAATTACATGGAGAAGTATTACCTGACGGGTCAGCTCTCTATGGAGACTTCTTCACGCTTCGGTAAGGATGTTGATGCTGGTCTCAAGATGTTTGGTGTGGCATGGGGTCTGTTCCCCTCCATTCAGGGCGCATGGGTAATCAGCAACGAGAAGTGGTTCCCCGCGACTTCTGGCGTGAATCGACTGAAACTGAACGTGGGCTTTGAGTCAGTAGGTAACGATGCCATGGACAACTCGGCAACGCTGACTTACCTCTCTGCTGCTGCATTGTTGCAAGATGGTATCACGTCGATAGGTCTGTCACAGATTGGTAACTCAAGCCTACGTTGGGAGACTACTAATCGTTGCAATATCGGTCTGGAAGGTAACTTCCTGAACAACCGCTTGAGCTTGCGTGCCAACTTCTATCATTCCAAGACCAATAATCTGATAACGCTGGGCACACTGGCTTATGTAGCAGGTCTCACTGACTACTACACGAACGATGGTTCGATGACGAACACGGGTGGTGACATTGCTTTCAATGCCAAGATTATCAACCAAAAGAACTTCAAGTTCGACTTGGGTGCATCGGTAGGTCACTATAAGAGCGAAATCAAGTCACTGCCACAAGGACAGCGTTATTTCGACACCGAGATCTATGGTGGTACCATCCGTTCAGCAGTAGGCGAGAGCGCAGGCGTGTTCTACGGCTATAAGACCAAGGGTGTGTATGGTACTTCTGAGCAGGCCGCAGCTG
>WFMB01000030.1 GCA_009177185.1 Bacteroidales bacterium
TTCTGGGTGCAAAAGCATATCTGCTTCGTCTATTTCAATAATTAAATTTTCAACAGCATTTTCTCTTTCTTCATAAACCTGCTTATAATTAGAATGTAATTGGTCTTCAATTATTCCACACACAGTTACTCCTTTTGATATATATTTAATATCATTCTTTGTAATTAGCAAGAAATATAATCGAGAATATACTGTTAAAAGAGCAATTTCTCCTGATGACAAATTCATATTAAAATGCAAAAAATTATGTGATTTTCTCAAAGGAATGTATTTTTGAAATAAGTTTNANGCNTCGTTAAAACTTAACAAAACTTCATATTCATTATTTNCTGAATATTTGTTTGCTTCTATTTTTTCATATATTGTTTTAAAACACTCCATAAATTCAATCAATAAATTCTGCTGTCTTGTAGAACTCTTATTAATCTTAATAACTTTCCATTCTGATTTTAAAATGTCTGCAAATTTATCTTCTTTTATTGATGAATAGAGAATATCCCATCCAGTACTTTCACTTTTTAATTCGGATTTAGTTTTCTTTAATAATGAAATAAACTCATTAAATCCATTTAAACTTAAAATTATCGATTCAAAAAGCGAAATTGCCACTAAATTCAACCAATCCATTTTTTGACCTGTAATGAATATACCCTCAAATATATCACTTGCATTAAAGAATCTATCATTAAGTCTAAATCCTAATTCTTTTTCAATATCATCAAGTTGGTCTACTTTTATTTCACAATTATAATATTTAGAATGATAATATTTTAGAAATTTCGGTTGTCCGATAAACGAAAAAGATATAGTTTCTGGAAATCTAATATTAAAATCTGCTAACACTTTTTTATTTTCATATAAAAAATAAAGTTGTTTTTCTAATTCTCTATTCTTATATTCAGCTATTGATGATAAATTATTATTTTCCGTTTCTTTTAATAAACAACCACTTGAAATATTATTTTCACAGTCGGTTAAACTGAAATCATACACATTAGAGTAATAAATACATCTCAGATTAGTTTTAACATATAACTCTTTTATTGGACGAAAAGAAATATGGTTATAATTTGCTTGTAATTTTTCAATAATAGCTTCTGAATAATAAGCAATTAACTCATTTCCATTATTTTCTTTTTCAAAGGCAATAATAAATTTTAAATTTTGGATTTTACTATTATTAAAATCATTGTTTAAAATCTGCATAATTAATTTGAGAAGAGTTGTTTTACCCGAACCATTCTGTCCGACTACTGCCGTTAAATCAACATTTTCACCAAAGAAATTATTAATATATCGTTTATTCGGTTTCTCATTAATTTTTAAAGTATTATTATCAATGTCATAATAAAAATAATACTTTTCGGAAAAGTTGATATTTGCATTATGATAGCAGCTGAAATTTTCCATCCATAAATATTGAAGCTTTATTTTGCTCATAACTTTTCACCAATTCTTTAAAAATAATAAAAACTTCTACGATTCATTCTGAAAAGCTTTCTATAAAGTCTTCCAAACATTTCGATTTTTCATGTTTTATTAAAACATCAAGCATTATACCATATTGGTCTACATTTAATCGGCGTATTTCCTCAGGCTCATTTGATAATAGACTTTTCTGATTTAATGTATTGACTTTCGCATTTACTGGATAATTCTCTATATTAGATATAACAGAATATTTTTTTCTGATTTCGTTATCCAATACAATTGCATAATCAGAATTATAATTTTGAGTATCATAACAATAGCGATACAAAACGTTATTGACTCTTTCATAATAGCCTATAGCCTCTATATCGTCTTTTGTTCCCTTANNGCTCATAATTCTCTTTGCATCTTCNACTAAATCTTTCTTAAAANATAACATTTATGCTCTCCTTATTTATAGACTAATAATTTCTNATACATCTTCATCAACTATGCCACACATTCGCTCTCAGTTATCTTCCTGTNCAAGCCGTAAGCCGACATTACAGCAAAGTTATTCGCCTGATGTGCCTTGTGTAATTTAGGTGGCATGGTGAGTTTGTCATAGAGGTCAGCAAGCGATAGCATTCTTTTGACAAATCTTTTAAAAATATCTATTCTGGTTCAAAGTTAGGTTTTTCCATGTCATATATCAGAAACTCACTGAAATTACAGGTAATAAGCCATCTCAGATGCTTAGATACAGGCAGATTAGTAATATATCTTTTAGCCTGCTGAAATGATGACAGAACAGAACTGTACGCCTGCTTTATGCCTTTTCTGAGGTCTTTACCAAGAGTTTTCTGCTCAATCATGACTTTAGTCGAATCTATGTAACAATCGATGAAATTAGTAGTTTCATCTTTGACACGCTTTTCAAATTCGAGAATTTTTTCAGGTTCTTGAACACCAAAAATTTCTCTCAAAAGCATAAACCAGAAACTTGGAGTATCACTTTTTTCATCGCCCTTATTCTGCCAGTATTCAGCGAATTTTTTTGCTGCTTTTTTCTGTTCCTTATCAGTCATATCTACACCATCTTAAACACATAATTTATTTTATTGTATCATCAATTTACTAAAAATGCAATAGTATAACGTAATTTGGATATTATTTTTTCATTTAATTATTATCATATTTTAAGAATGTCTATAACCTATTCACGAGTAAGTATTTCTTTTAGCGTAATTATTTCTCCAATATTGTGAATTTAAATTAAATTATCTCTTGAATAATAAAAATAAATATGGTATAATGAATAATATTAACTATATTTGAATTAAAAATAAGGTGACTAAAATGAACAGACTTTACGCTGAAACTAAATCAAACGGAAAAGTATTTTCCAAAACAGGAAAAAATAATCGTATTCCATATAAACATCAGGAAATGGCAATGATGAACCTTAGTATAATTGACCAGAAGGATTCATACAGCACATTAATAATTCTTCCTACTGGTGGTGGAAAAACCTATACAGCAACAATCTGGCTTTTAAGAAATGCAATTAATCGCAATAAAAAAATTCTTTGGATTGCACATCGTCAGTATCTTCTTGACCAGGCAGCAGAAACATTTAAGAACCATGCATACTCTGAGATTATCCCAAATGTAAGCTCATTCAATTTCCGAATTATATCAGGAGCCGTACAGCATGACAGAACTATTGATATTGACAGCAATGATAATCTTCTTATTATAAGTAAAGACAGTATCGGACGGAATCTGCATACTCTTGATAAATGGCTTAATGGTGAAGATGAAATATATTTCATAATAGATGAAGCACATCACGCCACTGCAAGAACATACCGCAAAGTTATTGATTATATAAAGAAAAAAGTTGCGAATGTCAAACTTATAGGACTTACCGCAACTCCATTCAGAACTGTTGAAAGTGAACAAGGATTACTTGCAAAGATATTTACAGATGGTGTAGAAAGCGGAATAGTCGTACATAATGAAAAAGGTATAACATATCAGGTATCATTAAAAGAACTCATAAACAAGCAGATTCTTTCACAGNCAATAATCGAAAGTTATAANACAGGTGANGATTACANCAGATATATCAGCAGTAAAGATNTAGAAGAGATTCAGAAATTTGANGAACTGCCTAAAGANGTNAAGGATAAAATGTTAGAAAACTCTGTACGAAGCAAATTTATTGTTGAACAATATAAAAAAGAAAAAGAAAAGTATGGGCAGACAATTGTTTTCGCAATAAATATAAANCATGCTATACAGTTAANAACTGTTTTCAGAGAATANNGNATCCGAGCAGANNATGTAGTATCCAGCCTAAGAGACGCTGTTACTGGTATTTCCCGTTCAACAGAGGAAAATCAGCGTGTTATTGAGCAGTATCGTAATGGAAAACTTGATGTAATTGTAAATGTAAATATTCTCACTGAGGGAGTTGACCTTCCTAAAACCCAGACAGTTTTTCTTACAAGACCTACAGTATCCAGGATTTTGATGACACAAATGGTAGGCAGAGCATTGCGTGGTGAAAAAGCGGGCGGTACAAAGAATGCTTATATAGTTTCTTTTGTTGATAATGGACTTGATAAAATCGCATGGTCTAATCCAGAATCTATATTTGAAGGAAACAACGATTTTGCAGAAGCTCAGTCAGATTATGAAAAGCGTGATATAAGGCTTATTGCTATTTCAAAGTTAGAGGAATTTGCAAAGATGCTAAATAATTCGGCTGATACAAAAGCCCTTGAAAAAATTCCTTTCACCAAGCGTATACCAATTGGAATGTATGTCTTTACATATCTTGAGGAAGAGGACGGACCTGATATTCATTATCAGGTTATGGTATATGACAGCACTCAGAATGCATATAAACAGCTTATGGATAATTTGCCAACAATATTTGAAGAATATGGCGAAGATGAAGAATATCAGTCACAGAAACTTCTTGATGAAATGGCGGAGCAGTGCAGGACTATGTTTTTTCTTGGGGAAATGATTCCTTCATATGATAAAAATGATATAATCAGCATTTTAAGGTATTACGCTCAGCATAGGGAAATCCCTGAATTTTATACTTTTGACTATATAGATACAAAAAAGATTGACCCTTGTATTATTGCAAAGAAAATCGTTGAACAGAGACTTGACTCAATTGCAAAAGCGGAATACATACAATAATTATGGAATAGCGGAGATGATAATTTGCTGAGGCTATTCCTCGGAAAACAGAAATATCTCTATGACCCAATAGACAGAGAAATTCTCAGA
>WFMB01000078.1 GCA_009177185.1 Bacteroidales bacterium
CATGAGTTTGGTGGGAGCATTGCGCAAATGGAGGGGGATAGGTAGATTCCCCGTCTCGCCAACATACTGCAAGGCATCGTTGATGGCTTGATAGGCAGAATTGCTTTTAGGCGAAGTCGCCAAATAGACGGTTGCTTCTGCTAAAGGAATACGTCCCTCGGGCATACCAATCTTAGAAACAGTATCGAAAGCGGCATTGGCCAACAAGAGGGCATTAGGATTGGCAAGCCCGATGTCTTCACTGGCAGAAATGACAAGACGACGTGCGATGAAAATGGGGTCTTCACCNCCCTCAATCATGCGAGCGAGATAGTAAATCGCCGCATCAGGGTCACTGCCACGAANGCNTTTGATGAAAGCAGAAATGATGTCGTAGTGCATCTCTCCGTCCTTATCATATGCCAACGGATTCTGCTGGAGCGTCTCTGTAACGACTCTGTCGTTAATAACAGAGGATGTTTCAGTTACGAGTTCAAGAATATTCAAGAATTTTCGGGCATCACCACCGCTATAACGCATCATGGCGGTAGTTTCCTGCACATCAACCTTTCTATCTTTCAGGAACACATCCGCCTTCAGTGCGTGGTCGAGCAAACCAAGCAAGTCGTCTTTCTCAAGACTTTTCAGTACATAGACTTGACAACGGCTTAAAAGCGGTCGAATAACCTCAAAGGATGGATTCTCCGTAGTGGCACCAATCAGCGTGACCGTCCCCTGCTCCACAGCCCCCAGAAGGCTGTCCTGCTGCGACTTCGAGAAACGGTGAATCTCGTCAATGAACAGAATTGGAGACACCCCGCCCTTCACATTGCCGAAAAACGACGAGGATTTCGCTCTCTCTATCACCTCGCGCACATCCTTCACCCCCGACGTAACAGCACTCAGCGTGAAGAACGGCACATCCAATGTTTTGGCGATGACGCCTGCCAGCGTGGTCTTCCCCACGCCTGGAGGTCCCCACAGGATGAACGACGCAATGCGTTTCTGCTCAATCATGCGGCGAATCACAGCCCCTGGGCCAACAAGGTGTTTCTGCCCTATGTATTCGTCCAACGTCTGCGGACGCAATCTCTCTGCTAACGGTTGCATATCAGTATCAAATCTTGTCAATGAGGGGGCAAATATACAACTTTTTCAGAGACAAATTTTGCCGTCCCGACAATTATAATTACTTTTGCATGCTTTTATGGGAAAAACGGGAAAAGAAACAACAATCATAAACACATATAATAAAAGAAAATGGAAAGAGACAACGTCATCTTCTCTTTGATTGAGAAGGAGCATCAGCGTCAGCTGAAAGGCATCGAATTGATTGCATCAGAGAATTTCGTGAGCGATCAGGTGATGGAGGCTATGGGCAGCTACTGCACGAACAAATACGCCGAAGGCTATCCTGGTCACCGCTACTATGGCGGTTGCCAAGTGGTGGACGAAATAGAGCAGTTGGCTATCGACCGTGCATGCCAGCTCTTTGGTGCTGAATATGCCAATGTGCAGCCTCACTCTGGCGCCCAAGCCAACGCTGCCGTGCTGCTGGCTGTGCTGAAGCCTGGTGACGTGTTCATGGGACTGAACCTCGACCATGGCGGTCACCTTTCTCACGGTTCACTCGTCAACACTTCTGGCATCCTCTACAAGCCTGTGGGTTACAACCTCAACAAAGAGACTGGGCGTGTGGATTATGACGAAATGGAGACACTGGCAAAGGAACACCAGCCCAAGCTCATCATCGGTGGCGGTTCTGCTTACAGCCGTGAGTGGGACTATGCCCGTATGCGCAAGATTGCTGATGAAGTGGGCGCGCTCCTGATGATTGACATGGCTCATCCCGCAGGTCTCATTGCTGCAGGTTTACTGGAGAACCCTGTGAAGTACGCTCATATCGTTACTACTACAACCCACAAGACGCTCCGTGGTCCTCGTGGCGGTCTCATCCTGCTCGGCAAAGACTTTGACAACCCATGGGGGTACACGACTCCAAAGGGTGTGGTGAAGAAGATGTCTCAACNTATNANCTCTGCCGTATTCCCANGTCAGCAGNGCGGTCCTCTGNAGCACGTCATTGCTGCTAAGGCTGTGGCATTCGGAGAGGCTTTGAAGCCAGAGTTCAAGGAGTATGCCCAGCAGGTGAAGAAGAACGCTGCCGTGTTGGCAGAGGAACTGACCAAGCGTGGTTTCTCTATCGTAAGTGGTGGCACAGACAACCACTCCATGCTGGTTGACCTCCGCACTAAGTACCCAGACCTAACAGGTAAAGTGGCAGAGAATGCGCTCGTTGCTGCTGACATCACCATCAACAAGAATATGGTGCCATTCGACACCCGTTCTGCTTTCCAAACTTCAGGATTCCGTCTTGGCACCCCTGCCATCACGACTCGTGGCGCAAAGGAAGACCTCATGGTGAAGATTGCAGCATGGATTGAGGAAGTACTCAACGACCCTGAAAACGAAGCAGTCATTGCAAAGGTGCGCGGCGAAGTGAACGAGACAATGAAGAGCTACCCTCTCTTTGCTTGGTAAACAAGTCCACGCATAATGACAAAGACCCCATTATTAGGAATGACATTGGAAGAGTTGCAGGACGTGTGCCTGCANCTCTNCATGCCTAAATTCACAGCGAAGCAAATNGCGCAGTGGATATATGGTAAGNATGTGTATTCCATTGACGAAATGACCAATCTCTCAAAAGCCAACCGTGAGAAGTTGGATTCTCTGTTTTGTGTAGGAAACGCAGCACCGATAGAGACAAACCGCAGCAAGGACGGCACGGTAAAGTACCTCTTCCCTACAGAAGACGGACAGTTTGTGGAGACGGTTTATATTCCAGATGGCGACCGTGCCACACTATGTGTGAGTTGCCAAGTGGGCTGCAAGATGAATTGCCTTTTTTGCCAAACAGGCAAGCAGGGTTGGCATGGCAACTTGACCGTAAGGGACATCCTCAACCAAATCTACACAGTGAATCAACTGGAGGCAGAAAAAGGTCTGACACCGCTAAGTAACATTGTCTATATGGGACAAGGCGAACCGCTCGACAATCTTGATAATGTACTGAAATCGATACAGATTTTGACCGCTGATTACGGTTGGGCGTGGAGTCCGCGACGCATTACCGTTTCGACGGTGGGATTGAGAACCACGATGAGGAGACTGCTTGACGAGAGTGATTGCCATGTAGCCGTCTCGCTCCACTCGCCTATCCACGAACAGCGCCTGCAACTAATGCCAGCTGAGAAGCAATTCGCAATCAGTGATATTGTGGCTTTGCTGAAGGAATACGACTGGAGTCATCAGCGACGCATTACTTTTGAATACACGATGTTTGGCGGTACGAACGATTCAACGCTCCATGCCAAGGAACTGCTGAAGCTGCTACAAGGATTAGATTGCAGAGTCAATCTGATTCGTTGGCATCGAGTGCCTGATGTACCTCTAAAGGAGGTAAGCATGGCAACAATGGAACATTTTCGCGACTATCTGAATAATCACGGAATCACTACCACGATTAGAGCATCAAGGGGACAGGACATCTGGGCGGCATGCGGATTGCTGTCTACCCAATCACACACAGAGCGCACCTATGAGAATAAAGAACTATCATCGCTGACATCATAACGCAAACAATATGAAACTAAAACTCATCGCAATACTTTTACTAACCGCACTGGCCTTTTCTGCTTGTGATGAACCCACGAAGNATGGTCGTCACNGTAGAAATGNCNGCCTGTTGANCCCAGCATCGTCGGGCAACCCTTACGAGGTAATGGTCGTGGCTGATGACAGTGTGTGGACAGGCTATGCAGGCAAAGCTCTCCAAAACATCTTAGACAAGCCATTGCGAGGGCTTCCGCAAGATGAACCACAATTCCACAAGAGCCACATTACGGAGGGGCATTACGACAAGATTACACACCTATTCCGCAACATCTTCCGTATCCACATTGGCAACGAATACACGCAGGCGAAGATGACGGTGGAGAAGGATGTACATTCCACTCCCCAACTTATCATGACGCTCAATGCACCGAACCAAGTGGAGGCTTCCATCTACATTACAGAGCACGCCAAGGGTATTGAGAGTTTAATTACCAGCGAGGAAATCAATCGCGAGGCGAACGACCTCTACTTCAAGCATAACGTGAAGTTTGCTAAGCAAGTGAAGGAAATGTTCGACTGCGAGTTCTATATTCCAATAGACATCAAGAAATTAAAGGTGGGCGATAATTTTATTTGGGCTAGCGACGATGGGCTGTCGTCCATTCAGAACATCTGCATCTATTCGCTACCTTATGTAAGCGAGAAGATGTTCACGAAGAAACCCTACATCGCTCTACGCGACACAATCATGAAACGCAACATCCCTGGAGGACACCCTGGTATGTGGATGCAGACCAATCCAGAGTTCGTCTGGACCAAGAACATCAGCGTAAACGGCAAGTATGCGATGGAGGCACGAGGTTTGTGGGAAATGCGGAATGACGCAATGGGCGGTCCGTTCGTAAGCCATTCGCGTATTGACACAAAGAACGGTCGTGTTATCGTGGTAGAAGGCTTTGTGTATGCACCAGAGAAGATGAAGCGCACGATGCTCAGACGTCTCGAAGCGGCATTGTACACTTTAGAGACTCCAAATGAAGACGAAAATACAAAGAAACATAATGGAAAAGATTAAAATCGGCATTACGCATGGCGACATCAACGGTGTTGGCTATGAACTGATACTGAAAACGTTTGAGGCGGAAGAAATGACTTCCATCTGTACTCCAATCATTTATGGTTCACCCAAAACAGCCACTTATCACCGCAAGGCATTAGAATGTCAGACAAGCTTCCAAGTGGTAGATTCGGCAGAGCAAGCTAAGCACAATAGCATCAATATGGTGAACTGCTTTGGCGAGGAAGAATTGAAAATAGACTTGGGACAAGCAACAGAAGATGCAGGAACAGCAGCACGAATCTCTTTGGATTGTGCTCTTGCAGATTTGAAAGAGGGAAAGATTGACGCTTTGGTAACAGCTCCACNCAACNACAGCACCATCCGTCTGGAAAACGGNGAGGTATTCAAGGGGCAAANCGCCTNTATTGAGCAGCAGCTTGNCGAAGAAAGGAAGGCTTTGAAACTCTTTGTCAGCAACAATCTACGTATAGCACTAGCTACGGACAAGATGCCAGTGAGCGAGATTCCCGTTCATATCAACAAGGAATCCATTGCCGAAAAGTTGGTGATTCTGCACAACACCTTAAAGCGTGACTTCTTCATTGACAATCCACGCATCGCAGTCTTGGCACTCAATCCACATGCAGAAGGAAAGGAGGAGCAGGAGGTCATTGCCCCTGTGGTAGATGAACTTTTCAAGCGTGGTGTTCGTTGTGTAGGTCCTTATGCAGCCGAAGAGTTCTTTGGTGCAGGCAACCATCATCGCTTTGATGCCATCCTTGCCATGTATTACGACCAAGGCGTTTCTGCTTTTAAGGCATGGCTGTTGGACGAGGGTGTCAACTACACAGCAGGTCTTTCAGTGCTCCGCACAGCTCCAGCCATTGGCGTAAGTTACGATATGGCAGGAAAGAACCAAGTGGATGAGCAAGCATTCCGCCAAGCCATCTACACAGCAGTGGATATGGCACACAATAGAGCCCGTTTTGACCAAGAACGCAGCAATCCATTGAAACGCTTGTATTTTGAAAAGCGTGACGACTCAGACAAACTGAAGCTCGACCAAGAAGACAAATAATGATATACGTTTATAAATAGGCATGCGCAATGTTTCTCACGAAGAACAGACCGCATGCCTATTTGTGTATGAATGTGAATGAAGAACCATGAAATCCAAGACCCGCAACATATTCTTCGCCTTCGGACTCATCGCAGTCATCGTGATGCTGTTCACGTTTAAGGTCTCATTTGTCCAACTATGGACAGACATCTGTCATGCAGGGTATTGGCTCATTGCTATCTTAGGACTCTGGATAGTCTTGTATGTGATGAATGCACTGGCATGGCGCACCATCATTCGCGGTTCGGGTCACTGCCCCATCCCCTTTTGGAAGATTTTGAAACTCACCATTACAGGATTTGCTCTCAATTATGCCACACCGGCAGGTCTCATGGGTGGAGAGCCTTACAAGATACTGGAATTGAAGCCCTACATCGGCATCCAACGAGCCACTTCGAGTGTGCTCCTTTTTGCCATGATGCACATTTTTGCACACTTTTGGTTTTGGGCTTCCAGCATAGTGGTGTATGTAGTACTTGCGCTCTTCGGAGTGCTCCCACTGGGAGTCGGCATGGGCATTGTGTTGCTGTTCATGCTCTGTTTCTGTGCGGCAGGCATCTACCTTTTCATTTGTGGCTACAAGAATGGAATGGTTATCAGGCTTATCCGCTTCCTTGGTCACATCCCTGGCTTGAAGAAATGGGCACACACGTTTGCTGACTCTCATCAAGAAGACCTACAGAAAATAGACCACCAAATCTCTGAATTACAGTCGCAAAACAAGAAGAACTTCTTTGGCAGCTTCACCCTCGAATATGTTGGGCGCATTCTCCAAAGTTTGGAGATTTATTTCATGCTGCTCCTTTTCGATGCAGGAACAGATGGTGGACTTACCTTTATATATTCATTTCTCATCCTCTCCTTCACGAGCCTGTTCGCCAATCTCCTTTTCTTCATGCCCCTCCAATTAGGCGGACGTGAAGGCGGCTTTGCAATGTCTGTCGCCCAGATGGGAATGACCGCCGACATCGGTTTGTTTGTCAGCATCATCTGTCGTGTCCGTGAACTCTTTTGGACAGCAATCGGTTTATTGCTCATGAAGGTTGGCAACCATCATATTGAAGAAGCCCCCCCCTGCTGAAAAACAGTAAACAACTACATTCTTATTCTCAGCTCCCCTCCTGTTGTAAACGTGCATCAAGCGCACAAAGTATCAAGCCNTTACAAACATCCTATGCGCACACCTTGCGCATNTGATTTCACACACCCTGCGTGAAATAATACGGGCACCCTGCGCCTATTATTTCACGCAGGGTGTTCTTTATAAACCATCAACGGCTTCCCAATTTAGCCCCTTATCGTTCATACCANTGTCTCCCCACCCATTTGAGCAGGATACAAATAGTGTTGCCATAACCCTTTTGCGTTTTGCCAACACAAAAAGATGAACTTGTTCTGAAAGAGACAAAACATTATAAGATATTTTTGTACCTTTGCAACAGATTTTCTGCTTTGCAGACCTATTNATATTACCCCTTTTNNTGNGGGTNTTNTTATCATCCCGAACAGACCTATTAAAGGATATTATTACATAAATATTAAAACAGCAATATGCATAAAGATATATTCAATATCCAAAGATTCTCGTCTTTCATAACACTCTGTGGAATTTCATTAGTTTGCTATCCGGATAATAGTGTTATTATAGGACTGTTTCGTTTAACATCTTGTTCTGATAATCCATCTGAATACTGTATTTCTATGAACAAGGATGCTGTTATTGATAATAGACATGAAACCCTACATATACCTTCAAAAATTCAGGAAAAGGGAAAAACATACAAAATCGTCCAAATAGCAGCAAAAGGATTCATGAACTGTTGCTTTATCAAANAGCTTGTGATNGANGAAGGCATAAANACNGTAGGAAAACTTGNCTNTAACGGCTGTTCCGNCCTCCGCTCTGTCAATTTCCCATCTACTGTTTCATCATTGGGCGAATACATTTTCTACAACTGTCCAGAATTGAGATTTATTGATGTAAACAAGGAAAATCCGATTTTCGACTCGCGTGAACAATGTAATGCTGTCATCCGCACGTCTGATAATGCCATTGAACTGGGCTGCGCTGGAACGATATTCCCTAAAAGTGTATCGCAGATATCGAGAAATGCTTTCTGTGGATGTACAGGCATGGGGTCCCTGAGTATTCCAGAATGGATAGAGGTCATAGAGGATTATGCTTTTTCCGAATGTTTCCGACTTGAAAAAATCAGTTTGTCAGAGAACTGCACATTACAGTTTGGAGAGTCTGTATTCGATGGCTGCTGTTCTCTTACGTCGTTCAACCTTCCTGCTGGAGACATTCGTTTCCTTCAAAATCCTTTCACGAACTGTGAGAATCTTTCATCTTTTACTGTTTCTCCATCGAATAAAGAGTGGCGTACCAATAAGGAGAATAATGCTTTGATATATATTGAGGATTCAACGCTTTTTGCAGGTTCCTACAATACGACTATCGGTAGTGACATAAAGAGAATATATACTTCCGCCTTTAAAGGGTGCAGACGACTGACTAAGGTGTTCATTCCTGCAAGTGTGGAGATTGTTGAACCAGGTGCTTTCTCTGGTTGCGTGAATCTAGTAAACGTAGAGGTCGATAAAGAAAACAAAGTCTATGATTCACGTGAAGACTGCAATTGCATTGTTGAATCTCAGTCAAATAAGATTATCTGTGGCAGTTCCGTTGCTGTAATCCCCAAGAGCGTGAGTTCGATTGGGGAATATGCATTCAGCGGTATGAATACTCCAGCTGTACTCCGTATTCCAGACAATGTGTTGAAAGTGGAGGAATTTGCCTTTAAGAGGTGTAATAGTCTCCGTCAGTTGGTGATTCCAGCAAATACGGAACTGGAATACAATTCATTCTGGGGTTGTACCCGTTTGACGACAGCCATCTATGAACATGTAAATAAATATGTAAAGANAAAGAAANATTTGACGTTTNATAATTCACNATATNANTCCTGTTCAANNTTGATGTCAATNAGTATCTCAGGANAAAATNTTNCAGNTATANAATATGNTCTTTTTGTTAATCATATGAATGAATAAAGTTTTATAGTCGGAGATGAGTACATTTAGAAATATATCTCGCAACATCTGTTTAGTCATTGTCATGCTAATAGTTGCTTCCTGCAATAAGAATTTTATGCCAACGATTCTCGACTCTTTTGAGTAAGCTCATGGAATCCTTCGTTTTGCAAACCTTGTCCTAAAAAGGAAAAAGATTATAAGATTTTTTTGTACCTTTGCAACAGATTTTCTGCTTTGCAGACCTATCCATGTTTGATATGAAGATATTAGGAATCAGTAGAGGAACGAAGTACTCCCCCAACTTGGTTGGTAATGATGCAGCCATCTTCGAGACGGTGACTGAATGTTTGAGAAACAAAGGGCATGAAGTCCTGACGATTGGTGAAGATGAAATGCTGGAACAAGATTATTCGTCCTATGACCGTGTGTTCACAATGGCAAGGGATAGTTACCGTCTGGTCATATTGGAGAAGGACACGGACATGGAGACACAAGCTAAGTTTCTGAACAGCATTGATGGCATTCTCACCTGCACCAACAAGGCAGCTGTCGCTTCACAAATGCTGGACGCTGGCATACCTCAACCTGAGTTTCTGGTGGGTGAGCAACGCCGTCTGATGTTCTGCTCCACTGAAAATAAGGACGATATACTTCCCCCGCTTTGGCTAAAGAACTGCGACGGAAGCGCAGTGGTGGCTGAGGATGTGATGTTCTGCCGCACCCAAGAGGATGTCAACAAGGCACTCGAAGCGTCGGAACAACGCGATGTACACTTGTGGATGGCTCAAGAGCATCAGCAAGGCGATTTGGTGAAGTTCTATGGCGTGGAAGGCACCAATTTCTTTCATTGGCAATATGCCAGTGAAGGACACTCGAAGTTTGGACAAGAAGACGTAAACGGCAAGGCTAAGGGATATGCTTTCGATGCCAGTCGCATCAAGCTCTATGCCGACATGCTGGCAAAGAAGCTGAATGTGCCCATCTATGGTGGCGATGTGGTCATTGATGAAGCTGGTGAATTTTGGTTTATTGATTNTAACGACTTNCCCAGTTTCTNCTCTTGCAGAGCGANAGCCGCGNAAGCCATNGCCCAACGAATTTTGCAACGATGAAAGNGAGCGTACAACAGACCATCAAATCGAACGACACGGAAGAATGGCTCGACACCGTGTGGACACGTCCCATTGGCTATCAATGGGCACGTTTCTTTAACTATTTTAATATTCATCCCAACACAGTGACTATCCTGTCGATGGTGATAGGTGTCGCATCGGCATTCTTTTTTGTACACGGCAGTTACCGCACCGAGGGAACGGAAGGGTTGATTTGCAACATCATCGCCGTGCTGTTGCTGGCTTGGGCGAACTTTTACGACAGTGCTGACGGGCAATTAGCCCGCATGACGGGTAAGAAGACCCAATTAGGCCGCATCCTTGATGGTGCAGCAGGTGATGTTTGGTTCTTCTGCATCTACTATGCGTTGCTGGTTCGTTTCTACCGTCATCACACATTGGAGTTCCAGTGGCTGGGAGTTACTGACACTGCACAGACCGCAATGTGGGGCACACTCGTTTTTGCCATTCTTGAAGCGTTTGCGGGCTTCGGCTGTCACGCACGTCAATGCGGACTTGCTGACTATTACCGACAGATTCATCTGTTCTTTCTGAAGGGCAAAGCTGGTAGCGAACTGGACTCTTCTGTTCAGCAGAAGAAACTCTATGATGGGACTCCTTGGAAGGGCAATTTCATCTACAAGTTCTTCCTGCTTACCTACATCAACTACACCCGCGGACAGGAAAAGCAAACACNACAGTTTCAANAACTCAAGCAGGCANTTCGTGAGNAATACGGAGCAACAGAGAACATACCTCAAAGCTTCNGAGACGAATTTAGAAGGCANAGTCTNCCGCTGATGNAGTGGACCAACATCCTGACATTCAACACACGTGCCATCACGCTTTATGTGGCATGCCTCATCGATTTTCCATGGCTGTATGTGATGACAGAGCTCACGCTGTTGACTTGGCTTTATCTCTATATGCGTCATGCACATGAAAGATTCTGCAAGGAACTGATTAGTAAATTGTAACGACTCATGATTCAAGGCATTATATTTGATTACGGAGGTACTATCGACACTAACGCTGTGCATTGGAGCGAGGTGTTGTGGATGGGTTACGAACATGTAGAAATTCCTGTTTCCAAAGAGGAGTTCCGTCAAAGCTATGTGGTTGCAGAGCGTGCTTTGGCAAAACATCCTTATATACAACCTCATCACAACTTCCTTGATTTGCTCATCATCAAGTGCGGACTTGAAACGAAGGACTTGGTGGAGAGAGGGGTCTGGAATGTCTGTGAAACAGAGCGGAAAGAAAAGAGCGATGCTGTAGCCATTTACTGCTACCAGCATGTCTTGAAAGTGCTCTGTGTTAGCCGCCCAGTTCTTGCCCACTTGGCGAAGCAATACCCTTTGGTGTTGGTCAGCAATTTCTACGGCAACATTGAGACCATCCTGAAAGACTTCCAACTGGAGTATTTCCAACATGTGATAGAAAGTGCTGTGGTAGGGGTACGCAAACCAGACCCACAGATTTTTCAGATGGGCGTGGAGGCCCTGCGCAAGGCAACAGGGAAATCGGCAACGGAACTTCCTGCGGAGGACATTCTTGTGGTAGGTGACAGCTATTCAAAAGACATTCTTCCAGCCACAAAGATAGGTTGTCAGACGATGTGGATAAAGGGTCTTGGATGGGGTGAAGAAACGGTAGACGAGTCAGTGCCGACACATATTATATATAATATAAAGGATTTGCCAACGACAATCATTCAAGCATGAGAAGACGTATTACAGGACTCATGATGCTTTTATGCACCTTACTCACCATGCAGGCACAGGTGATGGGAAAGGTCATAGACAGCAAGTCGCGCGAACCGCTCGACTATGTGAACGTATATTACGACGGCAAGAACATGGGCGAGCAGACAGACGAAGAAGGACGCTTCGTCATCAAGGAAGACAGCACATGGAAGGTGTTGACCATTGCATCAATGGGCTATCAGACGCAGACAATCAAGCTGAAAGAGTTTGGCAAGAACAAGGACATAACCGTCAAACTGATTCCCGACACAAAAACATTGTCGGGTGTAACGGTGTCAGCAAAGAGAGGCAAATACAGCCGCAAGAACAATCCAGCCGTAGAGCTGATGAAGAAGGTTATTGCCAATAAAAAACAAAGCGACCTGCATTCTAAAGATTTCTTCACCTACACAAAATACGAAAAGATGACTTTCTCACTCAACGAAGTGAGTGAGAAAGTGTTCGATGAAGGAGAATACAAGCGTTTTGCCTTCTTGAAAGACCATGTGGAAAAGTCTCCTCAGACAGGTAAACTCATCCTGCCACTAACCGTGGACGAAACCCTTTCAGAGATTTATTACAGGAAAGACCCAAAATCCGAAAAGCAGGTCATCAAAGGTGAAAGCAACAAAGGCGTGTCGGAACTGGTCAACACAGGCGAAATCCTCACCACTACGCTGAAAGATGTCTTCACCGATGTAAACATCTACGACAATGAGTGCCGTCTGTTGCAGTTCATGTTCCGTTCTCCCATCGCCGACAATGCCATTTCGTTCTATCGATATTATCTGCAAGACACCATTTTCATTGAGCAAGACAAAGTGGTGGATGTTGGCTTTCTCCCTAACAATCAACAGGACTTCGGCTTCTCAGGGCATCTCTACATCCTGCTCGACCCCGACTCCACCTATCAGGTGCGACGTGTAGAACTGACTCTTCCCCGACGAAGCGACGTGAACTTCATCGAGAACATGATGATTGCTCAGGACTTCACAGAGTTGGAGACAGGAGACAGAATTGCTTCCACCAACGACATGCTGGTGGAGATGCAGTTGACGAAACGGGTGGGTAAGTTTCAGGTACAGCGCGTCACCCGTTTGTCCGATGTCTCTTTCGAGCCTATTCCACGTTCCCTCTTCAAGCACATCAAAGGCAACACCCTCAGAGAGCCAGATGCCTCCATGCACGATGACTCCTACTGGAACGATTACCGTCAAGTGAAACTCACCAAGTCTGAAAGCAAGATGGACAGCTTCTTGGATAGGCTGACCCATATCAAAGGATTCAAATACGTGCTGTTTGGTTTCAAAGCTTTGGTTGAGAACTTTGTGGAGACAGGCGGAGACTCTATCCATCCCAACTATGTAGATATTGGTCCTGTCAACACCATCATCTCTGCCAATCATTATGACGGCTTCCGCCTCCGTGCGTCAGCTCTCACCACAGCAAACCTGTCCCCTCACCTTTTCGCCAATGGATATGTATCTTACGGAACAAAAACACACAACGTCTATTGGAAAGGACAATTCACCTATGCCTTCAACAAGAAAGCCTACCTGCCACGAGAGTTTCCTCAACATAATCTGAGTGTGTACTGGTGGGATGACATCCTTTCGCCATACGACCGCTACGTACCGACCGACAAAGACAATATGTTCACCGCATTCCACGCTTCAAAAGTGGATCAATACCACCATACACGTGAGTTGCACATTGATTATACACGCGAACTCGAACAAGGAATTAAATTCAATGCCCAATTCACCAGAACTCGCAACCATCCAGTTGATGCCTTGTTTTATCAGCGACTGGACGGTACCGATAGCCCTGTCAACGACCCCACCAAATGGCTTTCAGGCATTACTACCGCAGAGTTCAAGGTAGGTGTCTCGTATGAGCCAAACGTCACTTACATCAACACTAAGCAACGTCGTTTGAAGGTGAACCACGATGCCCCTATCCTATCCCTCAGCTACACACGAGGCATCAACGGCTTCTTGGGCGGACAATACAACTACAACATCACCGAATTAGGACTTTACAAACGATTCTATTTAAGACAGTTCGGCAAACTCGACCTCGATACCAAAGCTGGCGCACAATGGAACAAAGTACCATTCCCTTTACTGATACATCCAGCGGTAAACACGTCATACATTATTGAGGACAACACCTTCTACCTGCTGTCCAACCTCGAATTTCTCAACGACCGCTACGCATCACTCATGGCAAACTGGGACTTGAACGGATGGTTCCTCAACCGTATCCCGTTGCTAAAACGGCTGAAATGGCGTGAGTGCGTGGGCATCAACGTTCTGTGGGGTCAACTGACCGCCAAAAACAATCCTTCCGCATCAGGTTATAACGATTCCGACCTCTTCTATTTCCCTGGTCATTTTAGAGCAGATGGCACATACGAACAGAACACGGTTCATATGAACGAGAAGAAGCCTTATGCCGAATGGTGTATAGNTATCCANANTATCNTNNNACTCNTCGAGNTAGNCTATGTACGTCGNCTCACCTATCTGGATAATCCTAACGCAAACAAATGGGGTATCCGTTTCAAAGTCCGTATGACCTTCTGACGGATGTCCCGCGGACATATTCGCAAGTATGCACACAGAATAACAGACACCATTTATACTCATAGAAAATTNNGCGATAAGTTNNTTTCATGCTGGAATGAACTTATCGCCAANTTTTGTNTTTTTGTCTGATATTCGGGTGTNCATGTCAAACAAAACCTTTATACACCCTCACGGAGAGCACCGCCCCACTCAACTCGGGTAGCGCACCTCCCGACACGGACACNCTCCAATACATACAATTACACAATATGTGCGTACATCTCTTTGTCACCTTTCACTTACTTGCTCTTCTTGCTGACAGGCACGTCGGTCATATCGCCGACAATGAAAATACGAACCAATTCCTCTTTGCTGTTCGTGAAAATCTGAATGTTCTTCTTGAATCGTCCAGGCATCTTGTTCGACCCATCATAGGTAACAGTAATCTCGCCCGATGCCCCTGGCGCGATAAAATCCTTTGGATACTCCGCCACCGTGCAGCCACAAGAAGCATGCACTTGGTTGATAACCAACTTCGCGTCACCAACATTCGTGAACTTGAACACACACTTCTGCACAGGATTGTCCATTGAGAACATGCCCATGTCGATAGTCGTCTTCTCAAACTTGATTTGAGGATATTTCTTTGCCTGCACGCCCAGCGACATGGCAATCAATGTGATAAAAAGCAATAGTCTCGTTTTCATATTCCGTTGTTTTTAGTGAATTTTGACGCAAAGGTAGGAAAAAACTCCTGACCCCTACCTCCTAACTCCCAACTTTTCTTTAACTTTGTGCCGTTTTTTGTATAATTTAAGATTCAACATTAAAAGAACAAAATAGAAATGAACAAAAACACATTGACAGGCTTAGCCCTCATGGTGCTGGTGATGATTGGCTTCTCCATGTATGAGAACCATGCACGTCGCAATCAGGCTGAGGAAATCCGTGTTCAGGATTCCATTGCCAGCATAGAGGCGCAGAAAGCAGCCAAACTGGAGAGGAAGAAGCTGGAAAAGATGGCTACAGAAGCGGCAGACACACTGAATCCCCTTTTTGAAGCACATCAGGGTGCAGCAGGCACTACCATCATTGAAAACGAGCTGCTCAAAGTGACGCTCACCAACAAGGGAGGACAACTCCAGAAAGTGGAGCTGAAAGACGCGTCCTACAAAGGTCGTCAAGGGGGGCATGTTGTGCTCTTCGACGAAAAGGACCAGAATATGCGCATGATGCTGGACGGTAAGACTGCCAACATTGTGACTGATGAACTATACTTCCGACCCACCGACATCCGCAAAGATGGCGTGACGATGCACCTACCTGTGGGTAGCGGGGCACTCGACATCGTTTATTCGTTGAAGCCCAATTCCTATCTCCTCGACATGGACATCATTGCAAGAGGACTGGAAGGCTTTTTCCCCTCGAAAACGAACACGATGCAGGTGGAATGGACAGAAGACATGAGGCAGCAGGAGAAGGGCTATGACTTTGAAAACCGATACTCGACGGTGACGTATCGCGATGTAGATGGCGATACGCATGAGCTGTCAGTCAGCGGAGGCAATGAAGAGGAAGATGAGTTTGAAGAGAAAATCAAATGGATTACCTATAAAACGCAGTTTTTCAGCCAGGTACTTATAGCCGACCAGCCCCTGAAGGTGAACAACATGTCCTCAGAATATCTGAACGAAGGTTCTGGCTATCTGAAGACATACAAAACCTCATTTGCAGCCGATTTCGACACAAAAGGTGTGAAACCAACAAGCTTTCACATGTACCTTGGGCCTAATAAGTTCTCTACGTTGAAAGAGAACGAGAAGATGCTGGCATCGGGCGATAACCTCGACCTGCAATCACTTGTGTATATGGGTTGGCCCGTCATCAAGTGGATTAACCGCTTTGTCTTCCTCTATGCCTTTGACTTCCTCACAGGGCTTGGCTTGAACATGGGTATTGTGCTCGTGTTGCTGACACTTATCGTGAAGTTCCTCGTCTTCCCACTGATGAAGAAGTCCTACATTGCTTCGGCAAACATGCGTGTGCTGCGTCCGAAGATGGATGAAATCAGCGCGAAGTATCCGAAGAAGGAAGACGCAATGCAGAAACAGCAGGAAGTAATGAAACTCTACAGCGAATACGGCGTAAGCCCCATGGGCGGTTGTTTGCCAATGCTGATACAGATGCCTATCTGGATTGCGCTCTTCAACTTCATTCCCAACTATATAGAAATGCGCGGCGAGTCGTTCCTCTGGGCAGACGACCTCTCCACCTACGATGATGTCATCAATTGGGGCTTCCACATTTGGGGCATCGGTGANCACCTATCGCTTTTCTGTATCCTGTGNTGTCTCTCCACGGTGTTCAACNCCGTCATTACACAACGTCAGCAGTCGTATGCCATGACNGACGAACAACAGCAGCAAATGAAAATGATGAAGTGGATGACCTACCTGATGCCGCTCATTTTCTTCTTCTCGTTCAACAGCTACAGCGCAGGATTGAACTGGTACTACTTCATTTCGGGTCTTGTAGGTATCTTGATGATGTGGTTCCTGCGCAAGACCACCAACGACGAAGAGCTGTTGCGCAAGCTGGAGCAGCGTCATGCTGAACGTAAAGCCAGCGCAGGCGACAAGAAAAAGACTTCCAACATCATGGAGCGTCTGCAAGCCATGCAAGAGAAGCAACTTGAACTCCTGAAACAGCAACAGGAGCAGAACCGAAATAACTCTAAACATTAAAATAAAACCTAATAACTATGGCAAAACAAGGACATCCAAAAGGTCTCTATCTGCTCTTTGTGACAGAGATGGCAGAGCGTTTTAGCTACTATGGCATGCGCGCGCTCTTCGTTCTTTATCTCGTGGCAGCCTTCTTCAACAGTGCCGATGCGAGTCAAATTTATGGTTCTTACACAGGATTGGTTTACCTCACTCCGCTGCTGGGCGGTTACATCGNNGACCGCTNTTGGGGCAATCGGCGNNGCATNANAGTGGGCNGCNTCGTNATGGCTGTCGGTCAATTCCTGNTGTTCGCATCTGCATGTTTCGTTCAGCAGAGCATCTTTGAAGACCCTGCAACAGGCGGTGTCATCAGCCAATCCGTCAACAACAATTTGTCTCTCACACTGATGTTCATTGGTCTTGGAGCACTGATTATTGGCAACGGTTTCTTCAAACCCAACATCTCAACGATGGTGGGCGACCTGTATGCCCCACAAGACCACCGCAAAGACTCCGCCTTCACCATCTTCTACATGGGCATCAACACAGGTGCGCTTATCGCTCCGCTCGTGTGTGGCNCGGTTGCGTCAGATGGTAACTGGATGAACCCTNGTGCGTTCAAATGGNGATTCTTCTGTGCTGGTGTGGCAATGCTTATCTCAATGGTCGTGTTTGTGTTGGGTANGAAGAAATTCCTGAACACGCCCGAAGGTTTGGCGATTGGTCTTCCGCCATCGCAAAGCAAGCTGATGCAGCTGAAAGACCAGCAAGCAGAAAAAGAAGCAGGCAAGACACACGCCGTGAACACAGAAAAAACAAAGAACTCTCCGCTTCGTCTGTGGGGCTGCCTCATAGGCGCGATTGTACTTTTCTTTGCATTCTCATACGATGTGGAAAACTTCAACGATTACATCTCTGCAGCCATCTATGCCATCTCAATAGCACTCCCCGTCTTCATCATCACGGACAAAGGACTCTCAAATGTGGAGAAGCAGCGTATTGGTGTCATTTATATCATAGCCGTATTCGTCATCTTCTTCTGGAGTGCCTTTGAACAGGCAGGCTCGTCGCTTACCATCTTTGCCGACCAGCAGTGCGACCGCACCATCGGCAACTGGGAGATGCCAACGACTTGGTTCCAATCCATCAACCCCATCGTGGTGGTGGCTTTCGCCCCTATCATGGCAACGCTGTGGGAAACGCTTGCCAAACATAAGATGGAGCCAGCGTCACCTGTAAAACAGGCGATTGGCTTGATGCTTCTCGCCATTGGCTACGCCATCATCGCTTTCGGCACCAGCGGGCTTGTCGACGGGCAGAAAGCATCCATGTGGTGGTTGTTCGCCCTCTACTTCATTCATACAATTGGCGAACTCTCACTCTCCCCTATTGGCTTGTCGATGGTCAACAAGCTCTCTCCTGTACACCTCGCCTCGCTGCTGATGGGCGTATGGTTTATGAGCAATGCGGCAAGCAACATTCTTGCAGGAAAACTGGCAACCCTTCTGCCCACAGCAGAACAGCCTGTCCACTCTTTCCTCGGCTACCAAATCACAAGCCTCACCAGCTTCTTCACGCTCTTTGCCGTGATGGCAGGTGTAGCGGCAGTGCTCTTGTTCTGCCTCTGCCCATTGTTGAAGAAGATGATGCAAGGTGTGGAGTAAGGAAAAGCAAACACAAAAAGTGAGTATTAAACTGATTGATAAGGGTATCGGGTAACGGATTTCGTTACCCGATACCTTTTTTATGGCCGGGAGGAGACAGGAATCCTCTGTTTTAGGTATTGCCACCCCTTGAAAAAGTGCGTACCTTTGCACTGCGATTACGAAGAAAATGCTTTGATAGCACATTGCTCTTTCAATCGCATCTTTACTCATAATAATATAACAAGCCCCGTGTCGTGAGACACCAACTTTAGAATTACACAAACCATAAGATGTTAGAGACAACAAGACCGCTTCGGTTGTTCGCGATGAACAAACGGAGCGGTTTCTCTTGTGTGCTTCCACAGCCTTAAAATCGGAGTCGGGGACATCGGTCGGTCGGAGTCGGGGACTCCGATTGGTCGATGTCCCCGACTCCGATTTTGAGGTCCTTTTTGAAGGAGCGACTCTGTGGTCTCAATCCATGCGCCTCACATCCCCGTTCGGAATGAAAATTACCCCTTTTTATTGTCCATGCGAGAAAATAGCCGTACCTTTGCACTGCCAAGACGACGAAGCAAGTGACACTCTGTCACAAAAATGCCAGCCTTTCATACACTGGCATTCTTTTTGTTCGTCAATCCTTAACGATAACACACTCGAATTATGGAAACTGAAATAAACAAGGAAACAAAGAATGAGGAGGTGAATGAAAGCCTCGCTGGCGAGAACACGGAAGAACAAACCGCAGCAGAAGAACAGCAGGCGGCAGCCGAAGCTCCCAAGGAACTCACACCCGAGGAGCAAATCGCTGAATTGGAAAAGCAGATTACGGAACTCAAGAACCAGCAGCTTTACAAAGTGGCTGAGTTCGACAACTTCCGCAAACGCGTGATGCAGGAAAAAGCCGAACTCATCAAGAATGGCGGTACAAAGGTCATCACCACCCTGCTGCCCATCATCGACGACCTGGAGCGTGCGCAGCAAAATATGGACAAGTATGAGGATGTGGCAGCCGTGAAGGAAGGTCTCAACCTCATCATCGATAAATTCTTCAAGCTTCTTGCCCAAGAGGGGCTGAAAAAGATGGACGTGGTGGGCACTCCATTCGACAGCGACCTCCACGAGGCGATTGCAATGGTGCCTGGGCAGCCCGACGGACTGAAAGGCATGGTCATTGACTGCATGACAGCAGGATACACCCTCAACGATAAGGTCATCCGCTACGCAAAAGTAGCAGTGGCAGAGTGACAGAAGATGTCAAATGTAAAGTGGAAAATGCGGCTGAGGAATGCGCCGCATGAGTGCTTTGCATTTGACATCTTGCATTTGGTATCTAACATTTGACATCTACAACAACAGTGGCAAAGAGAGACTACTACGAAGTGTTGGGAGTATCAAGGACCGCTTCCGACGACGAAATCAAGAAGGCCTACAAAAAGATGGCTATCAAATATCACCCCGACCGAAATCCGGGTGACAAACAGGCAGAAGAGAAGTTCAAGGAGGCTGCCGAAGCCTATGACGTATTGCACGACCCACAGAAGCGTCAGCGTTATGACCAGTTCGGTCCCGATGCCTTTGCCCCAGGAGCTGGCGGCTTTGGTGGCGGAGGACAAGGTATGTCGATGGATGACATCTTCAGCATGTTTGGCGACATCTTCAATGGAGGATTTGGCGGTGGTGGCGGTCATCATCGCAAGCCTGTCTATAAAGGACAAGATTTGCGTATGCGCATCGAACTCGACCTGAACGAGATTATCAATGGTGTCACCAAGAAGTTCAACGTCCGCACCGACATCACTTGTCCGCATTGCAACGGCACGGGTTCAGAAGACGGACAGGAATCCACCTGCGGCATCTGCAATGGTCAAGGCGTTGTGTATAAGACCCGCCGCACAATGTTCGGTATCATGCAGACACAAGATGTCTGCGACACTTGTCACGGCGAGGGCACTGTCATCAAGAACAAATGTAAGCATTGCAACGGTGAGGGCATCGTGAAGGGCGAAAAGCAAGTGGAGGTGGAGCTGCCAGCAGGTCTTGTGGAGGGCTACGCCTACAACTTCCAAGGCAAAGGTGGAGCAGGACGCAGAAACGGCGTGGATGGCGACCTCCAGATACTTGTACACGAGAAGCCCTATCCCGAACTCCTGCGCGACGGAGCCGACCTCATCTACAACTTGTTGCTCACCATCCCACAGGCTGTGCTCGGATGCTCGCTCGAAGTGCCCACCCACGACGGCAAGGCAAAGATTACCATCCCGTCGGGCACACAGCCAGGCACAGTGCTGCGCCTCAGAAACAAGGGCATCCCCGACATCAACAGCTATGGCAATCAGCGGGGCGACGAAATCATCAACATTTCTGTCTATATGCCTGAGACGCTCTCGAAGGAGGAAAAGAAAGCCATCGAGGCTTTAGCTGAAGGAGACAACATCAAGCCTTCAAACAGCATCAAGGAGAAGATTTTCAATCACTTCCGTGCCTACTTCAAGCAGTAAGGCGGAAGCATTGTCCCCACAACATTACAATACATAGAATTTATGAAGGTACTACTCATCAATGCAGGTCCACACAAGGAGGGCAACACAAACACTGCGCTCAGCGAAGTGGCAAAACAACTCATCAAGAATGGTCTTGAAGCAGAGATTGTGCAAGTGGGCGTGAAACCCGTGCGCTCGTGCATCGCCTGCGGTCAGTGCCGAGCTAAAGAACTGGGACATTGCGTATTCAACGACGACATCTGTAACCTCATCATTGAGAAGATGAAGGACAGCGATGCTTTCATCATCGGCTCGCCCGTCTATTATGGTCAACCCACAGGTGCAGCTCTCTCGCTGATGCACCGCATGTTCTTCTCTGCAGGTCATCTCTTCCAAAACAAACCAGCTGCCGCCATAGCCGTGTGCCGTCGCGGTGGTGCCACTGCCGCCTTCCAGACACTGAACATGGGCTTCCAGATGATGAACATGCCCGTAGTGACCTCCCAGTATTGGAACATCGCCTATGGTCGCGAACCTGGTCAGGCGGCACTCGACACGGAAGGCATGCAAACCATGCGCACCTTAGCCAACAACATNACGTTCCTTCTTGAGAAGATTCATGCCAATGGTANGCCGCTATACCNCGAACGTGAGACGTGGCAACCAATGCACTTCATCAGATAAAGGGTCATACAATACTCGCTCATTNAAACGNTCNAACATCATTCTTCATATAGAACTAAAAAAGAGGCTGTGTCGATTGACACAGCCTCTTATCATTGAATAATAGTATGTACGAATTACGAGAGGAAGCCGAGCAAGACACCTGCTGCAACGGCGGAGCCGATGACACCTGCAACGTTTGGTCCCATGGCGTGCATGAGGAGGTAGTTGTGAGGATCGGCTTTCAGACCTTCGCTTTGCGAGATGCGGGCTGCCATAGGAACAGCTGACACACCTGCGTTACCAATAAGTGGGTTTATCTTCTGATCCTTCGGGAGGAAGATGTTCATGATGTGAACGAAGATTACACCACTGGCTGTGGCAATGATGAAAGCGAATGCGCCCAGAGCGAATATCTTGACAGTAGCCAAGGTGAGGAACTCAGATGCCTGGGTAGAGCAACCAACGGTGAGACCGAGGAGCATCACCACGATGTCGTTGAGAGCACTGCCTGCAGTCTTGGCAAGACGAGTGGTCTTGGTCGATTCTTTCAACAGATTGCCAAAGAAGAGCATGCCAAGCAGCGGAAGACCCGAAGGAACAATGAAGGTGGTGATGAGCAAGCCAACAATGGGGAAAAGCATCTTTTCCGTTTGGCTTACCACACGCGCTGGCTTCATCTTAATCTGACGCTGTGCCTTGGTGGTGAGCAACTTCATGACACCAGGTTGAATCACTGGCACAAGTGCCATATAAGAGTAAGCACATACGGCGATGGCACCCATGAGGTTAGGACTCAGCTTGCTGG
The DNA here is from genome assembly GCA_009177185.1 of Bacteroidales bacterium. Taxonomy (GTDB): domain Bacteria; phylum Bacteroidota; class Bacteroidia; order Bacteroidales; family Bacteroidaceae; genus Minthosoma. The sequence continues at coordinate 22,567 of WFMB01000078.1, forward strand.
ACAGGAAAATGGCAGTAGGACCGTCGGCACCACCGATAATGGCGATACCTGCTGCTTGATTAGGTTCGAAGCCCATAGCCAAGGCAATCATGTAGGCACCGAATATACCGAACTGCGCAGCAGCTCCGATGAGCATGAGTTTTGNATTGGCGATGAGGGCACNGAAGTCCGTCATGGCACCAATGNCAAGGAATACAAGAGGAGGATACCAACCCAGCCGCACACCNTGGTAGAAGATGTTCAACACGGAGTTATCTTCGTAAAGACCAATCTCAAGACCTGCCGCCTTGAACGGAATATTTCCCAGTATGATACCAAGACCTATCGGGATGAGGAGCAAAGGCTCGAAATCCTTCTTGATGGCGAGCCAGATGAAGAAGGCACCCACAACAATCATGATGAGGTTGGCCCATTCCACATTGGCAAAACCTGTGTAAGTAAGGAAGTCAACGAGCTTTGACCCTATGAAATCCATAGTGGAAACACTTTCGAGTAACATAATTTCAATTCAGAATTGATCATTCATAACCCATAAGAAACCATTCGGTCAACAAGGCTTTAAACCCTATTATGGATTGCGAATTGTGAATACTAATTAACTAATGGTGATGAGGATAGCACCTTCCATCACTGTGTCGCCTTTCTGTACTTTCACTTCCTGAACCTTACCGTCGCACTCGGAGTCGATGTTGTTTTCCATCTTCATGGCTTCAAGGATGACGAGCGTCTCGCCTTTCTTGACTGCCTGACCTACAGTGACCTTGATGTCATTGATGGTGCCTGGCAGTGGAGCACGAACAGCGGAAATACCAGCTTCGACAGCCTCCTGTGCAGCCTTTGGAGCCTCAATAGTCTTGACGGGAGCGGCAACGGCACGCACCACGGGTTTAGGCTGAGCAACTGGCTTTTCAAGCTCTACATCAAATTCGATGCCGTTAACCTTCACCTTTGCGATGTTCTCTTCAATGTCGTTGATTTTCACATTGTAAGAAGCACCCTTTATCTTATAATTATATTCTTTCATAAAAATTTAAGCGTTTAAGGATTGAAGTCTTTTGAACTTCGTTGTTGTGTTAATGATGCTGTGGAGTGACACGAAGCTCATGGCTCTTGTCTGCCCACGTGGTTGGTGTCTGATGGATGGTAAGGACGCCTGACTCAAGGTCGTGAGTGCCACCAAAGTATTCGTGGAGAGCCAAACCGATAACGGCAGCGTAGGTCTCCATGTCGATACCCTTGGTTTCAGTCGTACCTTGCTTCGCCATCTCAACCATGCGTTCTGCCTGTTCGTGGATGGCACGAATGGCACGAACACGAGCCAACTTGGCAGCACGATTCATCACCCAACCGAAGATATAGAAGAAGACGAAAAGGAGAATGAGGCAAGAGAACACCACACCCATACACATGAGCGTCATGGCGATTCCATATGGATCTTTCTCCTTGAACTCCTTAATCTTGTCGTTGTGGTAAAGAATGTTAGGCGCATTGGGGGTCACCTTATCTGCCTCACACACTTGCCATTCCGTATCGTTGATGCGAGCATAGCTGGAACCAGCAGGAAGGGCATCCACATGGATGGAATCCAAGAGGTCAACGGCGTTGCCATCATACAGATAGATGGTGAACGGCTCGCTCACAGGAAGCTTAAAGTTGAGGTGAAGCGTGCCACGATTCGTGTTGCCATCAGCAAAGAACGTGATGCGCTGCTTGGCAGAAAGCGAGGTACGTGGGTCGCCCGCAGGAATGGCAGACATGAGCTTTTCGCGCTCAGGTGCTGGCATGTTCTTGTCAAGCACAGCAGGATTGATGGTGAGGAAACAGTTTCTTATGTCGTGAGTCGAATAAGAAGTGTTCTCAATCTCAATCCATGAAGCCGGCTGACCATATTCATCCACATAGCTGGCCTGCTTGTGGCACGCCTTGATTGAGTCGCCCTTGCTACAAACAGGGGTATGCACATACACTTCGTTGATTTTGAAGTAGTGCGCACCCTGAGCAAAAGCGACAGAAGATGCTATGAGCAATGAGATAACTGATAATAACTTTCTCATTTTTAATTCATCATTGATGACTCATCATTCATCATTGGCTCTTCCGCTGACAAAGCGACAAGCCATAGGTGAAAATGATTCGTGAATTATATTAAAGTGGAATATTACCGTGCTTCTTGGCAGGGTTGGTAAGTGACTTGTTTGCCAACTGCTCGAGGGCGCGGATGACGCGGAAACGAGTGTTGCGTGGCTCGATTACGTCGTCAATGTAGCCATACTTAGCAGCCTGATAAGGATTGGCGAAGAGCTTGGAGTATTCCTCTTCCTTCTCGGCAATGAACGCCTTGGCATCACCACCCTCTTCCTTAACCTTCTTAGCCTCACGAGCATAGAGCACTGCGGCTGCACCGCTGGCACCCATCACCGCGATTTCTGCCGATGGCCATGCGTAGTTGATATCGCCACGCAACTGCTTACAAGACATCACGATGTGTGAACCGCCGTAAGACTTGCGGAGTGTGACAGTCACCTTTGGCACCGTTGCCTCTCCATAAGCATAGAGCAATTTCGCACCATGCAGGATGACAGCGTTGTACTCCTGACCTGTACCCGGCAAGAAGCCTGGCACATCGACGAAGCTAACGATTGGGATGTTGAAGGCATCGCAGAAGCGGACAAAGCGTGCTCCCTTGCGAGAAGCGTTGCAGTCAAGCACACCTGCAAACTTGCCAGGTTGGTTGGCAACGATACCTACAGAATGGCCATTGAAACGTTCGAAACCGACCATGATTTTCTGCGCTTAGCGTGGCTGCACCTCAAAGAACTCACCGTTATCGACCGTAGCGGCAATGACCTTGTACATGTCGTATGCCTGATTAGGATTGTCGGGGATGATTTCGTTGAGTGAATCCTCCAGACGGTCGATGGGGTCAGTGCATTCCACGCGTGGAGTCTCCTCCTGATTGTTCTGAGGAATGTAAGAGATAAGCTGCTGAATCATAGCCATCGCCTCTTCTTCCGTAGCGGCCGTGAAGTGAGTCACACCCGACTTGGTAGAGTGAACCGATGCACCACCGAGGCTCTCTTGGTCAACATCCTCGCCCGTCACCGTCTTCACCACCGCAGGACCTGTGAGGAACATGAACGAAGTGTTCTCCATCATCAGCGTAAAGTCGGTCAATGCAGGCGAATAAACGGCACCACCGGCACAAGGACCGAAGATGCCTGAAATCTGAGGAATCACGCCCGAAGCCATGATGTTACGCTGGAAAATCTCAGCATAACCAGCCAAAGCGTTGATACCCTCCTGAATGCGAGCACCACCCGAGTCGTTCAGACCAATGACAGGAGCACCCACCTTCATAGCCATGTCCATAATCTTGCAAATCTTCTGGCTCATCGTCTCAGAGAGAGAACCAGCATTCACCGTGAAGTCCTGCGCGAAGATGAACACGAGACGACCGCCAATCGTGCCAGAACCAGTCACGACACCATCGCCCAGATACTGCTTCTTCTCCATGCCGAAGTTTGTACAACGGTGGAGCTTGAACATATCGTACTCTTCAAAACTGCCCTCATCGAGGAGCATCGTAATGCGTTCACGCGCCGTGAACTTGCCCTTTGCATGCTGTTTGTCGATAGCCTTCTCGCCACCGCCCATACGCGCTTTCTGTCGGAGCTCAATCAGCTCCTGTATTCTTTCTGTTTGCTTGCTCATTTGTTCATTTCATAATTGATGATTCATCATCAGCCATACGGCTTGCAGGCAGGTTGCCCCATGAGGAACCGTGAATTATTACTTATTTCTGCGGTTCGCAAAGTTCGGTCAAAATACCAGCCGTTGACTTGGGGTGCAAGAAGGCGATGCTCATCTGCTCCGCACCTGGACGTGGAGTCTTGTCAATCAGGCGGATTCCCTTGCCTTCTGCCTCAACGAGTGCTTCTGCCACACCATCCTCAACAGCGAAAGCCACATGGTGAACTCCCTTGCCACCCTTCTCCAGCCACTTTGCAACAGCCGACTCTGGCGACGTTGGNTCCAACAGCTCCAGTTTCACTTCGCCAACTTTCAGGAAAGCAGTCTTCACCTTCTGGTCTGCCACCTCTTCTACTGCATAGCACTTAAGGCCAAGCACATTCTCGAAATAAGGGAGCACAGCGTCAATGCTCTCCACCCCTATCCCAAGATGGTCAATTCTTGAAATCTTCATGATGATTTGTTTTGTTGAATGATAGATAATAATTTTTTTGTTATAAACTTTTCTACGANAAANAGAGGACATGCCANNAGCACGCNTCGAAAAAGCCTCACAAAGANACAGCTTTTNNCAGGAAAGGGAAAACANACATAAGAAAAAATGCCNCCTCCCNCAGAAAAAGGCAAAAACATCGCCAAAACACCCCTTTCGCAAAGTCCAAGTTTCAAACCCATCCAACCGCTACTGCATCGGAGCAACGCCTCTCACCCAGCCACATCAAGTTGTTCCATTCCATCGCATCAGAACCGACCACACAGCACCCCAAAATCGATGTCCCCGACATCGGCAAGTCGGAGTCCCCGACATCGACAAACCGATGTCGGGGACTCCGATTTTGAGGCTATAATTGTGGTATCACCCATAGAGGCATTGCCGCAATCCCATCTATCACCATTCCGCAGGTAGCAATAAAAAAACGTCCAAGAAAGAACGATATTCTTCTTGGACGTTTTTACTATAAAAGAACTAAATCTTTTCAGTTTATTGCAGCGCAGCGATGCTGGTGTACCGCTTCATGACTCTCTGATAGTAGCCTTCGGTACGAGCCTTGCGTGTCATACATTTCAGGTCGCCAGAGTTCCAGAGGCGGATGGCTCTCTCCATGTTGCCATCTGGATTGTAGTGCTCCTGATAATCGATGAACATGTCAATGCTCTTCTGCTTGTCGTAACGGTCAGCGTAAGTGTACTTCTTGTATCCAACGATACGGTTGCACTCGCGCACGAGAATCTCGGAAATCTGCAGATAACCTACGTAGAGCCCATTCCTAGATACTTTGTTGGGGTGGCATTCACTTTCTACCATCGCGATGGCTTGAATGACGGCTCCCCATTTCTTCTGAAGGTCTATCTCGGACACAGGCTTCGCAGCCGCTGTCAGAGTGAAGACCATCAGCACTGATGCTAGTAATTTCTTCATACAGCTTTACCTTTAGGGTTCCTTAAAACCGCTGCAAAGGTATGGCTTTTACCGCTATTAACCAAACTTTTTATGTTTTTTAGCATGTTTTCAGCAAAAAAGAGCCGTGTCTTAACGCTTTTTCAGCATTAAGACACGGCCTAAATAAAAGGAGCGATGTCCTCGATATGGTCAGTTTTCCGCTATTTTTGAATGTATTTTTTCTTCCCGTCAACGATGTAGAAACCTGACTGCGTGATAGCGGAAAGACGTACACCCTGCAGGGTGTAGATGCCTTCCTTGAACGCTTTGGTGTCAGAATCAAGCCCCTTGATGCAGTTGGCAACGTCATCCAAAGGAATGGTTTCGATGCAAGTGAGGGTGAAGTTATCGGCCTTGTACCACCGACCTTCCTGTACACCAATAGTAAGAGAACCTGTGGTTTGTCCTTCCTCTGCGAGCACCTTGATGCTGTCAATCACCGCCTCCGTGAGATAGTAATGCCCGAACGGATGTCCCTCCACCGTGGCGGTCATGTCGTCAGCAAAGAGCGTGACAGAGGAATGGTCGTCGGTGCCCAGCATGGCAGTGAGACGGTAGTAGCCTTGTGGAAGACCTTCCACCACTTGTGTGAGCGACACAGAAGTGGAGTCAGCCGCAATGAGGCTTTGGAACATATAAGTGCCATCCATACCGACAGAGCGATAGGCATCGAACTTCGTTCCATCTTTCACCGTGCTAACCGTGGTAACGCCTTCACGCTTGCCAACCGTCCATCCGCTGGCATTCTTTTTCTCGAACGAGGGATTGACGATATTAGACGTGAAATCTATTTTGCAGTTCTTTATGTCGCTCATCGTCTTCATGTATGTATCACCTGCTTCGAGCAAATCTGTTGCGTACTTCTTAATGAGGGCGGCAGTGGTAAGCGCGGTCTCTTCGCCACGATGAGAGAACTCCCTCTCTGCCTCATGAATCTTCATGGCATAAGCTTGGTAAGCCGCATCAGTGGAAGTAGCACGGTGTTTTTCCAAAATGTCGTATGCGCTATTGATGCTCTCAGCCAACTGCACATAAGCAGGATCCTTAGACATATCGGGGTAAATACGGAAGGTCTTGGTCAAGTTATCTGCATGCCAATATCCTCGCAGAGCCTCGACGGCAGTACCCTCATCAACAGGCACAAAGTATTGCTTTTCTTCGTTGTTGAGGAGTTGCGCCTGGGCAGGTGTGGCGGTGCTGGTGAAAGTACCTACCACAGCCTCGTCCGCATTGGCAGCAGGCTGTGCGAGTACTTGCACGTTGGCGGCGGAGATGGTCACATTGTCTGCACTCGTAGTCATGATGAAATAGGTCTTGCCTGCTTCAAGTGTCTGCACATCGACCATCGTGGTAGAGGAGATGCCCAAAGTAGTGTGAGCCAAAATCTCGCGTGCCACCATTCCATCGGGCAGTTGAGCACTGAAAGGCATTGTGACCATTTGCCATCGAGCCGCTGCGGCACTGAGGGTGAGCTGTGCCTGTTCGGCAACGAAAGAAGCACGGGGGGCAAAATTATAGCCAATGGTGAGAGCAAGGTGGGCGCACTGACCTGCACGCACGATGTTCCGCCCAGTGGCTTTGCTGGCGTCAGCCACATAGATAAGAGCGTTAGGATTTATAGTTTGGTTCACTTCACCCACACTGGTACACTGAGTAAGGTCGTAGCTGGTAGCAGTCTGATACGCAGCCTTCTTTGTATAGGTGGAGGAGTTGAACAACGTGTTGTCAAAATGTCCTTGAAGAGCGAGGCAGTTGCCTTCAAAGCCAACAACAGACATATCGTTGCCGCTNTAATAGAAACGCANTTCGTTCAAGATGCCGTTGTCCAACGCTATCATGTCAGTGGTTNGATGAACAGGATTGGCCAAGTAGCCTTTATAGTNCTTCNCTACTTCAAAAGGACNGGANCTGGTGCCAGACAAACTAAAGGTTGCCACACCACTTTCTGAACCCACCAGTGAGAGGTCACCTGTTTTGTAGCCAATGGTTTCCCACTGCCCTGTAGTTTCGTCGTAAACATCGAAAAACATACGGAGCGACGCATTATAGCCATAAGTTGCTGCATCATATAAAGTAGCAGTGGCTGTGGTCTTGTTGTTATACACCACAGTGAAGTTCTCACCGTTCAACGTTTTGTAGTCGCAACTGCCACAGACACTAATGTCCTGCAAATGGAGTTCGGATGTTTTCGATTCAACTTCGACAGGTATCTTTGCCAGCACGTTTTTGTTTTCGTCGGCAACGGTGATGTACCAAGTGCGTTCGCTGGTAGGACGTGCAGTCAATGTCAGTTCCTCCGATTCTCCTGTAGCGATGACGGTCTCTGTGTCTTTCGATTTGGCAGAACCCGACGGAGCACCACTGGATGTCGAAGCATATAGATAGATGCCGCTATAATCTAATGTGGAATTGTTTGTGACTTTAATGGTAAATTTGTTGTCCACATTAGTATAGATATGCGAAGGTGGGATAAGGTCAACCTTCAAGTTCNATTGCTTGGGATAAGCACCAATCAAGNCANTCTGATAACTATTGAAANCATTCNTGCNATTGGTCTNGTTGGTCGTATAATAACCATCATAACCATTACCAGCTCCCCATCCGAAGTTGAAATAGAAGAGATCGTTGGACGCTTTATAGCCATGCACAAACACAGCATGCCCACCATTAGAAGGATGAACACCTGTATACATGACAGGACGACCTTTCTGCAATTCATTATACAGAAGCTGCGACCATCCCTCCTGATTGTAGGAATCACGATAGTGAACCGTTCCTCCATTCATACCGAAATAGGTGGAGAAAGTGTATGGTATCTTTTCAATGTTGCCAGAAGTGGCTTCCCCGTATGTAAGCCAAGTGGCAGCACCCGTGGCGAACACAAACTCTGCAACGGCTTGCTTATAGTCTTGCGATTCTGACCCATAAGAGTCTTTCATCAAATCCCACTTCAATGCTGTTCCTTTGGGCACGCTACGGGTGACGGGCGCATCTCCATAGCCATAGGTAGGCGTAGAAGCCTGTAATGTGGCTGGCAAATCCTTACGCCAATAATAAAGGATTTGGCTGGCAGCAGTGGCCACACATCCTGTAGCTGCACGATTGCCATTCTTGGTCAACGTGGGACAATTATCATTGTAAGGACTTGATTGATGCCAATGAGCGGTGACGAAAGGAGCTATATCCACGCGTGCAGAAACCGCTTTTCGCTGTGCCTTCCGTGCTGATGCCAAGGCTGTGTTGCTCCCATCGGCTTGTGCCTGTTCCACCATCTCTTGCCATCCATCTAACATTCCTTGCAAAGCTGGCGGCAAGTTGGAAGGGTCGAAATTGCCGGATTCCGTATATCCCAGAATCTCAGGAAGACAATCGTCTCCTGCCACAATCACATATCCCTGATTTTCACCTCGGCTAATCACATAGTAAGGCGCAGAAGTGGCGGATGCCACAGTGATACGCCGTGCTTTCGCCTTAACAGCGAGATTCATCGTGTAACCCTCCACCATATATTCCTGGGCAATCTGCATTGCACGCTGTGGTGTGATGGGGTCAGCACTGATGCCCATAGCAACCAGCAACAAGCTGGCTGTAACACATAGTTTCTTCATATCAAATAGGTTATTTATAATGTTAGTTGTCGTCATGAAGGGATTCCTTAGAGACCTTGCCCAAGCTGGAGACAAAGAGTTCGGTAAGCCCTAATCGTCATCGAGTTTCAACACTGCAAGAAATGCTTTCTGTGGCACACTCACGTTGCCAATCTGCTTCATACGTTTCTTGCCACGCTTCTGTTTCTCAAGCAGTTTTCGCTTACGCGACACGTCACCGCCATAACACTTTGCCAACACATCCTTGCGCACCTGCTTCACCGTCTCTCTTGCCACAATCTTGCCACCGATAGCAGCCTGAATGGCAATGTCGAACTGTTGGCGTGGCAGCAAGTCCTTAAGGCGTTCACACATCCGCCGACCGAGGGTGACAGCGTTATCCACATGGGTCAAGGTAGAAAGCGCATCCACAGATTCACCATTCAAGAGTATATCAAGCTTCACAAGCTTGCTCTCACGGAAACCAGCAGGATGATAATCGAACGAAGCATATCCGCGCGAAACGCTCTTCAATTTATCGTAAAAGTCAATCACAATCTCACCAAGTGGCATCAAGAACTCGATTTCCACACGGTTACCAGCAATAAAGTCTTGCTTAAGCAGTTCCGCACGCTTGCCCAAACAGAGCGTCATGATAGGACCAATGTAGTTTGCAGTAGTAATGACAGTGGCACGGATATAAGGCTCTTCCACATGGTCGATAAGCGTTGGATCAGGCATGCCACTGGGATTGTGTACTTCCTGTGCCTCACCATGTTTATCGTACACCATATAGCTAACGTTCGGCACTGTCGTAATTACATCCATATCGAACTCTCTGTCCAACCGTTCCTGCACAATCTCCATGTGCAACAATCCCAAGAATCCACAACGGAAACCAAAACCGAGCGCAGCGGAACTCTCATGCTGGAACGTGAGCGAGGCATCATTCAGTTGCAGTTTCTCCAATGANGNNCNAAGATTCTCNNANTCTTCCGTCTCAATGGGATAGATGCCAGCAAATACCATCGGTTTCACTTCCTGAAAGCCTTGGATAGCTTCAGCCGTAGGATTGACCAACGATGTAATGGTATCGCCCACTTTCACTTCGGTAGCTTGTTTGATGCCTGTCACAATATAGCCTACATCACCTGTACGCAACTCCTTTTTAGGCACCATATTCATCTTCAGCGTACCAATCTCTTCTGCCAAGTATTCTTTCTTGGTATTGNTAAACCGCACNTTCTCACNAGGNCGCATCACACNNTTGATTATCTTAAAATAAGCAATNACACCACGATAAGAATTGAANANGNAATCAAAAATCAAAGCCTGCAAGGGAGCTGTCTCATCACCTATCGGATGAGGTACACGTTCCACTACGGCATTCAAAATGTCCCCCACTCCTTCGCCAGTCTTACCGCTGGCATAGATGATGTCGTCCACATCACACCCGATAAGGTCAATGATTTCGTCAGCCACCTCCTCTGGCATTGCATTAGGCATATCAATCTTGTTAATAACAGGAATGATTTCGAGGTCATGGTCAATGGCCATGTAGAGGTTTGAAATAGTTTGAGCCTGCACTCCCTGTGTAGCATCCACCACCAGCAAAGCCCCTTCACAAGCAGCGATGGAACGGCTCACCTCATAAGAGAAGTCCACATGTCCTGGAGTGTCAATTAAGTTCAATGTAAAATTCTGTCCCTTATACTCTTCCTTATCTCCGTCATACACATGTTCCATCTGGATAGCGTGACTCTTAATGGTGATACCACGCTCTTGCTCCAGATCCATGTCGTCAAGCATCTGTCCCTGGGTAATCTTGATGGTGTTGGTCTTTTCCAGCAATCGGTCGGCCAAAGTAGATTTACCATGGTCGATATGGGCAATAATACAAAAGTTTCGTATATTCTTCATAATTCTGTATTGACAGCAACAGAATCAACTCCACCTGCTAATGAATCGGCAACTTCTTCATCTGTATAGTACGTCTCAGGTCTGGGACCGTAACATGCTGCCAATGTCATCGTTGCAGCAAATCCCAAAAGAGTGAGCACTCCTGTGAAGATTCGATTGATACAGTTGTGAAAAGTCTTTTTCATGTTGTCCCGTCTTTATTAGGTTAAACAACACTCTCCCTCTCTACGTTGCGATAAGAACAGAAGAGGCACAATGCAGGAACAAAGTTAGCAAAAATCAAAGCGAACACAAAGAAAAAACACATTATTTTAATATAAAGAGAGCTTTTTCGGTCGGTGACACAAACTTTATCTCACGAGGCTTGCCTCAAAAGCCACCTTTTCTCCCTTACCATTCACATGAAAATGCGCTACTCAACATCCATGAGCAGCGCATTTGTACTATAATATAGAAACAATCTTATTTGAGAGAGTAGGCGTATGGATCCTTCTCATCACCAGTCTCAACAGAGTCAATCTTATCCTCACGGAGCAACCATCCAAGACCGAGACAAAAATCCTTCTCTGTAAGTTTAGTAGCTTTCTTAATTTGTTTGAATGTCTGTGCTGACTCAGCCGCTGAAAGAGCCTTCCAGATGAGACCAGCGATGTTTCCTGCTTTTTCCTGTAACATAACCTTTACTTTTTACCTTTAATTGTTATACTTTTCTTCTCTAAAATGAAGGAAACCATACGATTTCCTATATAAAAGCCTTACAAAGATACGGGGTTTTATGAGAAGAACCAAATCTTTACTCTAAAATATCACAAAAAGCATGAAAATCAGACAAAAGCACCTATTTTCAGTACAATTTGAAGACAAGGCTACTGTACGCATACACTTAAAGAATCCTACAGGTTTCTGCCGATAAGACAACGTGGTGGCGACATGAAAGACAACAAAAGAGGACTACATCATTGGTAGTCCTCTTTTGTGAAGTGATATTCCACAATCTTGTCGCCCAAAGTCGCATCATGATAGATGTAAGTGAAACTGATGCCAGCCTCCCGATACTTGGTGAAAGGCACAGAATTACGAATCAAGCGAAGATTCATGTCATTGATATCCCCTAATTTGTTCATCATTTCTGTTCGTTGCTCTTCGGTAAGTTGCAGCGAGTAATACAAAACCAGTTCACCTACTTGCTCATTAGGCACAAACACGATGCTGTCCAAACAGGTCACAGCGTCCATCTGTTGTGGGCAATTCGTTTCTGTGTATTCACGTGCTTCACGTTCAAAGCGTTGCGCACGCTTTTCCTGACACGATGCCAACAACAGTACCGCAACCAAGCCTAATACAATGTTATTATATATACGCGCGTACATATATAGATTATAGCGGATACACAACCAGCCGTTCAGGCCTTACTTCATGTTCGTGTACACGTTCTGCACGTCGTCAAACTCTTCCAGACGCTCCACCATCTTCTCAATGGTCTCACGCTGTTCGTCATCGACATCTTTCAGGTCGTTAGGCACATAAGTGAACTCAGCACCCGTAATCTCGAAGCCGTTATCCTCAAGGTACTTCTGAATCTGAGCGAACGACTTGGGGTCTCCATAAATGGTGATGGTCGTTTCGTCCTTATCCTCGTCGTACTCCTCATCATACTCGTCGTTCACGCCAAACTCAATGGCTTCCAAGATGAACTCGTCCATATCCATGTCCGCTTTCTTCTTAAAAGTGAACTGGCTATAGTGGTCGAAGAGGAAAGAAAGTGAGCCCGTCGTACCCATGTTACCGCTGAACTTATTGAACACCGAGCGAACATCAGCCACCGTGCGGGTGGTGTTGTCAGTCAGTGTATCTACAAACACAGCCACTCCATGAGGTCCATATCCTTCGTAAGTCACACTCTTCCAAGCAGACTTATCCTTGCCAGTGGCATTCTTGATGGCGCGGTCGATGTTGTCCTTCGGCATGTTCTCATGGCGACAAGTCGCGATGACAGCACGCAAGTGTGCGTTATTGTCAGGGTCAGGTCCTCCTTCAGCCACAGCGATGGCAATCTGTTTGCCAAGGCGTGTGAAGGTCTTTGCCATGTTGCCCCATCTCTTCATTTTTCTCGCTTTACGGAATTCAAATGCTCTTCCCATAATCTTATTTATTATTTTAACAATTTACTGTTTGTTCTTCAATTAAATGCTTATTTACCACGAACGGTTGCTCCTGTTGCCTTGCAGATGTTCTGTTCTATCTTGCCCATAATGGCTTCGATAGCCTTGTCGTTCAGCGTCTTCTCCTCACTTTGCAACGTAAAGTTCACCGCATACGACTTCTTGCCAGCCTCAAGGTTCTTGCCCTCATAGACATCAAAGAGCTTCACCTCTTTGAGGAGCTTCTTTTCTGCCTGATAAGCAGCCGCCTCAATCTGAGCGAACTCCACACCTTCGTCAACGAGCAATGCCAAGTCACGGCTCACAGCTGGGAACTTCGACAACTCGTAGTAGGTAACGGTCACTTTCTTCACGAGTTTCATGAGATTCGTCCAGTTGATGTCAGCATAGAACACAGGAGCCTCAATGTCCAGTTTCTTTGCCATCTTCTTGGTCACGATACCAAACTCGGCAATCTTTTTGCCACCACGCTGCGTGATGGTGGTAGCCACAGAGAATACATCGTTCTTCTCCTCGCCGAACACCAGCGCACCGAAAGGAACACCCAAACGCTTGAAGATATTAAGCACGTAGGCCTTCATCTCATAAACGGAACTGTCCTCGTCAGCATGAGCCCAGTTGCCTGTCACACGCTTGCCTGTCAACCAAAGTCCCAAGTGATAGTCCTCACTGTATGCAGCAAGAATCTTCTTCGACGATTCTGCACTTGCCTTCAACGTTTCACCGTTCTCATCCACNTTCTNCTNACTCCGTTCTNGANCGANGCAGTAGCAGTTGCCGAACTCGAAGAATTTCAAATCAGGCATACGACGGTTGCTGTTGCGAGCAATTGACTCAAGACCACCGAAGAGCAACGTCTGACGCAACACGGCCAAATCCTGACTCAANGGGTTCANCAACTTCANANAATTCNCCAGCTTGNAGGGTCTCGCCCCCCTCGTAGTATGCGACCTTCGTGAGCGAGTTGTTCAGAATCTCATTGAAACCGCACCCCACCAGCTGCTCAGCCACATGGTTCTGCAGTTTGTTACTCTTGTCAAGTTCACCCTTCGTGGTGAGCGACGAGCGCACCTGTGAAGGAATCTCGATATTGTTGTAGCCATAGATACGAAGAATCTCCTCCACCACATCACACGGCTTCTTCACATCCACACGGAAAGCAGGAGCTTTCACCTGCATCTGCTTCTCATCCACTGAAAGAATCTCAAAACCAAGATTCTTCAAGATGCTCCGCAACGTCTCTACAGGCAGTTCCTTGCCGATAAGGTCGGTCACATACTGATACTCCACATCAATGATGACATCCTGTGGCAACGTGTCGTTCTTCACATCCACAATCTCCATGCTCACCTCGCCACCAGCCAACTCCTGTGCCAGCATAGCAGCACGCTTGAGGGCATAAATCTGACCAGCAGGGTCGATGCCACGCTCAAAGCGGAAACTTGCATCGGTCTGCAAACCGTGACGACGCGCACTCTTGCGAATCCATGTGGGGTGGAAGTACGCACTCTCGAAAAGCACATTCTTCGTCGTTTCGTAAGTGCCACTACCCTTTCCGCCAAACACACCAGCGATGCACATTGGCTCCTCCACATTGCAGATAGCCAAGTCGCGGTCAGAGAGCTTGTGTNCCTCNCCATCCNGCGNAACAAACGGAGTACCCTNAGGCATCGTCTTCACCACCACCTTCTGACCCTTTACCATGTCAGCATCGAAGCAATGCAACGGCTGCCCATACGCCATCATGATGTAATTGGTGATATCAACAATGTTGTTGATGGGACGCTGACCAATAGCCGTCAAACGGTCCTTCAACCACTTCGGGCTTTCCTTCACTTCGCAGTTCTTCACCGACACGGCACAATAACGGGGGCAAGCCTCGGAAGCCTCCACCACCACATCAATCTTCAGGTCGTTATTCTGCACCTCGAAACCATCCACCGATGGACGATGCAACGAAGTCTCAAATCCGTTCTGCTTCAAGTATGCGTAGAAATCACGCGCCACTCCCCAGTGCGAGCAAGCGTCCGAATGGTTCGGCGTAATATCTACTTCTATCACATAGTCGCTCTCCAATCCATAGTATTCAGCAGCAGGAGTGCCGACCACAGCATCCTCAGGCAGTACGATGATGCCATCATGGCTGGTGCCCACACCTATCTCATCCTCTGCACAAATCATACCATTCGACTCAATGCCACGCAACTTGCTCTTCTTGATGACAANCTCCTTATCNCCATCGTAANGCTTGCAGCCCAGCTGAGCCACANTCACCTTCTGACCGGCAGCAACATTCGNCGCACCGCAGACAATCTGCTCCACCACCCCGTTGCCTTCATCCACCGTCGTCACGTGCATGTGGTCGCTGTTCGGATGAGGCTCACACGTCAGCACCTGACCGACCACCAGTCCTTGCAGTCCGCCCTTGATGCTCTGCACCTCTTCCACAGCCTCCACCTCCAAGCCCATGCTGGTGAGCGCCTTGCCCACCTCCTCGGCTGTCATGTCGAAGTCAACATATTCCTTCAACCATTTGTATGAGATATTCATATCGCAAAATTTTAGTATTTTATCCTTTTACCTACATAATTGCTCACACGCACACGCGCGAAAAACGATGCAAAGGTACGAAAAAAAGCGAAAAACACACTACTCCTCTACGAAATTCTTCAGCTTCTCCAGGAAGATTTGGACCAGAGAAGGTTTCTTCTCTTCTGACTCCTCGATGGTTTNCGNTTCCTCCACANCTGANCCATCCTCTGGTATGACAACAGAAACAGCATCTACCTNCCNGCANGAANACCTCACTTCGATGTTCTTATCAGAATGATAATACTTTTTAAGCAATTCGTGATATTGATTGTTTTCGCGAACAGGNNAGTTCTCCCTCTCCTCATCCGTATCAAAGCCCGTTGCAATCACCGCCACCTTGATTTCATCGTCCAGTGTATCATCTGGATAATGCCCCCAAAGTATCTCGATGTTATCATCCAACCCCTCCATGAACTCATTGATGTCCCGAAGTTCAGCCATCTTTGCCGGCGACTTCTTTCCGCTATACACAACATACAGCATACGCCTAATCTTCTGTTTGTTCACATTGGCAATCAGCGATGAATTCAGTGCATCCGACATAGCTTTGAAAATACGTTTATCGCCACTCGCCTTAGCTACCGACACCACAGCAGCGCCACCCTCTTTCATCACAGTATTCACATCCTTAAAATCTCGGTTTACCATACCCATCACTGTGATTATCTCCGCTATTGTCTTCGTTGCTATCGTCAGCACCTCATCGGCTTTCTTCATTCCTTCCTCCCAGTCAAGACCTGCATACTGGTCCTCTTCCAACAAACGTTCGTTGTTGATAACAATTAGCGAATCCACACATTGCTTCAAGTCATTCATTCCTTTCAGTGCCTTTTCGATACGCTTTTTGCCCTCCATCAGGAACGGCAACGTCACAACACCAACAGTCAAGATGCCCCTCTCTTTTGCCATACGCGCAATCACAGGAGCGACTCCTGTACCCGTGCCGCCACCCATGCCAGCCGTAATGAACACCATCTCTGTATCCTCATCAAACATAGCCTTGATTGTATCCAAGCTCTTCTCAGCAATCTCACGACCCAGCACAGGGTCTCCACCCGTACCAAGCCCGTCGCCCAGCTGAATCTTGTTGGGCACCATGTTCGCCTTCAGCACTTGAGAATCGGTATTAACGACCATGAATGCCACATTTCTGACACCCTCTTCCCACATGTGGTGAACCGCGTTGCCACCTCCACCACCAACACCAATCACTTTGATAATTCTTTCAGACTTGTCCACAATCGGAAACACGAATGGGGCTAATTCCTCGTCCATTGTCATTCAATTCAGATTTTTAGAAAGTTAAACAAACATCAAACCTACCCCTTCGGGCAGGCTTCTCACTTTATCATATATTCTCGCTACAAAGATACAAAGGATCACCCATTCCGTCCAAATCTCCTCACCACTATTTTACAAATAGCATTATTTTTCTTACCACCTTACCTACATTTTTGTAAAAATCTATATTTTTGTAAAAAAACACAAGCATCTATACGACGAAATACATAAATACTCATCAACACATCGTCCCCACACCCTACGGAGAAGCCGCTCATCATAAAACTATGAAGTTCAGCTATTGCAAGTCAACGAACCACGCGCATCCGTTATTCCGAGTATCCCAACAACCTGCCGTTGCTGATACCTAAAAGTTCCCGTTTCCTAACTTGTTGGCGTTCCGCCAAATTTCCAAATAAAATTCCGCCAAATTTCAAAATAAAATTCCGCCTAATTCCCAAATAATATTTGAGAATGAATTAAATTACAAAGAAATGTACTACCTTTGTGCCATAATACAATTCTATGGAATACAGAAATCGAATCGCAGATCAACTGCTACGTGATAAATTAGATGCAATGGGAGCTGTCTTGATAGAAGGTCCTAAGGCTTGTGGCAAAACAACTACAGCAGGGCAACAGGCTAAAAGCATTATTTATATGGATGACCCTACCAAACAGCAGCAATACAAACAGATGGCGCAAACAAACATTCGCTTTTTGCTTGAGGGGGAAACGCCCCGTTTGATTGATGAATGGCAGGAAGTTCCTCAATTTTGGGATGCCATCCGATTCGAGGTGGACCATAGGGACGAGGATGGACAATTTATGCTTACAGGTTCTGCGGTACCTGCTGAAGCCAAAGATATTCATCATACAGGCACTGGAAGATATGGATGGCTTACTATGCGCCCTATGAGTTTATGGGAATCAGGAGACTCTACTGGTGAGATAAGCTTATCGGATTTATTTCTTATGCCGGATAAAATCGGAGCCTTGAATAAACTTACATTACCGATGTTAGCATTTGCTGTTTGCCGTGGAGGGTGGCCTAAGGCTCTGCAAAAGAAAACAGAAAAGGCGGCACTATNGCAAGCAACAGNATACTATAAGGCTATTACGAATAGCGATATATCACGAGTTGATAATGTAAAACGTGATACAGAACGAGCAAAGAGAATTATGCGTTCTTATGCCAGANATCAAGGCNCTCAAGCAAGTATCGCCACAATCCTTGCAGACATATCAACAAATGAACCAGAAAATGTCAGTGATGAAACGATAGATTCATACCTCACTGCTTTGCGAAAGATATTTGTAATAGAGGACATGCCGGCATGGAATCCCAATTTGAGGAGTAAAACTGCGGTTCGTACATCGGATACAAGGTACTATGTTGACCCTTCAGTTGGTGTGGCAGCTCTTGGCTTAGGACCTAATGATTTGATTAACGATTTGAATACATTTGGACTGTTTTTTGAAACAATGTGTATTCGAGATCTTAGGGTCTATGCTGATGCCTTAGATGGTTCTGTTTATCATTATAGAGACAAGAACGGTTTGGAATGCGATGCGGTAGTACATTTGCGTAATGGCTCGTATGGTCTTATTGAAATAAAATTGGGTGGAGAAAAGTTGATTGAAGATGGCGCAAAAACTTTAATGGCTCTTTCTAAAATCATAGATACGTCCCGAATGAAAGCCCCTGCTTTTTGTATGGTATTGACAGGCGTTGGCGATTTTGCCTACAAACGAACAGACGGAGTTTATGTTGTACCTATTGGATGTTTGAAAAATTAAATTAAAAAATCCCGAACTGACGTAATATATAAGCAGACAGCCACTGCAAGCTAACGAGCCACGCGCATCCGTTATTCCGAGTATTCCAACAACCTACCGTTGTCGTTCCATTCTCCGATTAGTTCACCGCGCTCGCTGGCTTCAATCAGTTTGTTCAAGCGGCTTTCAAAGACTTGGGGATAGGCTTTGTTGCGTTGGATGTTGTCGAGGCGCACACGTTGGTATAATGGAGGGAAAGTGTTGAAGTTTGCCCATGCCACGGGGTTGGCTTGGAACGCTTGAAGGACTTCGGGCATGATGACAAACTCGGCATTGAGGTGGGGGCAAGCGGTCCGACCGCTGTCGGTCATCAGCCCGAGCTTTTCGAGCCGACGGCAACGCCCTTTGTTCAACTCTGACCAATAGCTGTTCTTGGTTCGTTTGCCAAAACGCTGGAGCGAGACCCCATCAACATTCTTCAAGGTGGAGTCAATCCAACCGAAACACAATGCTTCCTCCACGGCATCAAGATACCACAGGGCATCCTCTGGGGGAGTCTTGCCGCGCTTGACCGCTATCCAACACTCTTTCTGCGTGTCGTGATTCTCTGTTAGCCATTGGCGGAAGTCGGCTCTCGTCCGAATGTCAAGTATGTTCTTGGGAGTCATGTGAAACGTTTCTGCAAAATTATTGAAAAAAGCATGAAGAAACAAGCTTTTTCTTGCAAAACTATCATTTTTTCCTCTTTTCATTTGTCTGTTTGAAAGAAAAGCCGTTACTTTGCAAGCGAAATGATACAGAACAACAACACATATTGGCGTTGGCGTAGCTTGGGATTCAAAAAATCGTAAGTCCAATGGTTGTTCCCCTATGCAAAGCCAAACATATCAAGCATAGCACAAAAGAGCCTGTCGTACTTGCGATAGGCTCTTTTCTTTCATAGCAACTCAACAACACAAAATTATGACATACCAAGTAGATAACAATGGGTTCTACGGACAATTCGGTGGAGCCTACATTCCAGAGATTCTCTACAAGACCGTGGAGGACTTGAAGAAGGCTTACCTCCCCATCTTGGAGAGCGAGGAGTTTAAGCATGAGTATCATGCCCTGTTGAAGGACTATGTGGGTCGCCCTTCCCCACTATATTTCGCCAAGCGAATGAGCGAGAAGTACGGTTGCCAACTCTATCTGAAACGTGAAGACCTGAACCACACGGGTGCCCACAAAATCAACAATGCGCTGGGTCAGATTCTCCTTGCCAAGAAGATGGGCAAGACACGCATCATCGCCGAAACGGGAGCTGGTCAGCACGGTGTAGCAACCGCCACCGCCTGCGCCCTCATGGATATGCCCTGTACGGTGTATCAGGGTGCGCTCGACGTGCAGCGTCAGCACGTCAACGTGGAACGCATGAAGATGTTGGGGGCAACGGTGGTGCCTGTGGAGAGCGGCAACAAGACGCTGAAAGATGCCACCAACGAGGCCATCCGCGACTGGTGCTGCCATCCTGCCGACACCTTCTATATCATAGGCAGCACCGTAGGTCCTCATCCCTATCCCGACATGGTGGCACGGCTCCAGTCGGTCATTTCGGAAGAAATCAAATGGCAGCTCGAAGAGAAGATAGGTCGCGACTATCCCGACTATCTGATGGCATGTGTGGGTGGAGGAAGCAACGCCGCTGGCACCATCTATCACTACATCGACGATGAGCGAGTGAAGATTATCCTCGGCGAGGCCGGTGGACTCGGCATCGAATCGGGTCAGACAGCCGCAAGCATGCAGGTGGGCACAGTGGGCATTCTGCACGGCAGCCGCATCAAGCTGATGCAGACAGAGGACGGTCAAATCATTGAGCCATACTCCATTTCGGCAGGTCTCGACTATCCAGGCACAGGTCCCATCCATTGCAACCTTTACGAGCAGGGACGCGCACAAGTGCTTCCTGCCAACGACAACGACGCTTTGCGTGCCGCCTTTGAACTGACACGCATGGAAGGCATCATCCCAGCCCTCGAAAGTGCCCACGCCTTGGCGTTGCTGCCCAAAGTGAAAGACCAATTCACTCGGGACACCGTGGTGGTGCTCACCGTCAGCGGCAGAGGCGACAAAGACTTGGACACATATCTGCAACATCAGCGATAGCACAATCTCATCAATGACACACCCTCAAGCGGAGACGCTTCTGACCCACCAATGGAGACAAGACGCTTCCTGCCGAGGAGTTGTTCATAAGTTTGGAACAATTATTCATAAGTTTGGAATAATAATTCATAAGTTACGAACAATTATTCATAACTTATGAATAAGCAGCCACAACATCAAGCAACAAACAACACAACAACGATTATGTATAACTATCACACCGCCTCAAAGAAGGTTCTTGGCGACCTCAACACGCCCGTGAGCGTCTATCTGCGGGTGCGCGACGCTTATCCGCAAAGCGCACTGATGGAATGCTCCGACTATCACGACGGGAAGAACTCACGCTCCTTCATCTGTCTGCACCCCATTGGCAGCGTGTCGGTGGAGCACGGCACAGGCGTGATGAAGTTCCCCAACGGAGAGGAGACACGCACTCCCATAACCAACACCGACGACACAGCACGGCTCATCAATCAGTTTCTCCAGAGTTTCCACATCGAGGGCGACAACCAGAGCGACTGCGGACTCTTTGGCTACACCACGTTCAATGCCGTGCGCTACTTTGAACACATCGACGTGAAGGACGAGACACAAACGGAAAANGATGCGNCTNACCNCCTCTNTATCCTCATACAAGGACTATATCATCTTCGACCACTTCAAGAACGAAGTGACACTCGTGGAACTGCTGGCAGAGGGCGAGGAGGACGACCTCAACCAGCTGGAACACGATGTGAACAGCCGTCCCTATCAGCAGTATGGCTTCCACCCCGTGGGCGACTACACGTCCACGCTGACCGACGACGAACACCGTGAGAACATCCGTCGGGGCATCCAGCACTGTCTACGTGGCGACGTATTCCAAATTGTCCTGTCACGCCGTTTCAAACAGAGATACGAGGGCGACGACTTCAAGCTTTACCGTGCCCTCCGCAACATCAACCCTTCGCCCTATCTCTTCTACATGGACTTTGGCGGTTTCCGCATCTTTGGCAGCAGCCCCGAAACACACTGCCGCATTGAGAAGACCTCAACGCCCAACGCTCAATGTCCAACATTCAAAGCATACATAGACCCTATCGCTGGCACCACACGTCGCACAGGCGATGCCGAGCAAGACCGACAGAACGCGCTATACCTGNAGNNCGACNCGAAGGAGAATGCCGAGCACGTGATGCTGGTGGACCTNGCCNGCAACGACCTGAGTCGCAACTGCCACGGGGTGCAAGTNGNTTTCTACNAGGATATGCAGTTCTACAGCCACGNCATCCATCTTGTCTCTCGTGTGAGCGGTACGCTGGACGAGGGGGCTGACCCCGTGAAGACTTTCATCGACACCTTCCCAGCTGGCACACTGTCGGGCGCGCCCAAGGTGAGAGCCATGCAGCTCATCAGCCAGTACGAGCCACACAACCGTGGTGCCTACGGCGGCTGTGTGGGCAGCATCGGATTCGACGGCAGCCTTAACCAAGCCATCACCATCCGCACTTTCGTCTCGCGCAACAACGAACTCTGGTTCCAAGCCGGTGGGGGCATCGTGGCGAAGAGCGATGTGGAGTATGAATTGCAAGAAGTGAACAACAAACTCGGTGCTTTACGGAAAGCCATCAGCATTGCCGAAAGCCTCTAAAGCCCCCTTTTCCATTCATCCCATTAACCCACATTACACCCCATGAAGATAGTAATTATCGACAACTACGACTCATTCACATACAACCTGAGTCACCTCGTCAAGGAACTGGGAGCCGACGTAACGGTCTATCGCAACGACAAGTTCCAGATGGAGCAACTGGAGGCCTTCGACAAGATTATCCTTTCCCCAGGTCCTGGCATTCCCTGCGAGGCAGGACTGCTGCTCGATGTCATCAAGACATACGCAGGACGGAAGCCCATCCTCGGCGTGTGCCTTGGTCATCAGGCTATCGGCGAAAGCTTTGGCGGCAAGTTGACCAATCTGAGCCAAGTCTATCACGGCGTGGCAACCCCAACCACCATCACTGTCAAGGACTATCTCTTCGAGGGACTGCCCGAAGAGATTGAGGTGGGACGCTACCATTCGTGGGTGGTCGATGCCGCCACATTGCCCGACTGCCTCGAAGTGACCAGCGTCTCCGACGAGGGCTACATCATGTCGTTCCGCCATAAGGAGCTTGACATCCGCGGCATCCAGTACCACCCTGAAAGTGTGCTGACGAAAGACGGCAAAACAATCATTAACAACTGGTTAAAACACAATACAAAATGAAACAATATCTTTTGAAACTCATCGAAGGGAATACCCTCACACAGGAGGAAACTCACGCCATCATGCTGGGCATCGTCGAGGAGAAGTACAACGTGCAGCAGATTGCAGCCTTACTGATGGCTATGCAGACACGCGGCGTGACCGTGGATGAACTGCTCGGCTTCCGTCAGGGACTGCTCGAAACGGGCAAGTATCTGGACTTCACGGAGTACGACACGCTCGACATCGTGGGCACTGGCGGCGACGGCAAGAACACGTTCAATATCTCCACCTGCTCAGCCTTTGTCATTGCAGGTGCTGGCTACAAAGTGACCAAGCACGGCAACGGCGGCTCATCGTCCGTCAGCGGTGCCAGCAATGTGCTGCAAGGACACGGCGTGAAGTTCACCGACGACATTAACCAGTTGAAACGCTCGCTTGACGAGGCTGGCATCTGCTACTTCCACGCCCCTCTTTTCGCATACGGCATGAAGTTCGTCGGTCCTACTCGCAAGGCTTTGGGCATTCCGACCTGTTTCAACCTGCTCGGTCCGCTCGTCAATCCCTGTCATCCGAAGAACTCGCTGCATGGCACTGCCAATCAGGCACAGTTGCGCCTCTATACAAACTTGCACCAATGTATAGGTGACAACTTCGGCGTCATCACCTCCTACGATGGCTACGACGAGATTTCACTCACCAGCGGCTTCAAGATATGCACCAACAACTTCGAGAAGGTGTTCACGCCTGTCGATTTGGGCTTGAAGTATATTGAGCAAAGTGCCATTTATGGTGGCGAGACACCCGAAGATGCCATCAAGATATTTGACGCAGTATTGGAAGGCACAGCCTCCGAGGCTCAGAAGAGCGTAGTGATAGCCAACGCCGCGTGCGGCATCAGCATCATGGACAAGAATATCTCTATGGCTGACTCTGTGGCTATGGCACGAGAGTCGCTGGACAGCGGCAAAGCTCTCCAAGCCTTCCACCGATTCATCGAACTGAACTCATAATTTCCATCTATCCCCATTCATCCCATTAGTCTCATGGACATACTCGAAGAAATCGTCGCTAACAAGCGCATCGAACTGGAAAAACAAAAAGCCATCGTCTCCCCCACTATCTTATATAACAATGTGGAGAAAATAATGGCAGACAACACACAGCCCCAACGCTCTATGCGAAAGAGCCTTGCCGCATCCACCTCGGGCATCATTGCGGAGTTCAAACGCAAAAGCCCCTCGAAAGGATGGATTAAAGAAGAGGGAAAGCCCGATGTCATTCCTGCCTCGTACTGCGAGAACGGAGCTTGTGCAATCTCTATTCTCACTGATGAGAAGTATTTTGGGGGTGACCTCCGATATGTGCGCATTGCCCGTCCAACGGTCTCCTGCCCCATCTTGCGCAAGGACTTCATCGTCGATGAGTACCAGCTGTATCAAGCCAAGGCAGTTGGTGCCGATGCCGTACTGCTCATTGCGGCAGACCTTGAATGGCGCGACTGCAAGATGCTGGCTAAGAAAGCACACGAACTGGGACTCGAAACCTTGCTCGAAGTGCATTCGGAGTCAGAACTGGAGTACGTCAACGAGTACATTGACATGGTGGGTGTGAACAACCGCAACCTTGGCACTTTCCACACCGATGTGGCTAACTCCTACCGTCTCGCTTCGCAGCTCCCCAAAGATTACCTTTTGGTCAGCGAAAGCGGAATCAGCAATCCGCAAACTGTACGTGAACTGCGCGAAGCGGGCTTCCGTGGCTTCCTCATCGGCGAGACCTTCATGAAGACTGCCGACCCAGGCAAAGCCCTTGCTGACTTCATCACCCAAGTAACCCAATAAGCCCATTACACTCATGATTATCAAAGTCTGCGGAATGCGAGCCCCCGACAATATCCGTCAAGTAGATACATTGGAAGGCTTGAATTGGATGGGATTCATTTTCTATCCCCCCTCTTCTCGAAACGTGGAGCGTGTGCCTGACTATCTGCCACAGCACTGCAAGCGCGTGGGCGTATTCGTCAATGCAACACCAGAAGAGATACTACATCGCCAAAAGGAATTTGGCTTCAACCTTATCCAACTGCATGGCGACGAGACACCCCTCTTCTGCAAGAATCTCCGTCCCCTTTTGTCCCCTAAGACGCAGCTCATCAAGATGATTCCCATTACATCAGCCGAGGAACTAGCACACACACAACCTTACGAAGGTGTCGTCGATTATTTCCTCTTTGAAACCAAGTGTCAGAGTTATGGCGGCAGTGGACAGCGATTCGATTGGAACATCCTGCAACACTATCACGGTCAGACGCCTTTTCTGCTCACTGGCGGCATCCAATCTACCGATTCCGAGAAAGTGCGAGCATTCCGTCATCCCCAATTCGCAGGCATTGACCTCAATTCAGGCTTTGAGACAGCCCCAGCACACAAAGACCCTCAACGCCTCCAAACATTCATCCATCAAATCATCCGTTAAACGAACACACATTATGACAAACAGAATCAACCAATTATTCGCCACTAAGAGCAATAACATCCTGTCCATCTACTTCTGTGCAGGACACCCTACGTTAGACGGCACTGCCAACACTATCCGCACCCTCGAAAAGAAAGGGGTAGATATGATAGAAATTGGCATTCCCTTCTCCGACCCCATGGCTGACGGTCCTGTCATTCAGGATGCTGCCACCAAAGCCCTGCGCAACGGCATGACACTCAAGACGCTTTTCTCACAGTTGGAAGGTATCAGAGGAGAAGGCTCAAACGACGGGGTTAAGATGCCTCTCATCCTCATGGGATATCTCAATCCCATCATGCAGTTTGGTTTTGAGGCGTTCTGCAAGCGATGCACAGAGGTAGGTATTGATGGGGTAATCATCCCAGACCTTCCCTTCAAGGACTATCTGGAAGAGTATAAGCCTATTGCCGACCGCTATGACATCCGCATTATCATGCTCATCACACCCGAAACCAGCGAAGAGCGCATCCGCTTCATCGATGACAACACCGATGGTTTTATCTACATGGTTTCTTCTGCTGCCACAACCGGTGCACAAAAGGAGTTTGGCGACCAGAAGCAAGCCTACTTCTCACGCATCAAGGGCATGAATCTCAAGCATCCCTGCATGATTGGCTTTGGCATCAGCAACAAACAAACACTCGAAACGGCTCAAGCCCATGCAGCAGGTGCCATCATTGGTAGCAAATTCGTCAAGCTATACGAAGAGACCCACGATGCAGCCAAGGCGATAGATGCATTGTATGAGTGTCTTACATGCTAATCATGCAGGGAAACAACCGCTTTCGTTTTGAATATCATTCATGGCAGAAACGAAAAAGTCGTTTTATTTGACAGAAAGTCGTAACTTTGTGCCCGAATTAAAAATCAGGAAACGGTGAAACAACTATTGTTCATGGTCATGCTAATGCTGCTGAGCATACAGGGATTAGCACAGACAAAGAAGCCTACACAAGCGAAAAAGTCTCCGACCGTTGTCAAAAAGACGGTGGTGGTAACCAAAACAAAGACAAACACGCCTGCACAGAAAGGCACAACAACGCAGAGCGGCAACGCCACTACCAGCAACAAGACCAGTCCGATAAAGGCGACTAACACAGCCAAGAAAGAAGCTGCACCACAGCCCACATGCGGCTACTTGTGCAACGTCCCGCTGCCTTATATGCCTCATAAGCTGGATGTGCTTTTTATCGGCAACTCATTCTCTATCGACACCAGCGCAGCACTGCCAGAGCTGTTCCGTTCCATGAACATCAGCAATGTGAATGTGTATGTACTCTACCGAGGAGCCAGCTCGATGAAGCAACATTATGACTCGTTCAAGAACGAGGAGAAAGTGTATGAGTTCTACCGATACAACCAAAATGGTGAACAATTGTTGGAGAAAGGAGTGACGATTGGCGATGTGATGCGACGCTACGCTTATGATGTGGTGGTGTTTCAGCAGTATTCGTTGGAGTCGGGCGATTATGACACCTACGAGCCTTACCTCTCCAAACTGGTTCAAGCCTACAACATGACGAAACTGGCAGCGCGTACTACGTTTGCCTTCAACGAGACATGGGCATACGCGTCGAACTACAAGAATATTGCTAAGTACAAGACTCCCACCACGATGTGGAAGAACATCTGTACCTCTGTGAAGAAGATGAAGAGCGATTCGGGCATCGACATCGTGATTCCGTGCGGTACAGCAGTACAAAATGCACGCAACGTGGAACTGCTGAACGTAGACAACGAGCTGACGCGCGATGGGACACACATTAACCTTTATGCTGGGCGTTACCTGCTCGCCTGCACCTTCTTTGAAACCATCATTGCTCCCTGCATGAACTACAACCTGCGCGACGACCGCACCACCTACGGCAAGAGCACTGACATAGGACAAGTGACGGATGAAAACCGACGCTTGTTGCAGAACTGCGCACGGCTGGCTGTAGCCAATAATTATGAAATCAGCGAGTTTGCAGGGCTATAATTGTTAAACATCATTAAGAAACAAAGATTCGCAAGAGATTCCGAAGGTGTAATCAAGGAGAAGCTCTAACTTTGCAACGTCATTATATAGGAACGACTATCTAAAAATTGACTGAATTATGAAGAAAGTAATCTTTACACTATTAACGCTCATCGCATCAGCGAATGGCATACAAGCGCAGAACAAGAACCTCTATGATGTGGTCTATGAAGAAGCCACAAAGATTGTGAACAATCCGAAGTCATCTGACGACCAAATCCAAATCAACCAGTTCAAAGTGACAGCGTTGAACTATATGTCGATGATGATTCAGAAGAGCGGCATGAAGAAGGATGAAATGTTCTATGCTACACAGGCGGTCATGATGTCTTCGTTTGTTACAGACTTTCACGCCAACATGCTGAAAGCACAAGAGGTGTCACCATCTAAACGTAACGAAATCCTCAAGATTTATACAGATGCCTGCAAGTACAACCCAATGTTTAAGGACACTGACAAAGAACGTGCGAATGCATACGTTAATGACAAGACTTCATTAACACCCTTCTGTCTTGACACGAACTGGGAGAAAGCTTATGACCAAGCTACCACATTGGCAAAGGCTGCGCTGAAATAGTACACAAACGCCTTCAAATGAGGCACNGAATATCAAGAAACAGCAAACAGCTNACNGAAAAGNGAGAAAATCACAAGTTTTCTCCCCTTTTCTATGTCTTTGTTGTATCTTTGCCGACAAATAGAACAATTTTATCATGAGCACAACAAAGAGATTGTCCTTTCCAAACCCCATCATAAAGGCGGATTTGTTGCATTTTCCTACAGACGAGCGATTCGCCCAAATACCAGGAAAGCTGGTGCTGGCCGACAATCTGGATGAAGAATGGAATAAGAGCGATGAGGCACAACACCCTGAGTTTCCTGTGCAGATGACAATGGCTGTGAACATATTCTGTCAGTCGGGCGAAATGGTAATAGACATTGACCTAAACGAGTTCCGACTCACTGACGGTCATGTCGCATTCATCCTACCAGGCAGTTTCGTGCGAATGAAACATGTTGCCAAAGGAACGAAATACGTATTCATGGCTTTCGTTTCTGACTTTGTCAAACTTGCGGGCAACGTGAAAATGGCCATTGAATTTGGACGCATTATAAAGGAACAGCCCGTTCACCATCTCACACACAATGCACTGGAGGAAAGCCTGAACATTTATTTGTCACTGAAGAAGAAACTGATTCAGAAGGACTACCATTTCAAAGAATCCGTAGCCAAAGCCCATTTGAAAATCATACAATGCAATGTGTTCCAGACATTCGCCCAAAAGTTGAAACAGAAGGATGAACAACACCCTACAAGTCGCAAGAAGGAACTATTCATACATTTCATGGCAACAGTAAAGGAGCACTACATTAACCATCGCAACATTACCTATTATGCGGATTTGCTATGTGTATCGCCCAAGTATCTGTCGAGCGTAGTGCATGCAGTGAGTGGGAAGTACGCTACCGAATGGATTAACCAATACGTGATTTTGGAAGCCAAAGCCATGCTGAAGACGGAAGGAACCTCCATCAAGGATGTGAGCAACAAGCTCCACTTTGCCAATCAGAGCTTTTTTGCCAAGTTCTTCAAGCAACACACAGGTTATACCCCAAAAGAATATAAAGAACTCTAACATTATATTATTGATTCATCAACAATGAAAACCATCAAAATCAATCCCGCAGACAATGTGGCTGTAGCTATTGAGACGCTTAAAAAAGGCGAAACCATCAATATAGAGGAACAATTCATCACACTCAACAGTGACGTACCTGCTGGGCATAAGATACTCTTGACAGACCTCGCAGAGGGGGAGGATGTCATCAAATACGGTTATCCTATCGGTCATCTGAAAGAGAACCATAAGAAAGGTGACTGGGTATGTCACGACCATATCAAGACAAATCTGTCGGGCTTGCTTAACTACGAGTACAAGCCTGCCAGCCAAGCAGAACTGACTAATCCTGCCTATGAAGAATGGTTCCCCAAAGACCAGCTCACCTTCCAAGGGTATCGCCGCAAGAATGGTGATGTAGGTATCCGCAACGAAGTGTGGATTGTACCAACCGTAGGCTGTGTAAACGGTATTGTCAATCAGTTGGCTGCGTTGCTTACACACGAGCTTCAAGATTCGGCTTCTCCACTCAGCCAGATGATTCCTGCTGATGCTGAACGGCTGCGCATTGTAGCATATCCCCACAACTATGGCTGTTCCCAGCTCTCTGATGACCATGAGAATACCCGTAAAGTGCTACGTGACCTCGTGCTGCACCCCAACGCAGGTGCCGTGCTTGTGGTCGGTCTCGGATGCGAGAACAACCAACCCAATCAGTTTGAAACACTTTTGGGCGACTATGACAAGGAGCGCATCCGCTTCATGGTCAGTCAGAAGGTAGAGGGTGACGAAATGGAAGAGGGTATCAAGATTCTTCGTGAACTCTACACCATCGCAGCCAAAGACAAACGTGAATCCATCCCTCTGTCCGAACTCCGTGTAGGTCTCAAGTGTGGTGGTTCTGACGGATTCTCAGGCATTACAGCCAATCCACTCTTGGGCGTGTTCAGCGACTTCATCGTCAGCCAAGGCGGCACAACCGTGCTCACAGAAGTGCCTGAAATGTTTGGTGCCGAGACCATTCTCATGAACCGCTGCGAAACACCTAAACTCTTTAACGATACGGTTTCGTTGGTCAACAATTTCAAGCAATACTTCCTATCACATGGCGAACCAGTAGGGGGCCTTTAACTTCTGACCAGTTACAGAGCATTATGTTAAAAGAGACGGATATCAATAGTGCTGTGGTGGAGAACCTGACACCTTTTATTACTAATGGTGTGACAGATGACAGTTGGAATTCATTTGTTTCGATATTTGATAATATGGGAATAGAAGAATATATACAGATGTATCAGGATGCACTTAACACGATGGAACTTGATTAATCATAAAAAATTGTTTATTCTGGCTATAGGAGGTAGCCCTGCGGTCTAAATAGGCTACAGGGCTATTTTGATGAGGTATGCTGGAAGGATGGGGAACTGGGATGGTTAAAATCAGGGAAAAATTTGAGTCATTGAATATTGTACACTACATAGTTGTTTTCAGTATTATGGTTTTGATGGTTATTGCTACTATGGGGTCTTATTTATATTATACGTTTTATCATAACACCTATTCCGATTTCCTGACTTCAAATGAAGAACATCTTTCAGTTATTGCGCGCAG
>WFMB01000054.1 GCA_009177185.1 Bacteroidales bacterium
CAAGACGGTTCGTCCACTAATTCAGGGTAAGACCGCCGAAGAGCTGATTGCCTACATTGAAGAGTCGCTTCAAAGGCGGCTTCCTCACTATCGGAAGGCGAAGCATACCCTTGAAATCGAGACAATCCACACGCAAGAACAAATTCAGAATTACGTCAATCAAATCATCGGTCTTATATGAGAAAATGGCGCATCGAAGACTCCAACGAGCTGTATGGCATCAATGGTTGGGGGGTCAACTATTTCCACATCAACGAGAAGGGCAATGTGGCTGTGACACCACGAAAGGACGGGGTGGAGGTCGATTTGAAGGAAGTGATGGACGACCTCGCTTTGCGCGATGTGTCAGCCCCCGTGCTGGTGCGTTTCCCCGACATCATCGACAACCGCATCGAGAAGACCGCCACTTGTTTCACGAAGGCGGCTAAAGAGTATGGCTACAAGGCTGAGAACTTCATCATCTATCCTATTAAGGTCAATCAGATTAGCCCCGTGGTGGAGGAGGTGATTAAGCATGGCAAGAAGTTCAACCTTGGGCTTGAAGCGGGTTCCAAGCCTGAGTTGCATGCTGTGTTGGCAGTCAATATGAACAGCGATTCGCTCATCATCTGCAACGGCTATAAGGACCAAGATTATATTGAGCTTGCGCTGCTTGCACAGAAGATGGGTAAGCGTATTTTTATCGTGGTGGAGAAGTTCAATGAACTGGAGATTATCATGCGCATTGCCAAGAAGATAGGCGTCCGTCCTAACATGGGCATCCGTATCAAGCTGGCAGCTTCTGGTTCGGGCAAGTGGGAAGAGAGTGGGGGCGATGCCAGCAAGTTTGGTCTCACCTCTGGCGAGCTTCTGACCGCACTGCATTATATTGAGGAGAACGACATGAAGGACTGCCTCAAGCTCATCCACTTCCATATCGGTTCGCAAATCACGAAGATTCGCCGCATTCAGAATGCTTTGCGCGAGGCGAGCATGTTCTATGTGCAGTTGCACAAACTGGGCTATGGGGTGGAGTTCGTGGATTGTGGCGGAGGACTGGGTGTTGACTATGATGGCAGCCGTTCGAGCAACAGCGAAAGTTCTGTCAACTACTCCATCCAAGAGTATGTGAACAACTGTGTTTACACCTTCGTGGATGCGGCTGATGCTAACGATATTCCCCATCCCAACCTCATCACCGAGGGCGGACGTTCTTTGGCTGCCCATCATTCTGTGCTCATCATGGAGGTGCTCGAAACCACCGAGGTGCCTGTCATGCCCGATGAGTTTGAGGTGAAGGAAGATGACCATACGTTGGCGAGAGACTTGTACGACATTTGGTGCAACATCAACGTGCGCAATATGTTGGAGAACTGGCACGATGCCCAGCAGATTCGCGAAGAGGCACTCGACCTTTTCTCTCACGGCATGCTTGACTTGCGCACACGCGCAGAAATAGAGAGGATGTATTGGGCGGTGGCGCGCGAGATTAACGCGCTTGTCCACACCATGAAGCATGTGCCCGAAGAGTTTCTTTCGCTTGACAAGCTCTTGGCGGACAAGTACTTCTGCAACTTCTCCCTCTTCCATTCGCTGCCTGATTCTTGGGCGATTGACCAAATCTTTCCCATCATGCCGATTCAGCGGCTAAATGAGCGTCCCGACCACAATGCTACCTTGCAGGNCNTCACCTGCGATTCGNATGGCAAGATTNCGCANTTTGCGACTGAAACGGGCGTGAGTCATTTCATTCCTCTGCATTCGCTTGACAAGAAGAAAGGCTCGTACTATATCGGTGTCTTCCTTGTGGGTGCCTATCAGGAGATTTTGGGTGATATGCACNACCTCTTCGGTGATACCAATNCTGTCCNCGTCACCACCGACAAGGACGNCTACCACATCAAGANCGTCATTGNCGGAGAGACCGTGGCCGACGTACTGAGCTATGTGCAGTATGAGCCGAAGAAGCTTGTCCGCAGCCTTGAAGTCTGGGCGAAGCAGGCTATCAAGGAGGGCAAGATTACCTTGGAGGAAGGCAAGGAGTTCCTCGACACTTACCGTAGCGGGCTGTACGGATACACATATCTTGAATAACAGGGTTGTATAGGCTTATGGTCTTGTAAGTCTTGAAAGCTCTACAATTTTCAACACGTTATGGCAAATCTCAAAGGTCTTGCAAAAGACACCGCCATCTATGGCTTGAGCAGCATTGTAGGCCGCTTTCTCAACTACCTGCTTGTGCCGCTCTACACCCACTATATGCCTAAGGATTCGGGCGATTATGGGGTNAGCGTTANCNTCTATGCTTACACAGCTCTCGTGCTGGTCATCCTCACCTTTGGCATGGAANCCACTTTGTTCCGCTTTGCCAATAAGGACGATGAGCATCCCGACACCGTGTTCTCCACGGCGATGACAGTGGTGGGCACGTTGTCCCTCCTCTTTTTGGGAGGGCTGTTCGTCTTCATCACCCCCGTCAGCAACCTGTTGGGCTATGCCGACCACCATGAGTATCTTCTCATGATGGCGGCGGTTGTGGTGCTTGATGCTATTCAGGCCATGCCTTTCAGCTACTTACGCTTTCAGAAGCGTCCGCTGAAGTTCGCATCGTTGAAGCTGCTGTTCATCCTCTTCAACATCCTGCTCAACGTCTTCTACTTTGTCGTGCTCGGCAAGACGGAGGTGTTCTACGTCTTCTGCATCAATCTGTGGTGTACAGGACTGATTACTTTCTTCTTCATTCCCGACTTCCTCAAGGTGAAGTGGCGGTTTGACATTGCCCTCCTCAAGCGTATGTTAGGCTATTCATGGCCCATTTTGGTACTTGGCATTGCGGGCATCCTCAACCAAACCGCTGACAAGATTATCTTTCCACTTGTTTGCGATGAGACCAATGCCCAAGCCCAACTCGGTGTGTATGGCGCATGTGTGAAAGTGGCAATGATTATGGCGATGATTACCCAGGCATTCCGTTATGCCTACGAACCCATCGTCTTCTCCAAGGCAAAGGATAAAGACAGCAAGGAATACTATGCTGTGGCGATGAAATACTTCATCATCTTCACCCTTTTTGCCTTCCTGTGTGTGATGGGCTATATGGACATCCTCAAGCACATCATCGGCTCAGAATACCGCGAGGGTCTCGTCACCGTCCCCATTGTGATGGCTGCCGAAATCATGATGGGCATCTACTTCAACCTCTCCTTCTGGTACAAGCTCATCGACAAGACCATTTGGGGGGCTTGGTTCTCCTTGGCAGGATGTGTGGTGCTCATAGCCATCAATGTCATCTTCATCCCGCGTTACGGCTACATGGCTTGTGCTTGGGGCGGCTTCGTGGGTTATGCCACAGCCATGCTCCTCAGCTACTTTGTGGGGCAGCACTACAATCCCATCCGTTATGACCTCAAAGGTATTTTCACCTACATCTTTGTGGCTCTTGTGCTCTTTGTGGCGATGAGCTATCTGCCTGAGGGGTGGGCTACATGGCTTCGTCTTGGCATTAACACCTTGTTCATCGGTCTCTTCTTGGTGCTCATTGTCAGCCGAGACTTGCCGCTTCATAGCCTGCCTGTCGTTGGCAAGAAGTTTGCGAAACAAAAGAGAGTATAGGTATGTTCCTCCAGTCATCGACGGTGGCGCGGTAGCAGNATAATTCGATAANAACGTATAAAAATGAAACAGTTTGTAGTATTGTTGGTTGCTCTTCTCAGTCTCACGGCTCGCGCCGATGAANGTATGTGGGTGATGNGCAACATCTCGGAGAAGACCGATTCCGTTCTCCGTTCCCTTGGGCTGGAACTTACGCCCGACGAACTTTACAGCACCGAGCTGCCCTCGCTCAACGATGCTATTGTGCAGTTGGGCGGTTTCTGTTCAGGTGTGGTCGTGTCCAACGATGGCTTGATGTTCACCAACCACCATTGTGGTTTTGGTTCCATTCAGAACCACTCCACCACCAAGCACGACTATCTCAAGTACGGCTTCGTCGCCAAGTCTTTTGCCGACGAGTTGCCAAACGAAGGGCTCTTCGTGCTCTTCCACATCAAGACCGTCGATGTAACCAACCTCATTCTCGGTGCTGTGCCAGCAGATGCCAACGATTGGGAGCGCGATTCCGTTATCAACGCTGTTTCTGACCAGCTCATGCGCATGGTCGATTACAGTTCCAAGGGCATTCAGAGCGAAGTAACTCCCTTCTACAAAGGCAGCAAGTACTTCCTCTCCGTCTATCAGCGTTATGACGACGTGCGTCTCGTCTATGCTCCGCCACAGTGCCTTGGCAAGTATGGCGGCGACACCGACAACTGGATGTGGCCTCGCCAAACCTGCGACTTCAGCGTCTTCCGCATCTATGCCGACAAAAACAACAATCCAGCTGAGTACAGTAAAGACAACGTGCCCTACCATCCGCGCAAATACGCCCATGTCAGCACACAAGGCTACTACGACGGCTCCTATGCCATGACGCTTGGTTATCCCGGCTCCACCGACCGCTACCTTTCCTCCTACGGTATAGAGAGCACCATGCGCACCATCAACGATGTGCGCTATCAGGTGCGTGGCGTGAAGCTCGACATCCTCAACGAAGCCATGCGCCAAAGCGACCGCCTCCGTATCATGTACGCCTCCAAACATGCCTCCTGTTCCAACTACTGGAAGTTCTCTCTTGGTCAGAATACGGCACTCGACAATCTCAAGGTCATCGACGAGAAGCAACAGCAAGAGCGCGAATTGGCAGCTTGGGTGCAGGAAGACCCCACTGGCCGTGCGCGCTACATCGGAGTGCTCGATTCCCTCCAAGCCATCTATCAGCAGGAGCGCGACATGCTCTATACCAACACCCTGTGGATGGAGTCCTTCTATAACGGCAGCGACATCTTCTCCTTCGTCCTCAAGAGCCTGATAGGTCCTGTGAGCAACCTGCAGGAGCGCATCGCCAAGACTTACCGCGACATTGACATAGACACCGACAAGAAAGTCTTTCTTGCCATGTTGCAGAACTACATCAGCCACGTCCCCAGTGAGCAATACCTGCCCAAAGGCACTATGGATATGGTCGATTCCCTCTGGAACGGCGACTACCAGCGCTTTGTCGATGCTCTCTATGACAGCAGCGTATTGGCACGTCCCGACGCACTCGCGACCGTGACGGAACTTTCTGACCTNCNAGGAGACNCCNTGTTCAGTGNCGNCCTCGACCTAATCATGCCATTCTACTTCCTGTCGGGCACCCCCCGTCGCGAAGAGCCTTACGAGCAGCTCCTTGGTGACGGCATCCGCGAGATGAACCACTCCCACGAATACTATCCCGACGCCAACTTCACCATGCGCCTCAGCTACGGACTCTGCAAGCCTATCGACTTCGCCCCCGGCACAACAGGGTTGAAGGAAGAGGCTATCAGCATGATTACCTCCCCCCGTTCGTTCCTCAACAAGCACGAGCAGAATCCCAGCAACCTCGACTTCCAGCTCATCCCTCAGGTCCATAAGTGGATGCGGCGCGGCAAGTTCTCCAAGCAATACATTGATGCCCAAACAGGTCAGCTTCCCCTCTGCTTCCTCACCACCAATGACATCACAGGCGGCAATTCAGGCTCAGGCATCTTCGACGGCAAGGGTCGTCTCATCGGTCTTGCCTTCGATGGCAACTGGGAAGCCATGTCGGGCGACCTCAAGTTCGACACCGCCTTGCAGCGTTGCATCGGTGTCGATATCCGCTGGGTGCTCTCCGTCA
>WFMB01000088.1 GCA_009177185.1 Bacteroidales bacterium
CACCTTTGCTACAGATGGTGTATCAGCATTGGCAAAGGTACGGAGGATAATGCTTTCGCCACTGGAAAGCTGGATACGAACCTTTCCGTTCTGAAACTGTGGATGGGTGATGTCGCCTGTCATGGGATTGTAGAATAAGGCATCGGCACCATCCACACCGAGGGCGACGTCGGCATCAACATCGTCGGGGGTGAGGTTGCTGATGAAGTAGTGGTGACCGTCGGGATTGCTGCGACGAATGCAGGAAAGATGGTGCTCGGTGCGCATGGTTTCGATGCGTCCTCCTGCCAGCGAGAGGGCTTCTTTGTAGTCCTTTGCAAGGAAAGACTTTGCCTTTAAGGCTGTCAAGGCATTATCGAACTGCGCCTTGTCGGTGGAAAGCCGTCCATAGCCGGGCACACTCTCGGGATAATGCCCCACAAAGATAACGCGCCTGCCCTCTGCGGCAATGGCATGGAGGCGGTTGATGGTGGCTACAGGCATGAAGCGCACATCGGGAATGATGACGGCATCATAACGGCGGTAGGCATCGGTGAGCAGGTAGCGGTCGGAGATATAATCTACGTCATAGCCACTCTTGATGATGGTTTGGATAGCCTCAATGAACTTGGGGGCGCGTTTCGCCATGGAGTGGATGTCGAAGAGGGCTACAGTACCTGGCTGGTCGTAGAGCATATCGTAGTAAGGCAGATAGACCAACACATCGTTGTCGGGAGCACCCCATTGCAGGAACGATTGACAACGGCTGATGTACTGGCTGAAAGCGGGCATGGCATCCCACTGCGGATTGTAAGGGGTCATATCGACCGAAGCATAGAACCGCCAACCAGGCCATGGTTCGTCCTTAGGAGAATAGCAGGAACCATGGAAGAAAACATGGTTCACACCCGACAGGAACATAAGGTCGAGGTCTGGCTTACACTGGGAGAGCGAGGTACGAAAGTGCTCGGTAAGCCATGTGAAGGTCTCGCTGGAAGTGTATGGCTTGCCAGCAACGTGGGCTGCGGAAGAGGCGTACTTCAACATGGAGATGTCGGAGTCGTTTTTCTTGGTGAAGCCCTCATCCCTGCGAAGCCCCTTGATGCCAAAGTCGCTGAGTCCAAATCCTTCGCACTCAGGAATATCGACAGCGGCATAGATGTCAAGCAGATTGGCAGGGCTTCCGTGGGCTTGGTTACGCGTGAGGCTTCCATGCTTGTGTGCCCAGTCGGTCCATTGGGTGGTGAAGTTCTCCAGAAGGAGTTCTCCCAACGTCTCGCGATAGTCACTCACGATGCGCCTGTCTGCATCGCTACGCAGGGAGTCCTTCTTATTTAATATATGTGTAAAAGGCATGAGGTCGTAGCCACGCCGCTTTTGGAACTCCGCATACAGTTTAGGAGTCCAATCAGCACCATAAACCTCGTAGGAATCGTTGAACATCGTATGTGGGAACGGCACGTTCTGATGGGCAAAAGCGGTGTCAAAGCGTTCGAGGTAGCGCGCCACGGCAGCATGGTCAAAATGGTCAATCACATAACCCTCGCCACCAGGAGCGGCACGCTTCACCTTCTGTTTC
This sequence comes from Bacteroidales bacterium, assembly GCA_009177185.1. GTDB lineage: Bacteria > Bacteroidota > Bacteroidia > Bacteroidales > Bacteroidaceae > Minthosoma. The sequence continues at coordinate 1,559 of WFMB01000088.1, forward strand.
GTCAGCCCAACCGTGGCATGCAGGCTCTCGTCGAAAACTATCTTCTTCGCCGCATCCTCTTCCGTTACCTGCGGTCCACCGAAAGGCCAACCCGTACCTGTAGCCATATTGGTCTCAATGCCCAATTCCCCACCACGGGTCTCCACATACTTGAGCATTCGCATCCAACGAGGAGAAAGATACTGGATGTCGTTTGCCTCATTGTCCTTCACTCCATAAATCGGGGTAATCTCCACACCACCGATACCAGCCTTTGTATACGCCGTCAAATTGTAATCCAACCCAGCCGAATCAACGGCACTGCCCAACCACCACCAACGGGTGTAGGGCTTCGCCTCTTGCAAAACGGGAATCTGCAGTTCAGTAGAGCCTATCCATTGCTGTGCATGGATATTCATGGAAGTCAACAAGAAACAGATACCTGCCAACCGAGCAGGAAAAGAAGCATAGGTCAATTTCATCATTTCGTCAAAAGAGTTCTGTATATGATACAAAAGTACAACTATTTCATGGCTCAAACAATTTTTATAACATATTTTCCTTATCTTTGCCTCGTTTTCACCTATTTCTATCAATGAGCAACTTGAAAGAAAACCCTATAGCGTCACCATCCAGCCATGAGGATGAACCCAAGTGGTTTGCCCTGAAAGTTAGCAGGAAAGAAACTTTAGCTACTACCGTGCTGGAAACAGCAGGGATGCGCACTTATTGTCCACTGACCCAAACGGACACGACAATCCAAGGGAAGAAGATGATTGTGGAACGCCCCCTGATTCCCAACACCATCTTTGTATATGCCCCTTTTCAACAGATTAACGCTCTGAAGAACCTGCACCCATTCATCACTTATTGTTACCAGAAAATGGACAAAAAATATAGAATCCTCCAAGTACCAACACGAGAGATGGAACGGTTCATAGACTCTTCAACAAAGATGCAGGGGGACATCACCTATTATCGTCCCGAAGATGTGGAACTGCACAAAGGAGACCACGTCAAGATTGTCGGAGGTTTGTTCGATGGCTACGAAGGCACACTGCTGAAAGCTAAGGGACGTGCAAAACGGATGTTCCTCATTAACTTTGAAATACTCGGAGCATTGGGCACGCATATTGAACCTCAGTACATCCGAATCATTAAGTAACCATCACAACAATAAAAAGGGCGGACAGCAGTATATATGCTGTCCGCCCTTAGAGTATGAGGAAAAAGAAGTGCCCTATGGCAGCTTCACCGTCCAATAACTATGAGTCGGCGTGATGCGTCCGAACTTGCCCCACTTGGGATGCTTCTTGAAGTTCTGCAAACCTGCTGCGGGAACATTCAGACGGGTTACATGAATCTCACTAAACACATCTTCGCCCAATTCAAAAGGCTTAGTGACACGTAGATTTACCTCTACAAGACTCGTATTAACGAATGCCTCATCATCAATAAATTCCATTGTCGTCGGCATGTTCATCTTCTGTACAATCGTGCCATCGAAAGCGTGCTTCCCGATGCGTTTGAGACCTTGCGGAAGATTGACTTTCTCCAACCCCCAGCACCCAACGAAGCCACCATCTGGAATCTCTTCAATACCAACAGGCAACACAACAGAGGTCAGTTTCTTACAGGTACGAAAGGCGTAAGGGGCAATATGCTTCACATGTTCAGGAATAATGAACTCGCCAGTCTTACCAGGAGGACAAAGGATTAGAGTCTGACCATCTTTGGAATAGAGTACTCCTCCAATGGATTTGAAATGGGGGTTTTCCGCATCCACATCAATATTCACTAACTGAAAACAATGGTCAACAATATGGTCACCCAAAGTTTCAACTGACGCAGGAATCGTCAGTGAAGTCAGTTCCGCATTTTTGTAGTATGCCGAATCAGGAATAGAGGTAAGTCCCGCAGGGATTACTTCATCACGACTATCCTGCGCCTTCACACAGAGGAAAGCGAACATTGTCAATACAAAAACAACATATTTCATCATACAATTCAAGAAAAAATCTATTAAATTTTAATACTTATTCGACTGGTGACTCAGATTCAAGCACCTGACTCTTACCATCGTTTCGGTCCAAAAAGAAGATAACAGCACGGTTCCATTCGTTCACCGCCGCATAGGGCTGCACAGTATCACCCTTGTAATCAATACGAAGACGATTGGCTGGCACATGAAACTCATTGACCAACATATCGTAAACAGCTTGTGAACGCTTCTGCGAAAGACGCAAGTTGTACGCAGGATAGGCAGTCTCAACATCAGCATAACCAGTCACTATCAAGTTGATATCTGGATGGGTAAAGAGGAATGTAGCCACACTCTTCACGTTTTTCTTTTGTGCATCTGTGATGTAGTAACGGTCCACATAAAAGGAGATTGTGGTCTGCAAAGCCTCATTGAACTTAATCTTTTCAAAGATTTCAGGCACCGCCATATTTGCTTCGCTCAAACGTTCGTTCTCATCACTAAGCATCTTTGCCAAGCGTTCTATAACTGCCGAGTTCAGATACTTAACATAGTGGAAACGACGGCGACCATGGCAATCCTTGAAGTGGAACTGCGCACCGACGAGCATATCGAAATAGGTATCATAAACGCGGTCGTATTCGTGTCCATTATACTTATCGTCCGTACCGTTGAATGTAACTTCAGCAATAATGTCCCATGCAGGGCTGGCTTTCCAACGTCCTTGCAAACCCACGTGCGCAGCAAGGTAGTTACCTGGCTTCGTATCCACCTCATAAGACATGTGTACGCCATCGGCATTGTCAGTTCCCTCCAGCATTTGGGCGCACTTCTTCTTGTCGAAACCGAATGTATGGTTATAGCCCAAACCAATGAGACCAATAAGGTTGAAGACACGGTCTTCCTTATACTTGAAAACTATGTTAGTGAGGTTCACCAAGCCGTCAACATAGCCCGAGAACATGTTATAAGTATAGTTGCCAAATGTTTCAGGAAACCATTCGCAAAGCTCCCATTCTGCACGTCCAACCTGTGGGTGCAAGCCACCCGTAATACGCACACCGAAAGAAGGATAGAGCCACTTACCCACACCTATGTTGAAACTCAGGCGTTCGTTGCCGAAGAAACGACCGAAGCGAGTGTTCTCTGACATCGAATGGCTCAGACCAACCTGTCCCATCAGGAAGATGTTATCAGCAAAATGGTAATCGTCAAGATAAGCAAATTCATCATAAAAAAGACTATCCTCATCCAGCTTTGAGCGGTTGAAGAGGGAGTCTGCTATTTCCGTATTCTGCCCTATCGCCACGAGGCTCGTCAGGGACACAATAAACAGTATGTATATTCTCTTAATCATATATTCTCATTCCGTCTCGTACTTCACGCACGAAGCAATCGCATATCAATCAGTCATTGATAATCAACTCTATATAATCGCCAGCAGGCTTAATATCCT
>WFMB01000070.1 GCA_009177185.1 Bacteroidales bacterium
CCACACGTGGCCACTTTTGTTCCCTGACAAAAGAAGTTTACGACGCTTAGCGCCTTCTTCCTTCACGCGGCTTGGCTGGTTCAGCCTTGCGGCCATTGACCAATATTCCTCACTGCTGCCTCCCGTAGGAGTCTGGCCCGTGTCTCAGTGCCAGTGTGGGGGACCTTCCTCTCAGAACCCCTGCGGATCGTCGCCACGGTGGGCCGTCGCCCCGCCGTCAAGCTAATCCGACGCGTCCCCATCCCCTGCCTGTTTCATGACCGCGCCATGCGGCGCCACCACTTATCGGGGCTTAATCCTCATTTCCAAGGGCTGTCCCCGGGCGGGGGGCAGGTTGGACACGCGTGACTCACCCATTCGCCGGTCGCCATCAGCGGCAGCAAGCTGCCGCCATGATGCCCCTCGACTTGCATGTGTTAGGCCTGTAGCCAGCGTTCATCCTGAGCCAGGATCAAACTCTTCACTGTAATTAATCATTATTCTTCAGTTCCGAATCTCCCGGCAGGCTTCCTGCTCCATTGTTCGTCTGTTTCTCAATCATGTATCTAGGAATGACTTGGCTAGGCGCATCCACGAGGAAACGCGGCAACGAACGTGCCACAGGACCCGCGGAAAGCGCGCTGCTGTCTCTTCTTGTGTTCGCAGTCTGTCAAAGAACAACTTCATAAACGCCCCCTCTCGGAAAGCGAGTGCAAAGGTACGAACTACATGATTCACCACCAAAGAAAACGGGAACTTTTTTCGGAAAAATATAAAAAAGGAAGGAAAACGGACAGAAAAGAGGAGGAAACGGGTGAAAACGGGGCGAAATGGAGGGGGAAGAGGGGAAAAGAGAACGGATTGAGGGAAGGAGGAGGAAGGAGGGATATATATCATAATAATATGGAAAAGTTGAAAAACATGATTAGCAACCACGTAAATGCGCAGGGGGTGGAGGCACGGGGCGAGGAGCCCCCGCTGAAAGGAGGGAAAGACGGGGCAGCAGCCACTCCCCTCCCGCCTGATGAATGACCGAGAAAAACGGTGTCCCCGACATCGGCCGGGCGG
>WFMB01000001.1 GCA_009177185.1 Bacteroidales bacterium
GAGTTTATCCCTTATTTAAATGAGTTTTCGCAAAATAGAAAGGAAAAACTTTTTATGCCATTTTCTTCTTGAAGATTTTTAATAGTTTGCTTTAAGTCTTCTTTGTTGTCCAAAAGCGGTTTAGAAATATAAGCGCCATGTTTACGAATAGAGGGTAGTACTTCACCAAAAACCCAATCTTGAAATTCTTTTGCTTGTGGTTTGCGTGATTTAAAGATTAAGCGGTATAGGCCCTTTTCATTAACCAAAGTTTTTGGGTAAACTCTTACTCCGTTATAATAGCTGGTTTTTGTTTTTTCATCTTTTGGTAGGTCTACCATTTTCTGTCTATGATTCAATGATAGAGCTTGTGTTATTTCTTTTACGTCAAACCAAGGTACTTGGTTATCGTCAAGGTAGGCGGGCAATTCATAGCCGTTGAATTTATAAACTTTTAAAATATCCATGATCTTGTTTCATCCTTTCAACGTGTTAATTATAGCACTTGTGCAAAGGTTGTCAACCATAGGTACACATTGTCTTACTATGTGCAAGCAATAGTAAGACAATGTGTACCTATGGTTGAGTTTATCCCTTATTTAAAGGCGTTTTTGCAAAATAGAAAGGAAAAAAATTTTTATGTCATTTCAAGGAATCGACATTTCAAGCTATCAAAGTGTAGTACCAAAAGGTCTTGATTTTTATATCATCAAAGCCTCTGAAGGCAACGGGTGGAAAGATCCAAAGCTCGATAGCCATTATAATACAGTTAGCCAATTTTCAAGCAACATTGGTTTTTATCATTACGCCAGACCTGATTTAGGCAATAGTCCACAAGCAGAGGCTGAGTGGTTTTTAGCTCTTGTAGGTCATCACGCAGGCCAAGCGCTCTTTGCTTTGGATTGGGAAGGGCAATCTTTAAATTATCCTGCGTCATGGGCTTTAGAATGGCTTCAATACGTTGAAGCAAAAACAGGTGTTAAACCGCTTTTCTATTGTTCTACAGGCTTTGTAAATGGTGGAAAGTATGCTTCCATTGCGCAAAATAATTTTGGCTTATGGCTTGCCCAATATGCGCCAAAACCCACACTAAGTGCTTCAAGTGGATGGAGTACTTATGCAATTTGGCAATATGGCGAAAGTGTAGCAGTGAATGGCCAAGGCGCTTACGATGGAAACGTCTTAAATGGCAATCAATCAACATGGGATGCCTATGTAGGGCGAAAAGCGGCAGCTACACAAGAAAAACCAAAAGAAGAAATTATAGCACCAAAAAAAGAATTGGTCAAATTAAAAGACGGCACAATTTACCGTTTGTATAATAAGATTACAGGTGCCCATTATTTAACGGGAAATTTTGACGATGCAAAAGCAATGAGTGATAAAGGGTTTGATTTCGAGGGAATAGGATTTATAAGCGATTTGCAAGGTTCAAAACCCGTTTATTGTATGGCCGCTACACAAGATATAGATTTTATCTATTCAACAAGTGATCAAGAGTGCAACGACTTAAAAAATTTGGGATTTTATTTAAAAGGTTCAACGTTTGCAAGCAACGGAACAATACCCATTTACAG
>WFMB01000080.1 GCA_009177185.1 Bacteroidales bacterium
AATCTAAATCGATCTTCCGAAAAGACTCCGGAGTTGAATGAAGGGTGAACCCGTCAATAAATCTTAAGAAATCAGATAAAAAGATACTTGATAATTTGGTAATGTCAAATATTTTTAGTATTTTTGTATCTGTGAAGCAGAAAGTTACAGACATAACGGAAGCCATTTCGTCACTGGCTAAGCAGATGGAGTCGATGCAGAAGACCATCGATTCACAGCATGCGACCATATGTCAGATCAACCGTAATTCGCAAAAGCAACTCAAGGAAATACGCGATTTGAAGCGTGACGGCAAGAAGAAGGACAAGCTGATAGCCGAACTTCAAAAAAGGCTGTCGAAATATGAGGAGCCACCCAAAAACTCAACAAACAGCAGTACCCCTCCATCAAAGGAAAAGATGAAGGACGAGATCATACGCCGTACCCGATCACTTAGGAAGCCCTCGGGTAAAAAGCCAGGAGGACAGCCGTGGCATGAGGGCGCAACGCTTGAGATCACTGACAATCCCGACGTTGTTGTGGACAGCACTGCTGAAATATGTGACAAATGCGGGGATTCCCTTGAAAACTGTGATGCCGAGCTTGACTATGTCACTCAGATCATCTCCCTGCCGGAACTTAAACCGCTGATAAAGCAGGTCAACCATTATGTGAAAATATGCCGCACCTGTGGACACCGGGTCAAAGCCAGTTCAGAACGACGCAGGTCCAATGCAGTGGTGTATGATGCTTCGGTCAAAGGACTGGCCGTTTATCTTTCAGTGGTGCAGTTCCTGCCGTTCAACCGCATAGACCTCTTTTTCAATGAAGTTTTCGGTCTTGACATAAGCCAGGGCTCGATGGTCAACTGGGTGAACGCAGCCAAGAAAGCGGCCCGGCCTGCCATTGAAAAGATAAAGGAATACATCAAGCAGTCACCTGTGGTCGGATTTGATGAGTCGGGCTGCTACTGCAACAACCGTCTTGATTGGGCATGGATAGCGCAGACTGTCTATTTCACATTGCTGTTCCACGGCAATAGCCGCAAGGGCCGGGAGCTTGAGGAGCGTTTCGGTGATTCCCTCGAAAGGATGACTGCTGTCACCGACCGCCACAGCGCATATTTCGCGCTCCACTTTCTTAACCATCAGGTATGTCTGGCTCATCTTCTCAGGGAATGCCAGTATCTCAACGAGCTGGACCCCGACCAGACATGGTCCAAATCTGTGGAGTCCTTGTTTCAGGAAGCTATACATGAACGCAACCAGCAGCCGACCCTGTCACTGGATACAGAGCCGTGGCTCAAAAGAATTGACAGACTCTTAGATGAAAACCTGTCGAAGTTAAATGAGAAGTTCACGACTTTTAAAAACGGATTGCTGAAATGCCGTGATTATATCTTCAATTTTCTAAAGGATCCTGCCATACCGCCGGACAACAATGCTTCGGAACGTGGGATAAGGAAGTTGAAGGTCAAGCTCAAGATCTCCGGATGCTTCCGTTCCGATCTTGGTGCCGATGCTTTCATGGATCTGCACTCGATTGTTGAAACCACTAAGAAACATGGAAACTCACCTTATAATGCCATACTCGCCCTTTTCTAAGAGCGACCATCTCTGCATGTCCGCTGAATAGTTACGATTTGCATCGGCAAACCGGAACTGAAATATAAATGGTAAATTTGCAGTGAAAAAATAAATATTGAAAGAAAGGAAGACAGAGAGTGCACCATTTTGTATTAGGGGTAATACCCGTGTTCATATTAGGACTCTCCGCCTTTCCCGTCCTGAGGCCTGTATAAAAATATAACACCTGTTGTTAAGGTAATTAGGTTAAGGACGAGCTCCTTTCTCTCGTTGTTTGTCCACTACAAAGTTATGCAAAATTTTTATTTCATCGGCATAGATGTCTCAAAAAAGAAACTTGACATCTGTGTAATGTCAAAGTCAAAGGTCCTCAAAGAGGAACAGGTAAGTAACCATCCGCAATCTATTGCCTCGGTGATAGAGGGCATAAAAGAAGAACTGAGCATGAGCAACGACAGCTTTATCATCTGCGCGGAACACACCGGCCAGTACACATATCCCCTTATGTGTGCCTGTAAGTCTGTGTGCTGCAGGCTGTGGCTTGAAAACGCCTCTCAGATCAAGTATTGCTCATGGGTGACACGCGGCAAGAATGATAAAGTGGACGCACGCCGCATTGCCGAATATGCCATGCGGTTCCTTGACAAGGCAAAACCCTACAGCCGTCCCACCGAAGAGCTGATGAGGCTTAAACAGCTTGAGGCAGAACGCTCGCTATACCTGACGGATCTTGCCAAGTACAAGGCTCAGCTGACTGATCAGGAGGGCTTTATGGAGGATAGTATTTTCAAGCGCAAGGCAAAGAGATTGAAAGAGATGATAAAGATCCTGGAGAGAACATTGAAGGAGATTGCCCAAGAGATGGCCGATATCATTGATTCATCAGAAGAACTTTCCCGCCAGATGATGCTGCTTAGGTCTGTGGAGGGTGTTGGCCCGGTGGTGGCAATGAACATGATTATTGCCACGGAAGCATTTACACGTTTTGACAATCCCAGACAGTTCAACTGCTATGTCGGGGTAGCACCATTCTCATATACATCCGGT
>WFMB01000069.1 GCA_009177185.1 Bacteroidales bacterium
TAATTTGATATTGTTTATTGATATTATTTATATTCAGCTATATTGGCAATTGTTATGATAATATTGTTAGGAAGTAGAACAGCAATATTTTCTTTTATTGTACCCATATTTTTCTATTATATAAAAGAAATTTATATGTTGAAAAGAAAAAATTAATGATTATCCGCAATCATACCACCAAATATTCGTCAATAGAGGCTGACGAAAACCGCCAGCCTTCTTTGCATTTATAAAATAGTAAGACGCATCACGCGCCCTTTAAAGTGAACTCTTGGAGTTCGACTGCAAAGGTACGCAATTTCTCGTTGATACGCGCAATATTTTTTGGACTAATTTTCTTAATGCCAGCCTTGTATTGTAACATCTGGCTCTCACTCATGCCGCAAATGCGTGCTAAAGCCCGTGCCGATATGTATGGCGCAAGGGCTTCAAGTAATTGCGGAACTGTTTCAAACTCATTCTTCATCGCTGTTTTCTCCTTCTGATTCCAGTTCTCTTTGCCTTAACTGTGCCGGCAGATAATCAATAGCTTTCTGGCTTGTGATGACTGACCTGCCTAACTGTTCTTCCAGATTGTTTCTTGCAATCTTAGCCACATTGCCTCCTTTCTTAGCGACTTCCCTGTTTTCTGAAAATGTTTTAGGTTTTACCTTCCTGGATATTTCTGTTGTGGAAGCCTCTGCTAGTGTATTGAGTGCCAGCTCTATAGTAGTCATGTTATCTCGCAAGTTTTCCTTTTTCTTTGGGTCAAGCCTTTTGAGTTTTTTGTACTGCCCTGTTGTCCTGTCACTCCATGTTTTTGTTATGTCATCTGTCAATATTGCGTATTGTTTCTTTTGGACGCCACGCCTATCCCATTCTTCCGTAAGTTCGTTCCTGGCTTCTATACCTTTCAACCGTTGGCTAATCCACCGGTCAGAGTACCCCTTTCTCCTGTAATCCTCTCTGGCTTGCTCAATGGACAACTCAGGATTCATCATCTGGTCAATTCGGATAGTAGCAACATGAGCCATCCACTGCTTAAAAGGCTCTGCTTTCGGGGAAGGAATGGATTGGATGATACGGAAAAGTTGCTCTGTATCAGCAACATCGGTCAGTCGCATTTTGCCATCGGCAGCTTTCAGTTTGAACTGGTGACAATTTGTCACCGTTTCATTTCCTTCTTTTTTTAACCGTTGTTTCAGCTTGTTCCAATATTTTCGACCATCAATACTGTCAGTCAGTACACCAACAACATCAACTACTGAAAAATACCATTTTTCCGTTTCATCGTCCCAGATTGTTCGCACTTTGTAGTGCTCAAAAACTTGCAATGCTTGTTTGTTACTCATTTTATGTGTATATTTAGTCTTCTATGCCGTCTCGCGATATGTCCTGTGTTCAAAATCCGTACGGTAGGATGATGCAATCAGCAACAACCGTTCAAACAAATCCTCACCAAAGTATCTGCGGTTGAACTTGTAACAGAACTCGTTCAGGTACTCTTGCAGGAACTCTGGCTTGATGCCGTGGTGCATATCGGCCAGTTGTGTCTTAGCGTTACTGATGGCTATATGTACCCATGGGAGTACCTTTCCAATGTCCTTCGGGTCAATGACCTGTGATTTGTGCTCCGTAAACATATCCTTGAAATGAATATAGGAGCGGTGGTTGTCGGTTGTCAGTTTACTATCCTTATCAATCACCTTGGCCGCTACAACGTCTATCGTCTTGGCCTTTTCGTCTGGTATCACTATCATTTTGATATGCTTCACCACCTTGGACTTCTGGCCATTCTTAGACTCCTTCCCTGCTTGTGTACTTTCGGCTATCACCATCACCTTCGACTTGCGCTGACTACCTGCACCAGCCTTCAGCTTCTCATTTTTCTTTTCCTTCGGAATCTCCGTAGAGAAAAAGCCCTCGTCCAATTCTATACAGCCTTTCAGTGTGTACTTGTCATCACGCTTACCCATTACGGAGCGTAATTTGTGCATCAGTTCCCAGATGGGTTGATAGCGCTTGTGGCCTATCTGGCGCTGCAGCTCAGCCGCTGAGATGCTTTTCTTAGTGGCTGTCAGCAGATGAATGGCGATGAACCAATATATGAACGGTAACTTCGAGCCGTGCATCACCGTGCCGCTTCTAAGCGTAGTTCTGTGACGGCAATGCTTGCACTGGTATTGTTGCTTGCTCTCTAACCAAACCACATCGTGACAGCCGCAATGTTGACACGTCACACCCTGTTTGTCTCTCATCTCCTTGAACCG